>JAZLGS010000061.1:0-24109 GCA_045616425.1 Treponema sp.
GGCTGCACCATGAATTTTGTCAGAGTTTCTTCCATATATATACAAGGTATCTTCCGTATCAGGATAGTCAATCTTTACAAGACGGTTCAATCCATCATATTCATAAAGAATCTGCCTGTTGTTTTCACGGAGCACGCTGTTTTCCTGCTGCATGTCCATCAATACTGCCATGCATTCCATTTCCCCACTGGATATTCAGGCATTCTATGAATGAGCATGTATACATGACAGCCCATCATGTAACCTTCCAAAAGCCGCTCAACAGAAAAAACTGCCTTTCTGTTCCTTCAAAATTCGATTTTTAGTGAATATTTAGAATTCTATGCTATACTTAGATTGATACCATTTTCAATGATTAAGAGCATCCCTAAATCTTAAATTTTTGGGACTCCAAAGAGGACATACATATGATGAAATGTGCTAAATGTGGCGATGAAATTAAACCTGGCGATACTTTCTGCGGGACTTGCGGAGAACCTGTTTCAGAAATGAAAACCTGTGCCAAATGCGGAAAAACACTTCCGAAAGAAATGAAACTATGCGGATATTGTGGAGCACCCCAGGGACAGCAAGTCAGTGCTTCCGGAAGCGGACTTTCCATTGGTGACAAGAGTGTTGTGTCTGGCGACGTAATCGGCAAAAAATCAGAGACCAACATTACAGGGAATGCAACAATCATTAACAATGATGACGAAACAAAAAAAGTTGAAAAGTGCCATGTCTGCGGACGCAACACTATAAGAATTGAAGGTTATACCTGTCCTGTCTGCGGTAATTTTACATGCAAGGACTGCTATGTTATAGAACTTGGAAAATGTAAAGCCTGCCGCGACAATGCTGGAAATGAAAAAGAATCCGTTTACATGCAGACTCTTGAACGAATGCTTGAAGACGACAGAATCGACATGGCAGAAAGAAAGGAACTCATGGGCCTTCAGTCTCAGCTTGGAATTTCTACAACCCGCGCCCTTGAGCTTGAAAATATCGTAAAAAACAACAAAACTACAAAAAGCGTTGAATCAAACGGCAACTCGCTCAGTTCTTTTGACAGGCTTTCCTTAGACAAGGCAACACACCTTTTGTATGAAGAAGGAAATGCCGGAGAAGCACTATCTGAAATTGAACCTCTCTACAAAAAATATTCTGTAAACCAGGAAGTATTCAGCATTTATATAAATGCACTTGCAAAGCTTAATCCTTCAGGAGCACTGAACGAAATTAAAATGCTTCAGGCAGACGAGCTTTGCACAAATCTTGTTGAAATTGACATCGCTTCAAAAAATAAAAGCTATTCCCTTGTTGAAGAAAAAATTAAGCATGCTGAAAAATACTGGAGCGATTCAGTGCTTTTAAAATGCCGTAAGATTGAATTCTACAAGAACTTTGCAGAAGCAAGCGGAGATACAAGCTACATCATGCTTGCCAAGGAACTTTTGGACAGCTGCGGCGAAGGTTCAAACAAACTTGAAAAATCTTACATCTTAAAAGCCGACCGAATGATAAAAAAAGCTTTTGAAGAAAAAGTTCCATTCCTTACTGACGAACTTTGCGAATCCCTTAAGGTTTACAAGGCCGTTGTAATGGAAAATGCAATTGACTACAAAACCTTAATCGGAAAGCCGAAAGCAGAACTCCTTGAACTTGAAGCAAAAGACCATGATCCAAAAATCCAGTATTACCTCTGGTATTACTACAGAAGCATCGGTTCAACAAAAAATGAATTCATCTGGGCAGAAAAAAGTGCAGCCCAGGGGGACATTGATGGAATCGGTGCCCTTGGCGGCTGCTACTGTTTTGGCAGAGGTTGTAATGCAGATGTAGGTAAAGGACTTGAACTTATAAAACAATCGGCTGATAAGGGAAGCCTTTGCGGCATTTATAATCTTGGGTGGTGTTACAATGATGGCGTAGGCATGGCACAGGATTATGCAAAGGCCAGGGAATTATATCAAAAGGCTGCTGATAAGGGATATGCTCCCGGTATAAATGGCATAGGTCTTATGTACGAACTTGGAGAAGGTGTGCCAAAAGATTACGCAAAGGCAATAGAATATTATCAGGAGGCCGCTAACCAGGGATATGCCATAGCACAGTGCAATCTTGGACTCATGTACGAAAATGCAAGAGGTGTAACACAGGATTACACAAAGGCTGCTGAATGGTACCAGAAAGCTGCCGTCCAGGGACAAGCCAGGGCACAGAATCTTCTTGGGTTAATGTACGTATGGTCAAGAGGTGTAACTCAGGATCACGCAAAGGCTAATGAATGGTTCCATAAGGCTGCCGATCAGGGATATGCTGGGGCACAGTACAATCTTGGACTCGCGTACGAACAGGCAAGAGGTGTAACTCAGGATTATGCAAAGGCTGCTGAATGGTACAGGAAGGCTGCCGACCAGGGTAATAGCGATGGACAGAATAATCTTGGGCTCATGTACCAGAATGGAAGAGGAGTACCTCAGGATTACGCAAAGGCTATTGAATGGTACCAGAAGGCTGCTGCTCAGGGTAATAGTAATGGACAGACTAACATTGGATTCATGTACTATAATGGATACGGTGTGCCTAAGGATTACTCAAAGGCTATTGAATGGTTTCAGAAGGCCGCCGACAAGGGAAACCGACAAGCACAGTATAATCTGGGACGCATGTACGAAAATGGAAGAGGCGTGCCACAGGATTACAAAAAGGCTGCTGCATTTTATGATAAGGCATCATCTAATGGATGGGGCGAACCATGGAATGCCCTTACCGCCCTTAAGAAAAAAATGTAACAGCGCTACTATGACAGTTTCCCCGGTCATGCTGAATTATTCCAGCATCCGGGTGAAACATTAAAATCTGCTTTTTGGAAAGCTGCAAGCTGGAACAAACATTCCGGTATTGCAGCTATACAGCTCTTTTCTGAAAATTATGTAAGATGCTTTGAATCATGCTCTTTGGCCAGCCATTTTCAGGAATTCATCTTCTGTAATCACAGGAATTCCCAGTTTTGCGGCCTTTGCATTTTTCGAAGATCCGCTTGTAACATCATTAGTCACAAGGTAAGAAAGGTCTTTGGTAACGGAAGACTTTATTGAACCTCCGGCATTTTTTACAATCAGTTCCGCATCAGCACGCTTCATGGAATGGAGTTCACCGGTAAAACAGAACGATTTTCCGGAAAGTATTCCACCGGCAGCCGTTTCTATTTCAATGAATCCCGATTCCGTAATCAGCTTCATTTCCGCAGCATTTTCCTTTAAGCCGGCTTCAAGGGTCCCTGCTGTAATTTCCGCAAAACCGTATACACCTTCAAAATCGGCGGCAGAAGCAGAAAGAAGTTTTTCAAGGCTGTCAAAACCGGCAGCAACCAGCTTATCCACCATTGATTCACCGATACCTTCTATGTCAAAGCCGGCAACAAAAGAAGAAAGCTTTAGTTTTGAATGATTCTTTATGGAAAGTGCCACTTTTTTTGCCCCCAGTGAAACTTTGTCACTGGCACGGCTTTCTTCGTTAAGGAAATATGGAACCAGATCCGCTTCCGTCAGCCGGTACAGGTCAGAAACAGAATTTACCTTCCTGTCATTAAAAAGTGCATTCACAAGGGATTCACCAAGGTCACGGATGTCTGCACATTCAATCCATTTGAACAGCTGGTGAAGGATGCGTTTACGGCAGTTTTTGTTGGGACAGTACAACCTTGAACCTGAATCAACGAGTTCAGAACCGCATTCAGAACATTTTGAAGGGAAAACAACATCCTTAAGGCCGTCCGTCTGTCCAGGAACCAGCGAAACTATTTTAGGAATTATTTCGCCACGCTTTACGACAACCACATGGCTTCCAATTTTTACGCCAAGGGCACGCAAGGTATCAGGATTTGCAAGGCTTGCACGCTGAACCACCGTACCTGCCAGTTCAACAGGATCGAATATTGCAACAGGAGTATATGTTGAACCTGATTCACTCCATTCAACTTCCCTGACCACTGAAACAGCTTCTTCCAGACTGAACTTGAACGCAATCTGCCGGTCAGGCCTTGTCCGGCTTGCATCTTCAAAATTAATCGTGCGTTCCTTTACGACAAGGCCGTCGATATCATAATCAAGTCCCTTCCTGATTTCCATTACAGAACTGCGGTATTCAATGACTTCTTCTGCATTCCTGCATATTTTCAGCGGAACTACATTAAATCCAAGGGAATTAAGCCACAAAATCTTTCCTTCTTCGTCTTTAAATGGCTGTCCACCTTCAAGTGAAAGTGCATCATATACTATCAGCGTCAGGTTTTCGCTCCCCTGTCCGTCCTTGCGCTTCATAAGTCCGTTGGCCGCATTACGGCAGTTTGCCTTATCCGCAAACAGTGAATCATGTACCTGATGAGTCATTATCACTTCACCGCGGATTCCTCCTGTAAAACCAACGGCATTACCGTTTACAGAAAGCACAGGCTGGACTCCGTGCATTTTCTTTGCATTTGCAGTAATGTCATCACCGGTCTGGCCGTCGCCCCTCGTAACGGCGCGCTTTAAAATGCCGCCTTCATACTGAAGTTCAAGTGAAGCACCATCAAGCTTGTATTCAACAAGATATTCATCATAAACATGCTTTGAAGCCCATTCCATGAACTGCTCCGGATCGGCAGCCTTTTCCTGACTTCCCATAGGCATTACATGCCGGGCTTTCTGGAAATTGCCGGAATCCTGCCCTACCTTCTTCAATACAGGATTTTCAGGATCCAGGGATTTCAATTCATCCCAAAGCAGGTCAAAATCATGGTCAGAAATTTCACCTTCACCGTTATAATAAGAGTCCTGATAACGGCGGATGAGTTTTTCCAGTTCCTTTACCCGTCTGAGCTTTTCATTATCTGCACTGGCAGCATCAACATCAAATAAATCCTGCATCATTTTACTGTTTCTCAAAAAGAAGTTCGCTGATTACCCGGTCGGCGGCAAGTCCCTTGCGTTCAAATTTTGTCACCGGCCTCCATTCCTGCTTTTCTGCAAAGCCTTCGTATTTATTCTTAAGTCCTTCAGTAAGTTTCAACTCTTCCATTGCTGATTCAGCATACTCAAGCCAGTCAGTTGCCATATAGACATAGCCGCCCTTTGCAAGTTTCTTTGCAAGCAGTTCCGTCCTTGGACGCTGTACGAGACGGCGTTTATGGTGCTTTTTCTTTGGCCATGGATCAGGAAAAAAGATGTGGAAACCGTTTACAGAATTATCAGGAATCATATTGGCAAGGACTTCCAGCGCATCATGTTCAATAATATAGAGGTTCTTCAAACCAAGGTTACGGATTTCTCCCAGCACCCTGCCGACCCCCGGAGTATGTACTTCAAGACCGATATAATTGATGTCAGGATTGTTCCTGGCAATTTCAACAGTGGCACTTCCCATTCCAAAACCGATTTCAACAACAATAGGATTCGTATTCTGGAAAAGATCAACAAAATTAAGCTGCTTAGGTTCATATGGAATGCACCATATATGGGAAAGTTCATTATAATCACGCTGCTGGGCACCTGTCATGCGGCCTGCCCTCAACACATAAGTCTTTATCGTCCTGTAAAAATCCGATTCATTATTCGAGCCAGAATTTCCGTCCATTTTTTTCCACCTCTGTAAAATTATATTTATTATGGTAAAATCTTAAATTTTAAGTTTTCAGTCACCACCGGTCAGAGACTCCATCTGCCGTTCCTGTAAACAGGAGGAAGCATGCACACCACAAGCCCGTTGAACACAACGGTCCTGAAATAAGCTGCATCATTAAAGTTTTTCCATATGTTCTCAACATTTTCCTGCCAGCTTTCTTTTTCAACATCAAAATAAAGAAGGTCGCCTGAATCAGAATATACTGCAATCTTTTCAACACTTCCCGCATTCAGTAAGTTTTTCACTTCTGCTGCCTTGCATTTTAAAAGGGATTCATTGTATTGGATTGAAAACATGCTTTCAGTTTCATTGCCAGATGCATCAGTTATGATTACGGAATAATTTCCTTCTGGAATCTTTCCGTCATAAACAGGTTTCAGGCTCATGTGTCCGGCCCACTGTTTTGGACCGGATTCAATAATTACAGGATCTTCAATAAGCCATCTGTAAGAAGAAGATGCACTCTTTACAAGGATTGTTTCAATACGCCGTGCATCAGACGCAATGCACGTAAATACGGAAAGCTTCTGTTCACAGCTGGAGTCCGAATCCTTAAAGTCAAAGACGACATTTGCATCGCAATATGCAATCGCAGGAAGGGAACTGGAACAGGCCGGACAGAAAATGAATGCTGCCATGAAAAGGAATATCAGAATCAGTCTGGCCGGTGGTTTGTCCATATTTCTAGAAATTGAATGTCAAAGTAATAACAGTCAGATCAGACTGTGTAAACTGATTGACCAGAGATTCAAATTTTACGTTAACCTTCTTACAGGCATCATCAAGGTAAGAAAGATAATACATACCCAGATCCGTACCTTCTTCTCCATCAGGAAGCTCCCTGTAAAAGTCAACGAGTGATTTCTTGTTTGTATCAGCCTGGGCCTTTGCCTCGATATTTTCCTTTACTTCCTGGAATTCATCGGACTTGTTGTAAAGCGTAATCTGGAGACGTCCCTGCTTACCGATGGCAGTAGAACCGCCACCAAGTTTCCAGCTGAGGAATACCTGCTCATGCTTCTGTTCAAGTTCCCGTACGACTTTCTTGCGCACGTCAGGATCAAGGATAAGCATGTTGATGTCATCCCGGTTAGGATACATATCCATAGCCTGTTTACGGATGTTGGTATTTTCATTGTTAAGCGCAAGTTCCATTACCATTGTGGAAATATAGTCTGCAACCTTTGACTTATCCATATAGCGGGAAAGAATCGTCCTTGTTGCGCTGACCATTTCGGCAAAGTTTTCATCTTTATTGAATTCAGTAAGAATGTGCCAGTTAAGGAGACTGAGCCTGTTCATGAATTTTTCAGACATCAGCAGGTAAACATTTTTTTCTTCCGGACTGTATTCAGAATTAGCCATTATGTTCTTCCAGATCGGAGTAAGTATGTTCTTACGGATCTGGTCAATAAGCGTGTTCTTCTGGGCAAGATTGGTACGGAGCTGGCGGTCACTGATCTGCGTCTTTTCATCAATAAGGTTTCCCGGATGAGTCCTGTTATGTTTCCTTACACAGTCAGTAGAAATATATGCCTGGAAAATTTCACGGTCAAACTGCTTGTACATTACAGAATATGTAATGAGTTTTGAAAGATCCATTATTTCCTGACGTTTGGAAACAAATTCTGACATGGAAATTTCTATTTTAGAAATGTAATCAATCAGGATCATGTTCTGAAGGGACTGGGGAGAAAATTTTCCCAGGGAAATGCCATATTCTTCTATATTGTCTGCAAGTCTGATCCTGAGAAGCTTCTTCTTATGACTGATAAAATTTGAAGTACCAGCTTCTGTAAGAATGACCTTGAGAGGAAGGTCCAGCATGAATTTTTTACCTGTTGCCATTACCAGAAAACCCCGTTGTTTTACCCTTTTTTTATATACAGCAAACGCTGGTGGATATTATACCACAATTGATATTGCAATGTAAACTAATAAATTGTAATCTATAAATGTGAAAAAAAAAATATTGAAACCGGCCTTTTTTTTCCTTTTTTTATTCATCTTAACTATAAATTCAACTAGTGAATCATTGAAAGGCTGGCAGCTTTCAAAGGCAACCTTTGATTACCTTTCAGACGGATCATTCAATCCTGAAAGGAAAAACATATCAGAAAACCATGAATATTATCCGTTCAACATAGAAGTAAATTTCATGCAGGATTCCCCGGAATTCCAGCAGAATGCTTCCGGCCGTCTCAAGACGACGCTCATTCTTGCGTTTACACAGGAAGATGCCTTTAATCATAAGGAAATAATCACCAGTCTTCTGGATTACCTGAAATCCGGAACACGGAATTTCAATATTAAGGTATCATTTACGGCCGGTGATGAACAGTCACTGCCCGGAAATGAAAAAATGAGCGGTACAAATATTTTCTGCAGCGGATTAAAGGGTGCTGAAAACATCAGTGCAATTTTATTCAGCTTTTCATCAACAAAGATTACTTCCATAATCCCGGGGAAAAGCGGAAAGGCTTCACCGGAATATCTGGTACAGCTCCTTTCAGGTGCAGCAGCAGGTTCCGGAATTCCATATGTCATAAGGGGAAATGCATACCTTTCCTTATACAATGCAGGTATATTCACTTCCACAGAAAGACTTTCAACATTCATAGACAGTGAAATACCGGCTGCTGAACTTTCATTCCTTTATGAATCCGGAAAAGAAAGCCTTTATACAGAAACAATAAAGGAAACTGTCAGAAATTATGACATCTCGGTTACGGAGGACTGGTGCACCCATTACATTCCCTTAAAGACAAAGTTCCATTTTTACTGGATAGGCGAAAAGGCAATAATCCTTTTCCTGATGGCGGTTACGGCAGTCAGCATTTTCATAATCTGTGATTTTACATTTCTTTTCAGAAAGCGGAAATCCGTGGCGGCAAAAAAAAGGAAATACATACTGCGCAGTTCTTACATCCTTCCAGTAACACTCATAATCTTTACGGCTGCACTGTATGCAGGCCAGTACATGACGGCTTACCTTCACAAATGCGGAATACACAATCTCGTAATGCTTTTCTGCTCAAAAGTCATAACTGCATTCATCATCGTATCCGTAATATTCATCATTGAAGTCATCGCAAGGAAAGGAAGCCTGAACATATTCCACTACGAATACCTGCTGACCCTTGTTTCAATCGTAAACATATTCCTTTTTTCACTCATAGATATTTCACTGAGCATTACTTTTGCCATAGAATATGTAATCATCTACATTTCAAGGACTACCAAAAAGGTATACAGCATCGCATTCTTCTGCCTGCTGTTCATAGTGCCATTCATTCCTGTGATGACGCTGATTGCAGTCTATACTCCTCCTGAAAAAATACATTCATTCATATATTCAAACCTGTTTACGAACATACTTCTTGCATTTGCAGCCTGCCCTGTCTGCCTCATGTGGCTCCGCATCCTTGGACACCTTACGGAAAAACTCACCCACGGAAAACTCATTGCGTCCTACATCATTTCGACAGCTGCCGGATTCATACTGATGGGCGCAACAAGTTTCGGTGCAGTAAAAATGCTGAGCCATTTTTTCAGGAAATATGCTGAACGTCCCCAGAGGCCTGCAATAATAAGGGATTCAGGATTAAATGAAAAAACGGCAGTAAAGGTTTACGAGACAAAATACTATAACGGCATAATCCGCAACATAGAAATAAACTCAAAGATTCCTGCAGAACGCTTTACGGTTTCGGTACTCAGTGAAGGCGAAAATCCTGTATATTACTCAAATGACGACAGGGAAATAATCAACAGCGAAGAATTTTTTATGATTCCGGACAATCCCCCTGAAACACTGAAACTTTCCTACATGCCTGACTCTTCTGGACGTTCTACGGTAAAGGTGCAGGCCTGTTACAAGGATGACGGTGAAAATAAGTTCGTAAGGGAAACATTCTTCTTTGACATTGACGGAAATACCATCAGGGAACGGCCGTCTTCCGGGATTCAGGAGTCAGAATGAATTTTGAAGGCTCCAAATGTTTTTTTCACGTAGATTTAGATGCATTCTTTGCCTCAGTTGAGCAGCTGGAACATCCCGAATACAGGGGAAAACCTGTTATAGTAGGCGGCAAACCCGGCGACAGGAGGAGCGTAGTTTCAACGGCTTCTTATGAAGCAAGGAAATTCGGCGTACATTCTGCAATGCCGACAGCCAAGGCGTATGAACTGTGCCCCCACGGAATCTTTATCCATGGCAACATGCATCTTTATTCGGAATACTCACGGCGGGTTATGGAAATATTTTCCCAATATTCTCCGGATGTGCATCAGGTTTCAATTGATGAAGCATTCCTTGACATGACAGGTACACAGCGGCTTTTCGGGGATCCTGTGGACACGGCGCAGAAACTCAAGGCACAGGTCAAGGCAGAAACAGGACTTACGGTTTCGGTAGGAATTGCAACCACAAATTACATCGCGAAAATTTCCTCCGGCCTGCAGAAACCAGACGGACTTTACACAGTCCTTCCCGGAAACGAAGAAAAATTCATGCTTTCGCTCCCGTTGGAAAAAGTATGGGGAATCGGGGCAAAGACCCAGAAAAGGCTGAAAGATGCCGGATTCAAATCCTGCCGGGACATAAAGGAACATTCTTTACAGCTCCTTTCAAACATATTCGGCCCGGCAACAGCAGGATTCCTTTATAATGTCGTCAGGGGAATTGAACCGGAAAATTTCCTTTCAGAACCCAAATCCCATTCTATATCAATTGAAAGTACCTATGAATATGACCTGACGGACATTACTTCAATCGAAACCGCATTCCTTGAACTGTCAGAAGCCCTCATGTTCAGGATGCTGAGGAACAGGCTTACCAGCCGCACCATTTCCTTGAAAATCCGTTATGAAGATTTTACAACGGTAAGCATACAGGAAACATATTTCCAGTACATAACATCAGTTGATGACATGTTCCAGCGGGTAATGGAGCTGTTCCAAAAAAAATACGAATCAGGCCGGGGGATACGGCTTTTAGGAATTGCTGCCAACAATACTGAAGAAGAAGGAAAGGACGTACAGCTGGATCTGTTTGACTTTGGTGAAGTAAAAAGACAGAAAGTCGAAAAATCAATCCTCCAGATGGAGCAGAAAAATCCCGACATCAAAATACATAAGGCCCGGCTTCTGAACATAAAGCCTGGTGACAGGAAATTTGCACTAATACTTGCGTTATCGCTGCTTTTTTCAGCATTTAGTCCGGTAAATTCCGCTTATGCAGAAGAAATCAATAAAGTTGATGCAGAAAGTACCGGAGCCATGCAGAAGCCGGATGCAGCACCGCCGGAAAAAGGTTTTTCTGGCACTACCCTTTTCAGCCGGTCATTAAACGAAAATGAAATTGAATTCATTGCAAACGGATTCTGGAAAGGCGGATTCAAACAGACTACCACAGCCACATGGGGATTCGGGAACCCCTTTGCCATATCATTCGGAACTCCGGTTTTTGAGCAGCAGGTAGACATTTCCATGTGGTTCATGCTTAACAATACCTGGTATTTTGAAGCCGCCTTTGCCGACGGTTTTGAAAAAAACACAATTGCCGCAGGTTATAAAAGTGACAGCTATGTAAGGGAAGCAAGGGTTTCCAACCGGAAAGTAATTTTCCCATCAACATATTCCGTTGATGAAGTCAACAGGGGTATCGGCGGTGGCGACAACCAGGCTCCGGGAATCTCAGGTCTTTTCCAGGATCCATACGGAAAATGGAACGGAGCAGCTGCATTCCGCTATGACATGATATCGGCAAGGGAAAAGACATACTTTGGCTACAATGCCTTAAATGAACGGAACATCAGTAAATCTGACTTTATGACAGGCCGTTATTTCGTACTTCCTGATCAGGAAAGTATAAAGGATGTAAGTGCCATATATGTGGAAAATTATGCCGGAACATTTTACGACGAAGAAGGACGGAAATATAAAAAGCTTTCCACATCAGACTACATGCTTCTTCCGGCAAGGAAACTGATAATACTTTCTGAAGATGCAGGCGCACGGATTCATGGAGGAAAGGCACCGGCTGTGGCAGTAGAATTTTCCGGTTCATCAACATTGACCAGTCTCAAGAACGGAAAGCTGGGAACATTCGGTACTAAAATAAATTCAGGCACGGGATTCCTTGGCAGAATCCAGAAAGCATTCGGTTCGCGCACGGTAAAAGACAGCGGTTCCACGTCTGCCGTTCCCAACGTCACTTCATATTCGTACAGCGGAAAATCAGGAAGAAGGAGCGTTCCTGACAGAGCCGGAAGCAGCATTGCAGGATTCTTCTCATACATTGCAGGACAGGAAGTCCTCCTGCTCCAGCATCCTGCAGGATTCTCACCTTTTTCCGTTTCATACAGATACGATACAGGAACCTCAAATGCTGAAGATGCGGCCATCACCCATGCCTCGTCAGGAAAACCAAGTACGGAATATTCAGCAGACATAGGAGAAGATGAGCTTGCATTTACAGATGATGACTTTTTTTCTTCCATAAGATTGTATGCAGACATAACCAACAACAATACTGATTCCACAGATATTACAGATCCCCTTGTGCGGTACCCTTTCAGTGACACATCACCGGGCACATATCTGGGCTATGGTACGGGAGACGACCTTACCATAAAAATCAGGAGCATTTCTTCTTCAAAACGCTTCGACATAGGCACAAAAGCTATTGAAGGAACAGTACAGGTTTACAAAAATGATATTCTTGATTCCGGGGCTTCATTCAATCCGGAATCCGGAGAAGTAACACTGTCTTCTTACATTTCACCTACCGATAAAATCCGCATATTGTGGTATGAAGATTCACCGGAACAGAAAAACGGTGCAATAAGTGCAGCAGCAGGATTCAGCTACAACTTTACCCCGGAACTTTACGGCGACTTTTCATTTGCATCCAGATGGTCTGTTTCCCCGGAAATAAAATATGCCGACGAAAACATTTCTTCACCAGGATTTGCAACTGTCGCAACAAAAATTGCTTATGAAAATGAAAATTTCATGATTTCCAATGTAACGGCGGTCACAGCAGAAAACAGCAATACCACAGGTTTTTACAGGATTACCGGAATGGATGACCAGGTTCCTGACACTACATACCTTCAGGAAAATTCAGGGATTTCACTTCCCGATGACCTTGCCCCGATACTCAACCCACGGTCAGATTCAGTGATTGCAAAGGAACTGGACATTAATGCGTGTTCATCCGTAAAAGCTGGAGCAGGATCAAAAGACCGGGAAATCAGCGGATATAAAATACCGGCATCATGGACATTTACAGGAACAAAAGGAAACAGTGAATGGGCCGCAACATCAATAAAACTGACTTCCGGTTCAAAACTGGCATCAGCTTCAACTTTCAGCATCGCCTTGAAAAATGAAAGCGGAAAAAATCCGGATGTCTACCTTCAGCTTGGAGTAAAAGCCGACAGCAGTTTTGAGCATGAAAATGCAGGTTCTATTCCTACATGGAAAATATCACTTTCAGGTTCCGGCAGGAATGAGAAAGACGTCATAAATGCTTTTGACACATCAAAATCAGGATGGCAGACAGTTTCCGTTTCATTGACAGATGAAGACAGGGCATTCTGCACTTCGGACCACGATGCACGGCTGGTAATAGTGAATAAGAATCAGGAAAAATCTGAAGGAACCATATCCGCCGGTCCATATGAAATAGTCTCCCGGGGAATGTTCACAATCCAGAATAATGCATTTTCAATAAATGAAGGCCAGGACCAGATATCAAAATCCAATGTCAGTGAATTCGGTGCCGGAAAGAATTACGAAGAAAAAATCCAGTGGAAATCAGCAGAAAACACAGTTCCTGGTGATACTTCCATAACTGCTTACAGATATTTTTCCCAAAGCGACCTTACACCCTATTCCGAAATGAATATGTACTTCCGTTACGGGCTGACAGACCCGGCACCGGTGGACATGCAGCAGGAAAATGATCCGGGACTTATTTTCGTTACAGACACAGATTCAGGAAGCCCTTCCGGCGAAGGAAAGATAGCCGCAAAGGTACAGGTCAGCATGCAGGACATGCGGAAATATGCCGACGGCTTATGGCACAGGCTGACAATTGACCTCAATTCTGCAGAAATTAAGATTGACGGGACAAAACTGAACGGACCGGTACGCGTAAATAAATCAGTCTCACCATCAAGACTCAAGATAACCGTAAATACAGCTTCCTGCACAAAATGGCACAGGACGGGATATTTTGCCATAGACGAATTCTACCTTTCCGATTCCAGCCCTCACGTAATAATTGACGACAAGATAAGGACTGCATACCGGAAAGACGGAATCATACTGCAGGCCGGAGATTTTCCAATATTAAGTGATTTTTCAATTTCCGGTGGAACAGAAGTAAGTTCCCGCTTTGAAACAAAATACCGACAGGAAGACAAGACTGATTTTGGCATGGATTCACAGATTGGATTTACAGCCGCAGGACTGGACTTTTCTGCAAACCTGGCAAGGGAAAAGACATCTGCTTACGATTTTTCATCTGCCGGACATTCCGTTAAAACAGATTCTCCCCTTTTCAATATGATTTCTCTGTCAGATTCCTATGACTTCAGCAAGGATGACAGGACCGTAAAAAAAGATTCCCAAGCCGCCATGGATTTTTCCGCATATGGACTTCCGCTTTTCATCAAAGGTGAGACAGATGCCGTTTCTGATGAATGGTCAACCAGACAGAAAGCCTCCGATTCAATCAGCCTTAAACTGAACGGCAACAGGACATCCTACGAGATGAACATAAGCGGCAATGTGGAACAGCGGTCCATTTCCCGTTATTCAAAAAATACCGCATTTTCAAATGATGATTATTTTCAGGGATACAAAGATGCAGGAAAGTACCAGTTCTCTTGCGGAGATTCAGATGCTTCCAGGCGGAATGTAAAAGGCGAATTCTCAAACCAGATTTTCCTTCCGTTTTCTTCAATTTCACCGAAAATCATTTTCTCAGAAGAAGGAAAATACAGCCGGGGGAACAGCATAAATTATGAAGACTCAACGGCTTTCCAGTTCCTGATTCCATTCAAAATCAGCAGGAATTCTTTTTCATTAAGCTGGAAAAAAACGTCTTCTGCCTTAAATGAAACCAGCAGGGGCGGAAACTACTATTCTGATATCGGCCATATGGGCGGTGGCTTTATGGAACGTGATTATTTTTTCAAAGCACCGGCATTTTACGACCTTTTCAGCGGGGAACTGGCTGACCAGGTAATGAACAGCACAACCGCATCAGAATCTGCCCAGATGAAAAGCTACAACGGTACATACGAAGCCATCTTTTCGCGTCAGATATATGCTTCTGCATGGGATTTATTAATACCGTCAGGAATATCGGTTTCATTTGCAAGGGACATCAAAGTTACTGAAACCGTTTCCGACACCTATCAGGCAAAAACAGAACTGCGTTTTTCCGCCTTTGATATTTTTGGAAGCAGCGGAACATGTCCCATAGCAACATGGTTCGAAAGGGATGAATATATTTCATCATTCATCGTGACATTGAAATTTCCAAGGACGCAACCTTCAGACCTTAAGCAGGTATATACAACATACATTCAGTCAAATTTTTACATAAATGAATTTAAAGCATTAAAGACAGGATTCCAGTTTGAATATTCAGACCAGTATAACTGGCAGACAAAATGCAGTCTTGCATGGAGACGCACTACGGACTCCAGTCCGGTAATTTCGATTGCAAGACTCTTCAAACCCGATGGAGATTTCAGCAAGATAAGGATTACAAAGACAGACAGCTTTAACTGCACATGGAACCAGTATAATCCCGGCACTAACGAATCCCAGACAAAAAAATATCAGTCCTATGAATATTCCCACCAGACAGAATTCCAGATTTCAAGATTCGTCAGCCTTAATGGTAATATTGATTTCGGATGGTCATGCACATGGGACAGCCTGTGCACGGCCATATGTACATTAGGAATCGGCGGAAAGCTCCAGTTCTAAAAAATCCTGTTCAGTCCCTTGCCCAGAATGACGAACCTCGAAGCAAAGCATCGGGGGATTAAACCTGTAAGCGCGAATAAAGTCCAGGGTAAGGAACACTGGAACCGGAGTGCCCTTCCCCCACGATACCTTCAACAGCTTACGTCAGGTTCATTATTCGAGAGGCGCAAAATAACCGGTCTCATCACGGCCACTACGGTTCATGATATAAGTCTCTATTTCAACAGGCAGGAATGACCGGCCAAGATCCGTCGGCAATGCTGATTCATAAGAGAAACGGTACAATCCGTTTGGAATCTCAAGAAGGTCATTTATAACACCTGAAAGACCTTCCGGACGGTAGACATAATACTTGCGGCCGTGAGTATTTTTCGTCATATAAGAAATTTCTTCCGCACATGAACCTTGTGCCAGCTGGATTACAGAAAATGAAATTCCATTATTGTTCATATAGGCCGTAAGGTCTGTAAGCCCGTACCTGTCAAACGCATTCTGAGACATTTCTCCATCTGTAATGTAAATGACGGCCCTCTTTGGTTCAGCATTGATAAGCTCATTGGCAGCAAGTCTTATTGAAAGGTCAAAAGCGCATGACTTGCTTACAGGCGACTTTAAGGCAGCAGCATTAAAATTAAGGAGGCCTTCTGCATTCCCGGTATATTCCGTAACTGGAATCGAACCGCTGCTTATAACGCTGACCCTACCTACATTGCGCATTGATGAAGCAAGTTCACGCATTGCGGAATTAAGGGCATCGGAATATAAAGCTTCATTCATTGAACGGTCAATTACAATGATTATATCCTGTTTTTCATTACTGTCAGCCGCACCTTCAAATTTCATTGAAGCAACAGGCCTTTTCTCTTCCGTAATAAAGAAATTTTCTGCACGGAGTCCCACTACCGGCTGACGGCGGCGGTTCTGCACACGCACTTCCAGCGTCACATTAGGAAAACGTTCTGCATCAATACGTTCAATTTCAACATAAAGACCGCCAAGCAGGTCTGTCATTCTTGCCATGATGAAGACTTCATTTGAAATCAGGTCCGAAGCCACGATATTTCCGTTCTGGTCAGGAACGGCAGAAGTAATGCGGGAAGGAGCCGCACCAGTATATGCGTTTTCATAAACCGCACCGTTTCCAATATCTACTGAATAAATCCTGCTTTTATCAGATACAATGAGACTTTCCGTTTCCTTATTGTATTTCAAAGCTTCCGGAAATTTAAATGTGCCCTCAGCACTGAGAAGCCCTGTATAGTTACCACTCAGGTCAAACTCATAAATGGCACCGGAAACACTGTCTGCCACATAAATCATGTCATTAAGGATTGCAATCCCCGTAGGCCCTTTTAGACCATCAAATTCCAGGTTACGTCCACCAAAGGCAAAAAGTCCGTTTCCGTCCTTATCAAAAACACAGACACGCCTGTTACCAAAATCCGTTGCATATATATTTCCAAGTGAATCCTGTGCAACAAACTGCGGACCTACAAATTCACCAAGTCCGCGGCCTTTCTTTCCGATATATTTCACAAAACGGCCGTTTCTGTCCAACACGGACAGCCTGTCACCGGCACTTTCAGAAAGAAGGAGATTACCGTCATTCAACCGTATTATGTCCACAGGCCGGTCAAAACCATTTACAGGCCCTGTAACGCGGCTGATTACATTACCGTTTATGTCAAGCAGCAGGAGTTCATTGCTACCATATGCTGCAACCCAGAAAGTCCCGTCTGAATTTGAAAGGACGGAAACCGGCTGGGAGAAAATCATGAATTCACCATTCTTGCCGGAAAAACTTCCAGTCTCAGTATATTTTGCAGCAATATCTTCAGAAATACCGGAAACACGGCGTTCCCTTACAGTTTCAATACGGTTTTCAAGGAGAAGCCCGCCATAACCGGCATCCCGGGCAAACTGCCACTGTTCAAGGGCGGAGCCTTCAAGTCCGGCCCTGTAATATGCCTTTCCCAGCCAGTCAAGGATCAGGTTTTCATCAGGAAGATAGGCCAGTGCCTTTTCAAACTGTATGATGGCATCATTAAAAAAACCACGATAATATGATTGCACACCACGGCGGAATTCCTCTTCGGCAAATCCGGCCTCGGCAGTACGAGAAAGTCCGCTGCCTTCGTTATTTCCGGTAAAGACAGGGGCTGAATATGCAGGAATAAGAAAACACAAGACAGTAACGGCTGTTGCTATAAAACTTTTTTTCATTTCGTATGTTCCGCCTCTTCCAGCAGCTGAATATGGTTCCGTATTTCCTGATTGTCAGGAATGATGTTTTCAGCCTGCTTCAAATATTTCCGGGCATCCACAAGGAGTCCCAGTTTGTAATAGACCCATCCCAGGGAATCAAGACAGGCAGCATTATCAGGAGCATTCTTTAAAGCCTTCTTACAGTATACGAGAGCCTGTGACAGATCGCCGTTTTCACAAGCCAGAACATAACCGATTCCATTAAGGGCTGTTACATTCTCAGGATCAATCTCCAGAGCCTTCTTGTAATATTCGATGCTTTTCTTTATGTCGTTCTGCACCCAGAAAATGTAAGCCATCGCCGCATACACGGAAGCAGTCTTGTAGCCTGTCTCCAGCAGTTTTTCAAGTTCGAATATTGCAAGACGCTTACGGCCAGACATTGCGTAAATCACAGAAAGGAGGAAACGGCACTGCAACACCCTGTCAAGGTTCTGGCCCGAAACTACGACCTGTTCAAGATACAGGAGGGCATCATCATATTTCTGGAGTTTTGCATAGCAAAGTCCGATGTAATAAGCCAGTTCAGTATTGTCAACTTCAGGATTTTCCGGAAGCGACAGGAAGAACGTAAGCGCATCCGTATATTTTTTCTGACGATAATATGTAATTCCATCAGATAAAAGGTTTTTTCCCGTCATTTTTCATCCACCCAAAACAAAAATACCGTCACGGATTCCACATGGAATGACATGCCATCCCCACATCCGTGACACTCATTTTATAATGAAAATTCAATGCCGTCCATAGGTCCAGCGGCTTCCGGCTCTGCAAATACCCTGGTTACTGAAATAAAACCATCCTTTACAGCTTCGTAATCAGAATAGCATCTGGATGCAGTAGTAACTGAACCATATACAAAGTGCCGTTTAGCATTACATTTATCCTGCCAGTCAAACTTAATACCGTCATTACAGTATTCCCTGAAGGCAAGTCCTGTAAATTTCACACCCTTATATGAACTGATGGAAGCTCCGTTGACATTGACGAAAACACATCTGTCCGCAGGCATTGTCATATCCAGATTTGCAACGGAACACAAAGACATGAGCTTTTCAAGATTTGCAGAAGCAAAAGAAGCCAGTGCATCATACTTCCAGATACTGTCTTCATCGGTAAAGTCTCCGTCTATGCTCAAAGCAACGGAGGGAATCCCGGAAAGCACCCCCTGCCGGGCAGCTCCGCATGTTCCAGAATAGACTACATCAGTCCCGATGTTTGCACCTTTATTTATTCCGGAAAGGATTACATCAGGCCGTGGAACCAGTCCTCCCTTTAATGCCACCATGATACAGTCGGCGGGAGATCCGCTGACTGTATAGGTACGTTCATCAAGCTTCTTTACATCAAGAACCTGATCCATATGTATAGAATTTGAAGCACCGGACATATTGAAAGCTGGTGCAAACATATAAACCTCATGACCGGCAGAAAGACCCCTGCGCAGGGTTTCAATTCCTGCAGCACCATAGCCGTCATCATTAGTAAGAAGGATTTTCATTTCAACTCCAATTCTGTTAGTGCATTATGGCCGTACCACATGCGCTCCACGGGCAGCCTTGACTTCATACATTATTGGTTCAAAACCGAAAATGCGGCTGTATTCATAAAGCTTTTCATTGTAAGGCTCAAGGTCGGAATCACGGAGGAATGCATAAAGACAACGTCCGAATCCTTTTCCTGTCAAACGGCCACAGTTCAACGGCTGCCATATATTCTGCGGACGGGGCTCAAATTCCCCTACACGTTTCAGGATCCAGTCAATTTCAGGACAAGAAATGTTATACAGTTCCCCAAGGATTTCGTGACTCTGGTTTACGGCACGGGCAAACAATTCAAAATTACCTGTAGCAAGGCCTTCATAGGCTTCAAGGACATGCTGATGCTCACCGATTACATAAAGCAGCTTGCGCCTTACATCTTCACTTACAGTAGAAAGGGTTTCGTTTATTTCAGTCTTGTCAGATTCATAAAGCCAGCCACCATAGACATTGGCTTTCCTCACCCTCAGGTCACCAAGAAGCAGTGCGTATTCAGGTTCCCGTATCGACTCTTCATTCCAGATTGAAATACGTGGAACCCTAGCATCTGTCAACATTATATGCCGTCCGGGAAAATCAAAGGCAACATTTTCCCAAGTCTGGCGGGCATGATCTGTGAGCATTACGGTGCCAGGCTTTGAATATAAGGCAGAAAAATTGTCTGCAAGATAATTTTCAACATGGAGGAAAAGGCGGTTACCGCGTTCAATGACCTGAAGCAGCTGTACTTCGCTGCACTGGAATTTCAAGAGCTGGCGGACAGCATAGGCAGTACCGACTTTCATTGCCGTAGTGATTCCAAAACCGGCAGAAGGCTGTATTTCCGTATATACCGTGATGTCGAGTCCCTTCAGGTCAAAACCACCGGAAGAAAAGCCGTAAAGCATTGCTTTAAGGACATTTGCCCAACGGTCTTCCTTCTTGAACTTTAACGCAGTTACGGAAGACTTTTTCCTTTCATCAGCCTGAACATAATAAAAATGGAACTGCTGGTCATCTCTCAATGACACTGCTATGTATACAGGCAGATTAACTGCCATAGAGACGGTCTTATCCTTAAAAAACCACGAATGATCCCCTAAAAGATGAAACCGCCCCGGTGTCGAAACCATTATATCAGGTTCTTTTCCAAATTCTTTTGCATGCAGTTCCGAAACTGTTTTTGCGGCTGTTGCCATTGATAAAGTCCTTCCGTATTACTGGTAAATCACACTGCAGAATTGCAATACATCCATCATGTTGCATTTTTACAATGTTCCAATTAAAATAATATTATAATGAAGCGAATTTTACAAGTTTTTTGTGCAGTTTTTTCAGGACTGCTCCTGGCTGCTGCAATTCCAAATGCCTTCCTTACCTATGGTTCTCCGGTAATCGGAATGGCAGCACTTGTACCACTATATATAGCACTCAGTAATGCCGGAAGTTACAGATGGGCAGCCCTTTTGTGTGCCATTGATGCATTCACTGCACACCTTGCATCCAGCTGGTGGCTGGCGAATTTCAAGGATTTTGCAGGATTTACGCTGGGAGCTTCAGCCGTCGGAACCGGCTGCATACAGGCAGTTGCAGGACTCATCCTCTACATGCCGTTCTCACTGGATGCAGACAGAATTCCCGGCCATAATGCATTCTGCAGGGACGGCTTCATGAATGCTGACGGATTCAAGGCATTGTGGTTTGCATCGGCATACACACTTTACGAATGGTTAAAGTCAACCGGATTCCTTGCATATCCCTGGGGAACGCTTCCGATGACTGCATTCAATTCAAAACCCATCATTCAGACGGCCGACATCTTTGGAACCTACGGAATCACATTCCTTTTTGCACTTACTTCGGCAGCTATAGTACAGTTCATCCGGAACAATGATTTTACGGAATGGAAACAGAAGAAAATCCATGCCGGAAACACTGAAAAGGCTGCATTGCTGATATTCCTGATTTTCAATGCATATGGCCTCGCTAAATATCACGAAAAAAGGATTCCCGAAAAAATCCTTAATGCAGTACTTGTGCAGCAGGATCAGGATCCCTGGAAACTGGCAGACGACACAAAATCTATAGAAATTTCAAAATCCCTTACTGTTAAAGGTATAAAAGACTTCCATGAAAGGGGAATTGAGCCAGACCTCATAGTATGGACAGAAGGCGTACTTAGATTTCCGTTTCCCCAGTCCTACGCCAGATACATCAGCATACCGGAAGAAGAGCCTCTCATCTCTTTCATAATGAACACTAAAATACCGTTTGTAATCGGTGCGCCATATACGCTGGATTACGAAAACAGGAAGTACTGCAATTCCGCAATCCTCTTTGACAGATACGGCTCAATGCGTGGCTTCTATGGTAAACGGCACCTTGTTCCTTTTGCCGAAGTAGTACCGGGAATGGATTACCAGTGGGTACGGAAAGCCATGACAAGGATAATCGGATTTTCAAACTGCTGGACTCCAGGTCCTTCCACTGCCGTGTTTGACATACCGGCAAAATACAGTCCGGACATAAAAACAGAACTGCAGGTAATCGACATTTCCCGTCCATATGCAGGGCCTGATGCCACGTCAGAAACACTGGCAGGAAAAAAGACATCCATAAGGCTGAGTTTTCCGATATGTTTTGAAGACGCATTTCCGGATATATGTGCGGACCTTTACAAGGCCGGTACTGAAATATTCATGAACATAACCGACGATTCATGGTCACTGACGGAAGTTGCAGAATACCAGCATTTTGTCGTTGCCTGCTACAGGGCAATTGAATTCCGGACCACATTCGTCCGTGCGACAAATGCAGGTGTCACAGCAGTAATAGACCCGGCAGGAAAGATAACGGATTCGCTTCCGCTTTTCGTGCAGGATGCCCTGTCCGTGCAGATTCCTTCATACAGAAGGACTGATACCGTCTACGCAGAATATACAGACTGGTTCTGCAAGATGCTCCTGCTTTTTGTAATACTGTCATGCTGGATTGAAGCCGCCGCCATTATGAATCGTAAAAATTGAAATTATGGTAAGGCTATGTCTCTATAGTGTTGCTGAATAACGACTAATCCTGATGTACCGGTGTTCTGATAAGAAACCATACTATCTGCTGACAAAGGCTATATATAATTAATGGTAAAATTAACTGCATGGTAGTGGTAGGGAGCGACGGCATCAGCCGGCAAAACTCACGAGGTGAGTTTTGAGCGAGTCTCCGAGAAGCTGTGCTTCGAAGGCGGTAGGGAGCGACGGCGGAGCCGGAAAATCGCGGGAGCAATTTTAGCGAGTCTCCGGGAAGCTATGCTTCGAAGGCGGTAGGGAGCGACGGCATAGCCGGAAAATCGCAGAAGCAATTTTAGCGAGTCTCCGAGAAGCTGTGCTTCGAAGGCGGTAGGGAGCGACGGCATAGCCGGAAAATTGCGAAAGCAATTTTAGCGAGTCTCCGAGAAGCTATGCTTCGAAGGCGGAAAAGACAACACTTTTTACGGACATAACAAATGATAAATACAACATTGACGCTGTATTTATCATTTGCAGTTTTCAAGTTCCAGTAATGATATACAAAAATATTAATTATGGTATATAATCATATGAAAGCCTGTTTATAAAGGAGTCTCATGAATGCGTTGTCCTTATTGTGGAGGAATTGAAGATAAAGTCATCGAATCAAGAACAATGGCTAATGGCGAAAGCATACGCCGCCGCCGTGAATGCATCTCATGCGGTTACCGTTTTACAAGCTACGAACGCGTAGAAGAAAAACCATTCATGGTGATAAAGAGGGACAGCAGGCGTGAACCATTCGATTCAAGGAAGCTTGAAAAAGGAATACAGCGGGCATTGGAGAAAAGGCCCGTTTCCGTCAGCATGATGGAAAGTCTGGTAAATGAAATTGAAGATGCCGCAATCATGGAAGGCCGCACCAACCGGGAAATTTCCACTGCAAGACTTGGGGAACTCGTACTTGAACACCTGCATAAAATTGACAAGGTGGCCTACATACGCTTTGCTTCAGTATATAAGCATTTTGAAAACCTCGATGAATTCGTTACAGAAGTAAACAAGCTGGAAGAAAGCATTTCAAGGGAAAAAGAAGTTTAAGCTGCATTCCATACACCTCCAAAATGACCTGCCATCCTAAGAAAAAAAACAGACTTGCCACATGGTTTTCCAGACTGTCATTTCCAGACAATTACTTGAATATACTGCGGAATTTCATGCAAGGACAAATCAACTCTGTCTTGTCAGCATAAGTGCAGTTCTTTTTGCGTGAATCAAATCCCGGATGCCTATACACTCCCCTCATCCGTTCCATACGAACATTCCAACACAATTATTTTCCAATATTAAGGACCAGCATTTGCAGGGCTTCAATAAACACAAAAAAGGGCTTCCAATCATAAGACTGGAAGCCCTTTCATATGGAATCTAAACTAAGCTAGATTAGAATGCCATTGTGAGTACAACTGGTACAGACCAAGTGAATACACCTGAATCAAGTTTGTCAGCCTTGCGTGAAACACCACAGTTTCCACCGAATTCAAATCCACATCCGATAGAACCGTTTGTAAGTGCCTTGTTAAGTCCAACCAGACCGTAAAGAGCATCGTTCTTACCCATGTCAGCAAGGTAGTACTGTGTTGCATAGCGGAAGTCTGT
>JAZLGS010000062.1:0-57922 GCA_045616425.1 Treponema sp.
CACACCGGCTGACGGAATCGCACCGGAAGAAAATGCATTTGATGAACCTGTAGTTGCAGAAGACTCCACATCCATTGACGAGCCGGCAGAAGGAATAGATGACAGCGGCCTTGATCTTGACGACATGCTTTCTGACGACACCATTTCCGAAGAAAGCTCAGAATTAAATCTGGATGACGTCTTCAGCGAAGATGCAGCCGTACCTACAGCTGACACCGTTTCCACACCAGACACACCGGCTGACGGAATCGCACCGGAAGAAGCCGCATTTGACGAACCTGTAGTTTCCGATGATACCGCATCCATTGACGAGCCGGCAGAAGGAATATATGACAGCAGCCTTGAACTTGACGACATGCTTTCTGACGACACCATTTCCGAAGAAAGCTCAGAATTAAATCTGGATGACGTCCTCAGCGAAGATGCAGCTGTACCTGCAGCTGACACAGTTTCCGTAGCAGACACACCGGCTGACGGAATCGCACCGGAAGAAGCCGCATTTGATGAACCTGTAGTTGCAGAAGACTCCACATCCATTGATGCACCGACAGAAGGAATAGATGACAGCAGCCTTAATCTTGACGACACCATTTCCGAAGAAAGCTCAGAATTAAATCTGGATGACGTCCTCAGCGAAGATGCAGCTGTACCTGCAGCTGACACAGTTTCCACACCAGACACACCGGCTGACGGAATCGCACCGGAAGAAAATGCATTTGATGAACCTGTAGTTGCAGAAGACTCCACATCCATTGACGAGCCGGCAGAAGGAATAGATGACAGCGGCCTTGATCTTGACGACATGCTTTCTGACGACAGCATTTCCGAAGAAAGCTCAGAATTAAATCTGGATGACGTCCTCAGCGAAGATGCAGCCGTACCTGCAGCCGACACAGTTTCCACACCAGACACACCGGCTGACGGAATCGCACCGGAAGAAAATGCATTTGACGAACCTGTAGTTTCCGATGACTCCACATCCATTGACGAGCCGGCAGAAGGAATTGATGACAGCGGCCTTGATCTTGACGACATGGATTTCGGAAACGTATTTGATGATGAACCTCTTCCCGATTCTGTTTCGGACAGCGAGTTGGAAATTGCATTTGAAGAAGCAGCAGCGGCAGCAGATGCAGACGGATTTACTCTGGATGAAGACCCGGTTGCAGAATCAGAATCAGCACCAGCGGCTGATACGAGTGACATTGATTCAGTAAAAGTTTTGAAACTTTTTGAAACACTCAGGTCACTCAGTAAATTCCTTCCTGAAGAACAGAAAAAAGAATTCGTGACAAGCCGCCTGCGGCTCGAACTTGATTATATAATTTCATGCCTTTCCGGAAAGTGCGGACTTCTTGAAGCTGCCTCAGAAATCAGAAGCATAAATGATATTCATACGGATTCAGAAGATGATACAGAGCCGCTTTCAAAACTTCTTTCTGATGTATTTTCAGAAGTAAGGGTTCTTTCATCTATGCTCCCTGATCATGATGTGTCGCAGGCACTTAGTGCCGCAGCAGATGATATTTCAAACAGACTTAACTAAGGACTTTAAGAAAAATGAAGAATCCTTTTAACTTTGCTGTAATTTTGTCTTTTTTTGCACTATGTGCTGTCAGTATTTCATGTGGAAATAAAAAAGAAGAATCTTCAATTTCAAAAACTGGGGATGGTCCTGTTGCCGGATATGAAGCATCGCTGATTGATTTTGGTAGTGACGGTTATTACTTTTTCCGGAAAAATGGCACTGAAGCAAAAATTGCAAACGGAGCAAAAGTCATCCTGAAAAAAATCCATGAAGATCAGGTTGAAGTGTCTGCTGAATCTACTGACGGTGATATGGTTGACGGTGTGATTGATGCTTCGAGAATTTCATGGCGTGAAGATGCCATGGATATGTTCCTTCCATATTACATAAATGGCTATAAATCTGCGGCAGATGTATTTCAGCACATCAATCTTTCAAATCAGAAGAAAACTCAGGAACATGTTTATAAACTCCTCATCAGGCTTAAGGAACTTTGGCCTGAATGGGAAAACTATAAAAATCAGGAAGCAGAAAAACTGCCTGAAAATATTACAAAAATCATTGATAGTATTCTTTTCAACGGTAATTTTTATGACCAGGAAAGTCAGACCGCAATTCATTTTTTTGCAGAAAATGGCGGCGCAAATTTTATGGAACGGTTTGTGTTGTTAAGGTATGATTATTCAAGTAATTTGAATTTCAAAGACCAGAACGGACGCACTCCGCTTATGGCAGCGGTTCTTGCTGGAAATGCATCAGTCATGCAGCTGCTACTCATGAATGGTGCCGATATGGAAATCAAAGACTATAGCGGAAAATCTGCCGGTGATTATGTTAAAGAATCTTCAAGTAAAGAAATAAGAGCTGTTGCAGAAGCCAGAAGTACGACTCCCGAAGATTTTTCTACACTGATTTCCATCCTTAAAAAAAAGCAGATTGCCGATTGCATGACTAATGGAATTTATTTAAAAATTCCTTTTTCACTCTGGCAGCGTTATGAAAAGACAGGTCAGAAAATTTCCGTAAAAAGTGACATACACGAATTTTATACTGAACTTTCATTGCTGGAAGAAATCGGTGCGGGAGAAGAAATCCAGGACGAAGACAATCAGATTGAAGAAAAAACGTCTGGACAAGATCAGGATGATGGTCATGAGCAGACAGCTTATATTTTCAGCGGTGCTATAAAAACTTCTATAATGAGTGACTGTAAATCAGACAGTGAACTGGCATTCGAACTTACTGATGGAACTGAAGTCCAGATTCTTGAACGGAATGAAGTTCCTGAAACCTTGGATGATGTTACAGACTGGTGGTACAAGATTAAATCCGGTGAGCAGGAAGGATGGTGTTTCGGAGGTAATCTTTTCCATCCTTACTATCCGGAAGATATTGAATCAATAGAGAAAGATAAAGACATATTAAAGCAGAAGGATTTTGAAAAAAATAAAATCTATAAGGCTGTCTGCAATAGTGAAATAATCTGTAAAGATGGAAAGACAGTTCCTGTAAAAATTGGAAACTATATTACCATACTTTCGGCAGTAGAAGACTGTATGGATTATTCTTCAAGTTCGTTGGGAAAATGCAAATATTACGTTGTTCAGGGACCGGAATTTGATGTGGGAATCATGAGCGGGGCTTTCATTGCTCATAAGGAAGTTGAAGCTAAGCGGAAATGCGATGGTAATACAAAATGGTTCTTGTCATTATATTCTGGATCAGGAAAAGACTGGTATGCCGATGTAGGCATGGTTGATTATGATACCGGTAAAGACATGCATTTCAGATTTAACCGGGATGCAAGATTCATTGGTGAACACAGTCTTATAGGAGATTCTGTAAAACTTCAGCTTGGATATAGCGATGTTTATGACATGGCACTTTCTGAACCGGATGATATAACTATTTGCTTCTGGAAAAAAATAGAAACTCCACCTGAATGGATTCAGGAATTGGGAAAAGCCGGTGATTATTATGTCCTTGGAATCGCTGGTACTACTTCCTTGCATAATTATGATTATGACAGTGATAATCGTTCAGTCAGCTGTGTCTCAGCATGGTGCGTAAATGAAAACGGCTGGGCAAATGAAATTGTCAACGAAAAGAAAGACGAATGGTATCGCTATAATAACGACTACAGTATATTCAGGTCGTATTCACTCTGGTTATCTGAATATTCTGCCGGTTATGGCGAATTGCAGAATACGATTGCTGAATTCGTCGTGTATGCATATGATTGTGGAAGATACAGTGATGACTGGGATGGCACACCAGTTGAATATACAGATTTGAATTCTTACCGCTATGACCGCACCGTACCTTGTACATACAAATTCAGCGGTACAGACCATTGGGATTTTCTTCCTGAATGGTAATTCCGTTTTCCCATGCAAGTCTGGGCACTTCCGCTTCGGGAACGTTTGTCATTATATGAGCCTCTGAAAATAGCAATTTTTAGAGGTGCCCTTATGGAGCTGATAGGACTGACTTACTGTTATCTTGAAATAACTTCTGAGCATGGCAACCTGCTCCCCGTTGAAGAGCAGGCCATAGCAGTCAGTATAAAAGATCAGCTTACTTTGATTTTTCTTTATTCGTGCCGGCGGGGCTGGTACTTGGATGCAAAAAGCATCCTGCACGCTCTGTATCGGTGTTTGTCATTATCTTTTCCTGCGCCTGTTAAAATCAGACTTGATTCCTTCAGACCAGCAGTCCGCTATAATTCCAGTTTTGGAAAAACTTGAAACAACTGCCCCCAGTGTTAAGAAATTCTTGGCAGTACCGATTTCGTCGCACTGGTAACGGACTGCACGTTCAGCCTTGATTCCAAGTTTTCCTGCTTCCGTTACAGCATCAATATTTGCACCAAGAAAGAGGAATTCCCATCCGTACTTTTCCTGATATTCCGAAATAAGTTTCTTTACTTCTTTCTGTGAATACCGTTCACTGGAATTTTCTTCGCCATCAGTAGTGATGACGAAAATCGTTTTTTCCGGTACATTTTCTTTCCGTGCATATTTGTGGATATTCCTGATGTGTTTGATTGCGTCTCCTGTTGCATCCAGAAGTGCAGTGCAGCCGCCTGTCTGATACTGTCTGCTGGTCATAGGTTCAATTTTTGCAATTTCAACCCTGTCGTAAATTACTTCTGAATTATCAGCAAAAAGCACCACTGAAACAAATGCATCAACATTTTCCTCTTTCTGCTTATTGATGAAAGAATTGAATCCGCCGATTGTGTCTTTTTCAAGTCCGTTCATTGAGCCTGACTTATCCAAAATGAATACGATTTCCGTCATAAAACATTCCTCCTCGAATGCTTTAACTGTAATTCATTTTGAAGTTCAGATGGTAACCTGTCAGGCGACTTTTATCCGGCCAGTGTTTTTATTCCACTTGCCATGAGTATTTCGTTTATTTTGAAAATGTCATAAATGTTCTGCTCAATGAAAAACCTGATGGCAAGGTCAAATTCGCTGCTTGTGGAAAAAGTAATTCCGGCGCGGCCAAGCAGGTCTTCTGATTCATTGATATTCAGATTCAGTGCAAGGACAAGAAGGTAAGCCGTATTCTTTTTCGGCTTGTAATCTCCATTGCTCCGGATTTTTGAAAAAGTCTGTTTCGTAATCTGGGCCTTTGTATAAAGTTCAACTTCATCAATATTCCGTGTCCTGATTATTTCAAAAAGCTTTTCCTGAAAAGTGGATTTCTTTTTGCTGAGGATATCCTTCATAAAATCAGAAGTAGAATTTTCCTTGCTGTATGATAATCCACTTGTACAACTTGCTATTCCTGTAAAGTCGCCGAAGCAGGAAGCTGTAAAAGAACCAATTCCGGCTCCAGAATGATGAGTCATTCCATCTTTTTTTGAGTGCCGGTTTTCTGAAATATAATTCCTGAGCCTTTTTACAAGTTCAGCTTTTTCCAATTCTTCCAATTCCTTATATCCTTATTATCCTTGAGTGGGTAATTACTTCGTTACCTTCCTCCGTAATCAGGACGTCATTTTCAAGACGGACGCCACCAAGTTCCGGATCATAAAGTCCCGGTTCCAGTGTGACAATCATGCCCGGCTTGAATACGCTGTTCTGGTCTGCACGCTGACGTACGAAAGGTGCTTCATGGATTTCAAGTCCGATTCCATGTCCAAGTCCGTGAGGCATTGACCGTTTTGCCTTGATGAAAATTTCATCCGCTTTTGCTGCTGCCATTTTTACAGGAATGTCCTTTTTGTAAAGCTGGAGGGCCTTGTCTGCTGCCTTCTGCACAAGTTCAAGAAGTTCTTCCTGCTTTTCGTTCAGCTTTCCTTTAGCCACTGTCAATGTAGTGTCACTGGTATAACCATTATAAACTACACCAAAGTCCAGAATTGAAAGTCCGTCCCCCGGCCATTCTCCGGATGTGTAATTCGGGAAACAATGGATTGCAAAACTTCTCGAAGGTCCTGCAGCCAGTGTATCAAAGCCTGTCTTTTCGCATCCGTTTTCACGGCATTCCTTTTCTATCAAAAGTGCAACGTCAGTTTCAGTCTTGATTTTTCCAGAACGGATTTTTTCTTCAATTGAATCAATGATCATGTCACCGATTCTTGCAGCTTCTTTTGTGCATTCAATTTCATACTCATCTTTTACGGAACGCATTTCAACTGCATAATCATGAAGACCCTTTTCTTTGCAGCGTACATCCCAGTCTTTAAGTGCATCAATGTACTGAAGGAAAACAGGATATGGTGTTTCCGGCGGAATTTCTACTTTCTTTCCTGCCGTCTTGAATGTTCCAAGAATTGCCTTTATTGCCCTTATGCTCTGCCGTTCATATCTGGTCAGCGGAATGATTCTGTCAACGCATGCATTTTTTACGGCAAGGTTTTCATCCCACGGAATGAGTACGGAATTTCCTGTTGCACTCAGGATGAGGACTGCGTCATTTATGTGGCCTGTAAAATAACGCACTGCCGGATTCCGCCTTCCTTCTGTATCTTCAAAAACAACGGCATCGACATTTTCTTCAATCATTTTTGCAGTAAACGCATCACGGCGTTTTGCATATATGGCCATTAACTGGTCTTTTGTCTTTTCAATCATATTCATCCTCTGAAAAATTTATTTTTAATCTGCATTGCCGATTCATCTCTGGTGATGACCAGCATGATTATTCCACATATTCCAAAACATGCTGCCGTAATCATTATCGTCAGTCCGTTTCCAACAAAGCGTCCCATGTCTGAAAAACGTGATGCACAAATCCTGTGCACAAAATATGACGGAACGGACGCAATGCATGAAAGTATGATCATCTTTATGGAGTAGGCAAGGGTGGATTTTACAACCTTTGCAACATCCGTGGTGTTCATTTTTTTTAGGAAAACAAAAAGCATTACTGTGTTTATAAAACTTGCAGCACTCAGTGCAAATGCAATTCCGCTTCCTTTCCATTTTATTGAAAGCACAAATGCAAGTGCAATGTTTACTGCAAATGAAATCATTCCTGCTGAAGTAGGCAGTTTTGTATTTCCCTGTGCATAGAATGCCGGTGAAATTATCCTGTTTGCCGCAATAAAGAAAAGTCCTGCAATATGGAATCTGAATGCATTCAATGTAAGCTGTACCGAATTGTCGTCAAACCTTCTGCTTTTGTAAACGATGGAAATCAGTTCCCTTCCTGTAATCAATGAATAGAAGGAAATTGGAATCGTTATCAGTGCAATTATTTTGATTGCCGAAGTCAGCATGTCATTGTATCTGTCCCATTCCTTGCGGCTTGCAAATCCCGACATGTCCGGAAGTATTACAGTTCCGATGGAAACCGCAAATATTCCAAGAATAAGTTCCTGCAGCCTCAATGAATATTGGAGGCTTGAAACAATCCCTTCTCCTGCGCGGCCTGCCAGTGCCGTTGAAACCAGATCATTCAGCTGGTACGACGCCATTCCTATTATGGTCGGAATTACAAGTGCAACTACCTGTTTTGTTCCCGGGTTTGAAAATGTTTTTTTCAGACTTACAAGACTTGTTTTCCATCCGCACTTCCATACAAAAGGAGCCTGGAAAGCAGCCTGAATGCATCCGCCGGTAATTACGCCTACTGACATGGCCCTTGCAGGATTTGCCATATGAGGAGAAAGTATGTAAGTTCCAAGGATTACCGAAATATTGAACAGGATTGGTGTAAATCCTGATGGGGAAAAAATGTTTTCTCCGTTCAATATTCCCTGAAAGAACGCTGCCACGGAAATTACCAGCAGGTATGGGAACATTATCCTTGTAAGGACGGCTGTTTCTGCTGCAATGTCCATTCCCGATGATGCAGCCTCAGCCCCAGTGTAAAAAATCTTTACAATGAACGGCGTAAGGAACATGCCAAGTGTTACTACGATTGCAGTAAGGAAGGAAATCAGCGATAAAGTTGCCGAAATGAATTCCTGACATTCTTCCTTTGTCTTTCCGCTTTCAATATAGCTTTTGAATGTAGGGATGAATGCTACGGAAATGCTGTTTTCTGCAAAAAGCCGGCGCAGCAGGTTTGGAATGAGGAATGCAATTCCAAATGCATCGGCATAACCGGAAGTTCCAAGAAACCGGGCTTTTGTGGCTTCCCTTATAAGTCCCAGAATCCGCGAAATCAACGTTAAAAGCGAAAGCCTGATTCCAGACTTAAGCAGGTTTTTCTTACCATTTTTTTCCATAGTATATAGAATATAAAAGTTGCCGTTTTTAAGCAATGGATATATAATTATTGGCACAAGACGGAGTTTATGTATTGGCTACCTCTGGAAATTCCATTTTTTAGAGATGCCCCATTTTTTGTTTCCAGACTCAAGGGGGGAATTTGTGGCTGGCAAACGTTTGTTTCAACGTGTCGGAAAAACACCGATAATTCCGATTTCTTTAAAAATCCTTATCATTTTCATTTCACTTTTACTTCTGTCAAATTTCATGACGAACCTCATTTCAATTACGCTTTCCCAGCGTCAGGTTACAGGACTTACAAACAGGCTCATGGTCAACCAGCTTAAGGAATTGTACGGAAATGCAGGAAACCAGTACCAGATTTATGCGTATTCAAAAAACAGGCAGGAATGCCTTGAGTCTCTGGAACAGGCGTCTTCCAGGGATTTTTTGCAGAAACACAGTCTGGCCATGGGATTTGACAGGACCGGTGAAATGCTTTTCTTTACCTGTAATGACAGGAATTTCCGCATGGATTCCTTTGCGGATGCAAAGGCACTTGAATCCCTTAATGACAAGTTCGGGAGCGGAAAGTACGAAGGTTCATTTTATTTCGATACTGCAATAGGCGAATATTTTGCCATATACAAATATTCACCAGACTGGAACTGCTTCATCGTGCGGGCAGAACTCCGTCAGGACAGCCGGGAATATATGAACCATGTGTTTTTCATCATGTCATCAATCATCATTATTTTTTCGTGCATATTCATGTTCATTGGAATCTTCATGTTCCGCCGGGTTTTTGCCAGTATTTCAAAAATCACAAAAAGCCTTTATGAAATGCAGCAGTCCCAGAGTCTCGGCATAATCAATATTGATTCAGCCCCGAATGACGATGTGACTTATCTTGCAGCTTCTTTCAATTCACTTTCCGTGTCAGTAAACAACCTGCTGACCACATTCCAGAAATTCGTTTCAAAGGATGTGGTTTCAAAAGCCTATGCTGACCACACAATCAATCTGGAAGGCATGCAGCGTGAACTTACCATAATGTTTTCCGACATAAAAAGTTTTACTTACAGGACGGAAACTTTAGGAAACGAAATCATTGACCTCCTGAACGTACATTACAATAAGGTAATCCATTGTGTCCACGAAAAATCCGGTGTAATCGGATCAATCATCGGGGATGCCATCCTTGCAATTTACGGAACTTCTAATTCCGGCGGAAGAAAGTCCCTTGATGCAATTGAGGCCGCCTGGGAAATTACTTATGTCACTGCCGAACTCCGGGGTAAGATGATGGAACGGCGCAAAGTCATTGAAATGGAGCGGCCGCTTACGCCGGAAGAAGAAAATGTCTACAATGCGGTGCTCATTGATATCGGTGTGGGCATAGACGGCGGGAAAGTTTTCTATGGAAACATCGGTTCTGATGAACATATGACCAATACGGTAATCGGTGATAATGTCAATTCTGCTTCCCGCCTTGAGGGTGTCACAAGAATCTACCATCTGCCGGTAATCGTTTCCGAGTACATAAAGCAGGAAGCTTCGTCATGTTCAGACCGCTACATGTTCTTTGAAATAGATACTGTGCAGGTAAAGGGAAAGACTGAAGGAAAGAAAATTTATTATCCTCTGGACACATATAACCCTGCTTCACGCACTGTAATTGAGCATTTTGAGTTATATGAGGAAGCTCTGGCTTCGTATTATTCCGGAGACTGGAAATCTGCCCGCAAATCTTTTAAAGCCTGCGGACTTGAAACCGCCGGTGTTTTCCTTGAGCGCATGGGCATGAAGGGTGCACCTGCCGGATGGACAGGCATCTGGGAAATGACTACAAAATAGAGGAACAGTAAAATGAACGAAGATGAAAATATAGAAGTCCAGATTCCGGCAGAGACAGTTCCGTCTGTTGTAAATGAACCGGTGCCGTCTGTAAATGAAGAAACTCCGGCTGTCGTAAATCCCGTAGTTCCATTTAAACCTGATGAAGGCGGTATAGAAAAAAACGTGCTCCTTTTCCTTTCCGAAGAACTGGAGTCACTGCGTAAGGCAAAAAAAGTCAATTCATATAATCTTGAGACTGAATATGGAAAGACAAAGAAAAACATCCTGTGGTCGGTCTGGATCATGCTTTTCCTTACTTTTACGGTGGTCGGCCTTTTTACATATTTTTCCGTCAGGAAAGTTACGGCCGATGAACGCACGGTAGAAGTAGATTTTGATTCATTTGAAGACATGAACCTGCGTAATCTCTTTGATGCACTTTCAAGGACGCAGGAACTGTACGAATCAGCTTCCCGCCGCCATGCAGAATTTCAGGGTGCCCTTGACGCCCAGCTTTCACATGCCCGTCAGAATCTTGATGCTGAACTGGAAATAATGAAAAAGATGCGGCTTTCCCGTAAGGCTGCAAAACAGCGCAGGGACGCTCTTCAGGCCGAATATGATGAAGCCGTAAAGCAGGCCCACAGTCAGTATGATGCCCAGATAGCATCCGCAGAAGTAGAAGTCCGTCAGTATGAAAATCAGCTTAAATCCTATGACAGCGAAAATGTTGCCCGTGCCCAGGAATGGGAGAAGCGCATGGACAGTGAGCGTCAGGTACATGAACTGGAACGCCGCCGGGCAGTGGAAAATTACGAAAAACAGGTAAAGCGCCTTAAAGATGAACTGGACGAATCACGCCGTAAGAGCATCGAAGACCGGCGTCAGATTGTAAATGAAGTTTCAGCCCGTTACGAAAGTGAGCTGGCACTGTACGATCCGGTAATTAATGATGAACGGTTTAACAGGATAATCGGGGAAAATGATTCCGGAACAACCGGCAGTCCTGTTTTCCAGTCACTTTCTGCTGGTGGTGCATATTCCGAAAATTTTGCTGCTGCCATGGGAAAGATAAGCCGTCAGAAGGAAGATCTGGAATATCTGGATTCTTTTTCGGAAAAAATCCCTTATCATAACACCTTGCAGTCTGCCGTCCATGCCCGTCAGGATATTCTGGACAGCATTACAGACACATTTGCTTCGGCAGCAGCAGAGGAAATACGGCAGGCTGACATGCGTACTGCCCGTGTAAAAGTCCAGCTGGATGTTTCAGAACAGGAAAAGGCTGCATACATAAAGAATTATGAAAGCCTTGCCAGGATTTTGAATTCCGGCTCCGTTGATGCAGACGCAGACGGCTATGTAATTGATGCTGGTAATCCTGCCGGGGTTGCCGTATTCCTGAAAGACCGCGTGAAAGGCAGTGTAAGGAATGACGGTTCAACGCTTGCTGCCGTATGGAATGAAGCAGGTGGAAAAGCTGTTTCCGGGGCATTATGGTTCAAAGGAAAAATGTTCTTCTTTTCTCCAGACGATGATTCCATAGATATAAAAGACGGCTGGACAATAAGGCTTTCTGCCCGCCCGGGACAAGAGCCTGATAATCCGGAAACTCCAGAAGTCCGGCCTGAAAAACCGGAAGTCCCTGAAGTTCAGCCGGTTCCTGAAACGGTCATTCCGGAATCTCCAGTCCCGGCATCCGGTGCTGCTGAATATGACAATAATGTCACATTTATAGAAGAAAATGCGGATGCTGAGGCAGTTGAAGAGTGATTTTCGGCCGGTTATCCGGGGTGTCCTTGAAATATTCTCATTTTGCCTTTATTATAGAATGAATCTATATATAGTCTAAAAGAATTGAAATTTTCATAGATGATTTGTAAAGGAATTTTTAATGGAAGATAAAAATACGGAAATAAAGGGAAAATTCACACAGCTTGTTACACCAGTACGCTTTGGTATTGATGTAGGTTCGACCACCGTAAAGGTTGCTGCATTAGGTGAAAATGATGAACTTCTGTACAGTGCATATGAACGCCATCGTGCAGACATCAGGAGTACCATCATTAATGTAGTTAACAAGGCTCTTGATTCTCTCGAACAGCAGCTTCCTGCTGGTTCATCACAGACACTTTCCGTAAAGGTTACCGGTTCAGGCGGTCTTTCCGTATCCCAGTGGCTCAACATTCCTTTCATTCAAGAAGTAATTGCCGCAACAACGGCCGTCCGCTGCCTTATTCCGCAGACTGATGTAGTAATTGAACTTGGTGGCGAAGATGCCAAAATCACATATTTTAAAGGCGGGGTAGAGCAGCGCATGAATGGTACATGTGCCGGCGGTACCGGTGCATTCATTGACCAGATGGCTGCCCTCCTTGAAACTGACGCTGCCGGCCTTAATGAACTGGCTGCTGGTGCAACCACGATTTATCCTATTGCAGCCCGTTGTGGTGTTTTTGCCAAGACAGACGTACAGCCGCTCATTAACGAAGGTGCCCGCCGTGAAGACATTGCTGCCTCAATCTATCAGGCTGTAGTAAACCAGACTATTTCCGGCCTTGCCTGTGGTAAACCTATCCGCGGTAATGTTGCATTCCTTGGAGGTCCTCTCCACTTTATGGAACAGCTCCGCCTGCGTTTTATAGAAACACTCAAACTAAAAGATGATGAAATAATAGTTCCGGAAAATTCCCAGCTTTTCGTTGCCGCCGGTGCCGCATATTCTGCCGAGCGGAAATATACCTGTGCCCCTGGTGAAAAGACTTTCAGTTTCCCTACTGTTGCCGAGTTCCGGGAATCCCTCAAGAATCTTGTGGGTGCCGAACTCAGCGAAGTACAGCGTCTTGATCCTCTGTTTACGACCCAGGAGGAACTGGATGAATTCCGTGGACGCCACGCTAAAGAAGTTGCCCTCCGTGGAAATCTTGACGAAGCAAAAGGCCCTGTATTCCTTGGGCTCGATTCAGGCTCTACAACTACAAAAGCCGTACTTACAGACCTGGAAGGCCGTATCCTCTGGAATTTCTATACTGCAAATGCCGGAAACCCGGTTGATATTGCCGTAAAGCTTTTAAAGGAACTTTATTCACGTCTTCCAAAAGATGTATATATTGCCCGTGCAGTTTCCACAGGTTATGGAGAAGCCCTTTTCCAGGCTGCATTAGGCGTTGACTCTGGCGAAGTAGAAACCATTACCCATTACCGTGCCGCCGACTTCTTTGTTCCGGGCGTGGAATTCCTTCTTGATATTGGTGGCCAGGACATGAAATGTCTCCGCATGAAAGACGGAGCCATCGTATCAATCCAGCTGAACGAAGCATGTTCATCCGGCTGTGGAAGCTTCCTTGACAACTTTGCCCGTACAATGGGAATGGATGTAAAGGAATTCAGCCAGATTGCCCTTATGGCCAAAAAACCTGTGGATCTGGGAAGCCGCTGTACTGTTTTCATGAACAGCCGCGTTAAGCAGGCCCAGAAAGAAGGCGCAACAGTTGCCGATATTTCAGCAGGACTTTCATATTCAGTAATCAAGAATGCACTTTTTAAAGTAATAAAACTGCGCCGCGCCAGTGAAATCGGAACAAAGGTTGTTGTTCAGGGTGGAACGTTCAATAATGATGCAGTACTCCGGGCCTTTGAAAAAATTGCAGGCGTAAATGTATTCCGTCCTGATGTGGCGGGCCTTATGGGTGCTTATGGTTCAGCCCTTATTGCCAGTGACCAGTGGCAGGATCTTATGGCTCCAAAACCTGGTGAACCGGAAGGTACTGTCCATGATGTACGTTCAAACATTGCTACCCTTGAACAGCTGGATTCATTCCATGTTGACCTTGACCTCCGCCGTTGCGGTAAGTGCCAGAACAACTGTCTCCTTACAATAAATACTTTCTCATCACAGGATAAGGATGGCGAAAAAGTTGCCCGTACATTCATTACAGGTAACCGTTGTGAACGTGGTGCAGAACTTGGCGAAAAAGTTTCAGTAATTGATGCAAGCAATAAAGGAAATACAAAGGTTGATGGAAGTGATGCCGCTGAAATCCCGAACCTGTTTGCATGGAAATACAAGAGGGTGTTTGACTATATTCCACTCAAGAAAGAAGATGCTCCGTTTGGTGAAGTAGGACTTCCGCGGGTACTCAACATGTACGAAAACTATCCGCTGTGGTTTACATTCTTTACTGAACTTGGGTTCAGGGTGCGCCTCTCTCCACGTTCAACAAGGGGTGTATACGAAAAAGGTCTGGAAAGCATTCCATCTGAATCAGTATGTTATCCTGGAAAGATTTCCCATGGCCATGTAGAATCCCTGCTGAAAGCCGGAGTTAAATTCATTTTCTATCCTTGTGCACCATATGAACATCAGGAAGATGCCGGAGCTGGAAACCACTATAACTGTCCGATTGTAACAAGTTATCCGGAAGTCCTCCGCAATAACATTGATTCCCTCCGTCAGGATCCGGACCTGCTTTACATGAATCCGTTCCTGCCGATTTATGACAAGAACCGTCTGGGCTACAGGCTCTTTGAAGAACTGCATCCACATTTCAATAATATTACTTTTGAAATGGTAATGAAAGCTGTTGATGCTGCATGGAATGAACAGGAAAAATTCCGTGCCGAAGTACAGCAGGCTGGTGAAGATGCGGTTGAAAAGATTATTACAAGCGGTGTAAACGGTATCGTCCTTGCAGGCCGTCCATATCACCTTGATCCTGAAATCAATCATGGAATTCCGGAAATGATACACGGTCTGGGACTTGCAGTATTTACGGAAGACAGTATTGCCCATCTTGGTGCAATTGAACGCCCGCTCCGTATTATTGACCAGTGGGTTTATCATAACCGCCTTTACCGTGCAGCAGGATTTGTTGCCGGAATGCCTAATCTGGAACTGGTTCAGCTTACAAGTTTCGGATGTGGTCTTGACGCTGTAACAGCAGATCAGGTCGATGAAATCATGCGGGCTAAAGGCCGTATGTACACCCTCATCAAAATTGATGAAGGTTCAAATCTTGGTGCTGTACGTATCCGCATCAGGTCCCTTATTGCCGCAGTAAGGGCAAGGGAACGCAACCATAAGAAAATAGAAGTGAAATCTGCTGCATATAAGCGTCAGGTATTCACAAAAGAAATGAAATATACCCATACAATCATCGGGCCGCAGATGTCGCCTATACATTTCAGGCTTCTGCAGAAAGCCTTTGAATATTCGGGTTATAAATTTGTAATTCTTGATGCCGTTGACCCGGCTGCCGTAGAAACAGGTTTGAAATATGTAAATAATGACGCCTGCTATCCGTCAATCCTTGTTGCCGGACAGATGATTGCAGCCTTGGAGTCTGGAAAGTATGACCTTAACAATACTTCACTCCTCATTACGCAGACTGGTGGCGGATGCCGTGCCACAAACTATATAGCCTTCATCCGTCGTGCATTGAATGACGCAGGCTGGGGCAATGTTCCGGTGCTTTCTTTAAGTGCCCAGGGATTTGAAAAGAATCCTGGATTTAAGCTTACCCTTCCGTTGCTTCACCGCGCAATCATGTCAATTATGATTGGTGACCTTCTGATGCGCGTACTTTACAGGACCCGTCCTTATGAAAAGGTTGCCGGTTCTGCAGAAGCTTTGTACGAAAAATGGAACGGCCGTGCCCAGATGCAGCTTGCTTCGGTTTCCATTCATGGGTATCACAAGCTTATGGCTGACATCGTAAGGGAATTCGACGCACTTCCTCTTCTTCCTGTCAAGAAACCACGCGTAGGTGTAGTTGGGGAAATTCTTGTAAAGTTCCATCCTACTGCAAACAATAAGATTGTTGAAACGATTGAACAGGAAGGGGCAGAATGTGTAATGCCGGATCTGGCTGACTTCTTCTTCTATTCATTCAGTACGGGAATCTTCCGTCATGAACAGTTGGCATTCCCTAAAAAGACTGAGCGTAATGCGCGCCTTTTCGTCTGGTTCCTTGAACTGTACCGCCGGGACATGAAGCGTTTCCTTAAGCGGTCAAGGCGTTTTGATGCACCTTCGTCAATTTACAGCCTTATGAAAGGTGTTGATGATATCGTCCAGCTTGGAAATATCACAGGTGAAGGCTGGTTCCTTACGGCTGAAATGGTTGAACTCATCCATAGCGGTGTACCAAGCATCGCCTGTGTACAGCCGTTTGCGTGTCTGCCTAACCATGTAACAGGTAAAGGTATGATAAAGGAACTCCGCCGCCGTTATCCTGGAACTAACATCAGTGCCATTGACTATGATCCGGGTTCAAGTGAAGTCAACCAGCTTAACAGGCTTAAGCTTCTGCTTTCTAATGCACCAGCCGGCAGACACCCGGATGAAACTCTGGATGGAATGATTTGGACTCCTGACGGTCTTGTAAAACCAGAAGTCCGTCTTGCAGAAGGTGCGTTTGCTGATCCTGAACCTGTAAAGGCGCAGGATGTTCCACCTGTTGCACGGTGATTCTGGTATAGGGCTGTTATAATGAAAAATAATGTAAAGATTCTGTTTTTTCTCGGTTTGATTTTCTCATTCTTCCTTGTTCCTGCAGGTGCAGAGTACAATGCAAGGGGAATACCTGATTCCTCTGAAATAAGGAGTAAGGTTTCTGAGATATGGTTTGAAGCTCCATGTGATACGGTCCGCATGCTGAATTCGGAAATCCGTGTGAATTCAATCGGAATTCCGTTCCAGATCCGTCTTGAAGAAAAGGAAAAACAGTTTTTCATTATTGTTGCTCCCCAGACAAAAATCAATATTGACGTATATGACCGTAATGGTGTTCATACAGAAGTTGAAGATGCATATCCCGGTGATGTCGCAGGTTCCTGGCTTCTTGTACGTGATAAAATTTCTGGAAAGCCGGTACTCATCCGCTATTATTTTGCAAACAACAGTGAAGTTTATGTACAGTTCCGTCCGGCTTCAAAAGATGCTTGTTTTGCTGAACTTATGATGTATGGAGCATATGCTGCAAAAGGCGTCCCTGTCGGCATTCCATTTGAGCGGTTTTATACCATGTCTTTTTCTCATGTCCAGTCGATTACGGCAGATACCCTTCCATGGAAATATACAGAAGGTACACCTGGACTTTATGATGGTGTGCAGACTATGGTCCAGACTATCCGCAAGAATCTTCCCCGTCTGGCTTATGATGAAGATGCCATGTATGACGAAAAAGGAAATCCGGTTTCAATTGAAACGGGACGCCGCCGTATTATTGCAGAAAAGTATGCAGGTAAGCTTACCCTGTCTTCCCTTGGATTCATGAAGTGGATTGCAGACGGAATTGTTGAACCGCTGGCAGGAAATTACCTTAAGCGTGTCCCGCTGCTGGTACCGACAATGGAATACCGTCCTACTGGTTTTCAGGGGGTCCTGGAACAGAAAAATGCCATATCCCTTGGACTGGACTGGACCAGAAACCTTGCTGCTGCCGTCATGTCTGTTTACAATCACCGTACTTACATGTATGCAGAATCAGGTGTCGATGTAAAAATAGAGCCTTTTGCATCTGTCCTTACTGATAATGGCTATGAAAATATAAGCGGATATGTAAAGAACTCCGGTTACAGGCCTCAGATACTGCAGCCGCTCCTTTATGCCCTGGCAGCATCAGAACCTGATTATTTCTATTTTGCTGCAATCAGGCAGACTGACATGGCTAAAACTGAAGTCAAGGCATTCAACCAATGCGCTGCAATATTCCCTTATTTTGATGAACATGGCCGGTTTAATGCAGTCGTATTTATGGATGGAGAAGAACTGACATTAAGGAATTTCCTTTCTGCTGTCAGTGAAGATAAAAATATGTTCGTACATCTTTCAAGGGCCAAGTCTTCCATAAAATTTTATCCGCAGAAACCTTCATTGTAAGGCGGAGCAGGACTGGTAAAAATGCAGGCATCTCAAAAAGTACTTTAAGGGATGTCCTGTATTAATTCTTTCCTTCTATTATCCTTAGTGGACAATTGGATAAAAATTACTGTATAATGGTATAATGGATGAAATAAAAGTTATTGCTTTTGATATTGATGGAACCCTCTATCCTGAACTGCGGCTTCATGTCAGAATGTTCGGACATTTCCTGCTGCATATGCGTTTCTTCTATCATTTTGGACGCATCAGGCAGATGCTCCGCCGCACGGCTCCATTGCCGGATTTATTTCATTATCAGGCTATTTTAATGTCGGAAAGGATTCATACTACAACTCCGGAAGCTGAGAAAATGCTTCAGGATATTGTTTATGATGGTCTTGCAAAGTATTTTCTGACTATAAAACCGTTTAAGGGTGTTTATGAGACAATCAAAACCCTCCATGAATCTGGATACAGGATTGCGCTCCTTTCAGATTTTCCTCCTGAACAGAAGGGTAACCTTTGGGGAATCATTCCGTTTTGTGAAAAACTTCTGTCTTCTGAAAAGATAGGCGCATTGAAACCGTCTAAATATCCTTTTGGCATCCTTGCCATGGAAATGAAGGTAAAACCATCGCAGGTTCTTTATGTAGGAAACAGTGTCAGGTGTGATGTAAAAGGGGCAAAGGCTGCAGGCATGAAGACTGCATATTTTGAACCATTCTGGCGGCGTCTGTTCCATCTGCATGTAAAGGAAGCTGATGTTTCATTCAGGAATTACCGTGAATTTTTGAGAAAAGTTCAGGGAAACGGAACAGGAAAAAAATAAATCACCCTGCTGAAAAGTTTAGGGGTGATTAAAATAAAAAAATCAGGCTTTATGATTTTTCTGAATTATAAAGTTTTTCTATGAAAAAATTGGTGGGAAAATGACAGTCATTACCGTTCTTATAGCTGTGTTGGCATCTGCATTCGTTTCTATACTCCTGAAGCAGATGGACAGATCTAGTAACTCAATGGAAAAAGTCAACCGTTATGCAAACAGGCGTCTTTCTGAACTGGAAGCATTTGCTGATGAAAAAATGAAGCTTTTAGCCGGTTCAACTACTGAACTTGATACGAAGCAGACGCAGGCAATTGCAACGATAAAGAGGCTTGATAAACAGATTACTGATTATAAAGAATCCATCGAAATGATCCAAAAAGAGCAGCCAGCCGCAAAACAGCTTCAGATGCAGATAACTGACTATGGCCGTCAGATTGAAGCCCTTTCCGAAATGACTGGTAATGTTGAAGAAAACCTCATGCGCATTAAGGATGAGTCAATCATTATCGACAAGGTAACTGAAAAGCTCAATGAAAATGAAAAACTCCTCCGCAAAGTAGAAAAGCAGATTCCTGCCGTAACAAAGGATTTTGCAGAAAAAAATGCAGAACAGCTTAAAATGATAGGCGCAGACCTTTTGCAGAAATATGAGGAACAGGCAGAGCAGATAAACCGGTCAACTCAGGATGCGGTTGAAAAGCACCAGAGCCTGCTGGAGCAGATTAATAATGATGTTGCCGCAGCATTTGCTTCTGCAGCTAAAAAAGCAGAGGAGCTTGAAGGGGATGCATTCAGACAGCTTGAACAGGAAGCTCAGAAACGGGTTGATTCGTACATGCAGGAATTAAAGGATTCCGTTGCCCGCCTTGAAAAATCCCTTGATGATGAAATTACATCCCTTAATGCAAGCATTCAGGATCAGAATGACAGGCTTCAGGATGAGATTAACGATAAGACGGCCGCTTTGGATGACCTTATTACAGATAAAGTTGAAAAACTCAGGTCAACATATGATACGGAAACTGGTGGAATTTCGGATGACTTCCGTCAGTTCCAGACTGATGTTACGACAAGTTTTGAAAAAGACAAGCAGCAGATCATTGATGGTATTTCCCAGTTCAAGACTCAGGTTCTGGAAAACTTTGGAAAGGAAAAAACTTTTATTGTTGATGGTTTCAACCAGTTCAAGACTCAGGCTACGGAAACATATGAAAAGGAAAAGAATCAGCTGATTGACAGTTTTACCCAGTTCAAGACCGAAACTACGGAAAATTACGAGAATGAAAAGAACCAGCTGATTGACAGTTTTACCCAGTTCAAGACTGAAACTACGGAAAATTACGAGAATGAAAAGAACCAGCTGATTGACAGTTTTGCTAAGTTCAAGACTGAAACTACGGAAAATTACGAGAATGAAAAGAACCAGCTGATTGACAGTTTTACCCAGTTCAAGACCGAAACTGCGGAAAACTTTGAAAATGACAAGAATCAGATATTGGCAGACTTTAACAATTTCAAACATGAAATTACAGGAAGCTTTAATCTGGATAAGTCTGAAATTACTGCAAAACTCAATGACCTTAAGGACTTCATTGAGTCTGGCTATGAACAGGAAAAACAGAATGTCGTTGACGGTTTTACCCGTGAAAAAGCTCAGGTGCTTGATTCCTTTGAACAGTTCAGGTCAGATATTACAGGCAGCTTTGATCAGGACAAACAGGACATCATGAACGAATTCAATGAATTCAAATTAAAGATTTCAGGTGATTTTGATAATGAAAAGAATGTAGTTACTGATACCCTTGAACATCTGAAAGAAAAAATCAACCGCGAGACGTCAGAAATTTCCGAAGGTTATGAAATATTCAAAGGAAACATTACTGACAGTTATGCCGGAAATTTTGCAGAGATTACGCAGGCATTTGACCAGTTCAAGGCAAAAATCCTTGCAGATTTGGAAAATGAAAAAATCAGGCTTGCAGAGGAATTCGGACAGGAGCGCCAGCAGATTGTTGACGGTTTTGTTCAGGAAAAGACAGACATCCTTAATGAATTTGAACAGTTCAAATCAAAGTATGAGCAGGATATAGACAGCCTTTCTGATAATTTTGACAACCAGAAGACGCAGATGGTTGATGCCTTCATGAAGGAAAAAGAAGAACTCCGTGACAGTTTTACTGTAAATAAATCCGAACTGACGGATATCTTTGAAAAACAGAAGAAGGCTGCAGAAGATTTCTTTGCAGCACATCTGGCTGATATTTCCAAAAAGATGGATGAAAGGCTTAAAACCATGCGAACTGATTTTGCTGCTACACTTGCTGAATCAAAGAAAATGGCAGAAGAACTTGCAAAGGAAAATTCCGGAAACGGAAAGACGCTTGAAACCATCAGGACTTCCCTTGAAGGACAGCTTCAGACTCTTCAGGCAAAGTATGATGCCCTTTATAACGAGGCAATGGAGAAAGCAGAAAATAAAGAAAAAGCTGCTTACGAAAAGTATACACAGACGGCCAAGAATCATATTGAAACGTTTAAGTCTGCCGTTGAAGAAAAAGTACGCACATTGCAGGATACTATCAAGGCAACTTTGGCAGACCTTAAAACCCAGACCGTTACAGCTTCCAAAGATGCAAAGACTACGATTTCTGAACTCAAGTCCGAATGTTCAACTGCTTATAAAGATTCAAAGGCTGCAATTTCAGGACTTAAGGCAGAATGTACTGAAGCTGTAAAAGCTGCAGAGGGCGCAAGAAAGGATGTGGAAGAGCATAATTCCGCAATTGAAAAAGCGTTGACAAAATTTGAAAAGGATTCAAATGCAAAGATTGCTGAACTTTCAAAACGTCTTGAAGATGCCGTAAAGAAAATCGGTGTCCTTTATGAAACCAAGCAGACGACTACTCTTTCTGAGATTGACGCACAGCTTGAATCTTATAAGAAAGATATGGTTAACAGGCTTAGCGGACTTGAAGCATATGGCCGTGATGTGGATGGACTTGAAGATGTCCTCCGCAAGACAATGACGGATGTTCAGGCTAAGGTAAGTTCTGAATTCAAGGTGTTTGCAGATGGTCAGAAACATCAGCAGGCGGAATTTGAAAATGCAATCAAACTTGAGTCTGACCAGCTTTCTAAACAGCTTGCAGAACTTGAAACTACACTTGATGCACTCCGTACGGCAGCAATGGATGATGCAAGCGAAAAGCTTTCTGTTTTTGAAAAGGATTTTGCCGAGAATCTGAAACAGCGGGGTGATCAGATTTCTGATGACCTCAATGAGTGGAAGCTTGGATTTGACAACAAGATGGACTTGTTTGCTACAGATTATGAACGTCAGCGTCAGGAACTGGAAGAACAATATTCGACAGGCTTAAAGACCCGTCTGGCAAATGCTGAGACTAAAACCCTTGACCATATAAAGAAATTTGCAGCTGAAATCAACAAGAAAGAAAAGGAAATTCAGGAAAATTCAGAAGCAATCAAGAAGGAACTGAAGGAATTCATTGATAAATACCGTGAAGGCGTTGATTCGGCTTTGGGTAATTCAAATAAAATCCTTCAGGATGAAATTGAAAAATATTCTGAAAAAATCAACAATCAGCTTTCCCGTATGGAATCAGATATAGTTACGGATGTTACGCGCTTTAAGACTGAGACAAGCAATGCACAGCAGACCGGAACAGCGTCCATAGATGCAGCACTTTCAGAATTCAATACATGGAAACAGAAGTTCCGCCAGCAGCTGGATGATTCCCAGAACTTTTTTGCAGAAGAAATGGAAAATTTCAAACAGCTGTATTCTGAAAAGACTGAAGCGGCTCAGTCTCAGATGGATGACCAGATTGAAAAGGTCCGCCAGCATATTGATGAAAAGCATTCTGAAATGGAAGACGCTATTTCCAGCCTTGAAACTAATACGGAAACGTCACTTGCGGAATATCAGCGCAAGACAGAAGAAATTTTTGCAGATCTAGAACGCCGTTATGCAAAGATGATTGGTGATACGGAAGAAAGTGCCCGTAATTATGCCGACAGTTCTGAACGGAAAGTAAAAGAACTTGAAGCCGATATTGAAAAGGTTTCGACAGAAAGCCGTAAGCGTCATTCAGATATGATGATGCGTGTTCAGGATGACAGTAACGAAATCCAGACCCGTATTGATGAAATGAATAAAGAGCTGAAACTTGTTGAGTCCCAGATAAGGGTTTTTGAACAGGCCGACAGCCTTAAGAAACAGCTTGATGATAAAATTGATGGTCTTGAACGTGAATTCAGCCGTCTTGATGAGTACAAAAATACTGCTGATGCATTCAAGGCGCAATATGATGCTTTGTGCAAGATGGATCAGGATTCAACACTCAGACTCAACCGTTTTAGCAGTGGAAAGAGTCAGATTGATTCCCTCGATAAGAAGTATGACAAGCTTATTACACTTTCGGGATCTATGGATGAGAAAATCAAGGATCTGCAGTCAACAAGTGATGACCTTCAGGCTTTGGAGCTTAAGGTCCGCGGATTCCAGGATACTCTTGCAACTATTACGCTTAAATATGACCGTCTTGAAAAAAAAGGTGAAATAATTGATCAGGTTTCATCAGAAGTTGATACTTCTTTTGACAAGCTCAAGAAAATTGAAGATAACATTGAAAACTGTACCCGTCAGGTTTCTACACTCCCGGATGAAATTGAAGATGTACAGAATAATGTTGATAAAATCCTTAATAAGACAAAGGATGTAAATAAAGCAGTTAAACAGCTTGATAAACTGCAGGAATCAATCGGTGAGATTGAAGAAAAGATCAAGCAGATTCATGAAGAAAGGGATGGCCTTAACAGGACTGAACAGAGGTTGCAGGATTTAAGCCGCGAAATTGATTCAAAGTTCAGTGTCCTTGAGTCAATTGCAAAGGATGAAGCTGAATCTAAATCAGGAACTACATCAAGGTCAAGTTCACTTACTCCTCGTAAGCGTGAAAATGTAAAATCTTTGAAGCGTCAAGGATGGACTGTTTCTGAAATTGCAGCAAAACTGAAACTTACTGAATCAGAGGTAGAACTGATTCTTGAAATGCCGGAGTAAGTTGATTTACAGGTAATTTAAAAAGGCTATGCTGAATAAGTTGTAAAATCTACTGTTTGGCATAGCCTTTTTATTCGTGATGACAGGCCTAATACTTGGATGCAAGCATCCTGGACGTTCTGCGTCGAAAAAATGGTATTAAACCCGGAGTGCAATTTCCTTTATGAACGGCATTACTTCAAATTTTATGTACCGGTTTTTTGTCATTTGCTTAGCAGGCAGGTTACGTAAGCTTCGACTGCTTCGCCTCTTCCAACATTACCAATCTTTTCACCGGTCTTTGCTTTTACAAATATCTGGGAAGAATCTGCTTCCAGTACAGCTGCAATGGATTTTATTACTTCTTCCCGTTTTGGAAGGAATTTCGGTTGTTCAAGTTTTATTACGCAGTCAATGTTTTCCAGATTCCAGCCTGCTGACCTGATGTCTTTCCAGACGGTTTTTAAAAGCATCCTGGAATCCGCATCTTTCCATTGTGGATCTGATGGCGGAAAATAACTTCCAATGTCACCTAATCCTGAGGCACCGAGCAGGGCATCTGTAACTGCATGAAGTAGCACGTCGCCATCAGAATGTCCATCCTCTCCTTTTGAAAAGTCAAATTCCACTCCGCCCAGAATCAGTTTTCTGCCTTCTGTAAGCCTGTGAAGGTCGTATCCGATGCCGGTCCTGATCATGTTTTTCCTTCTTTTAGTTTTGCCGGTTTCAATATCTCCGGGGTATGTGATTTTTTTATTTGTGCTTTCACCTTTGATTACATGGGTTTTTGAACTGTTATAGTTATCCCATATTTCCGTATCATCCGTATATTCTTTTCCATCGCTTACAGCCTTTCTGTGTGCATCAAGAATTTCATTGAAACGGAATCCCTGAGGTGTCTGTACGGCGGCAAGGTCAGCCCTTACTAAATGGCGTTTAATATTCTGTTCTGCATCAATTTCCTTTTGCGTGTCTACAGGTTGCAGTGCAGGTACTGCTGCTCCATATTCCGCTGAAGCTTCCAATGTTCTTGTTACCAGCTCAACGGAAAGAAATGGCCGTGCCCCGTCATGAATGAGCACCAGTTGTGGCAATGCATTTTTTTCAAGTTGATGGTAAAGACATTCCAGGGCGTTGTGCACTGAACTTTGCCTTGTACTGCCACCTTCTGCAAAGATGAATTTTGCTGCGGAAAATAAGCTGCTGTTTTCAGGATTTGCATAAAGTGCGTTCTTTGCACCTTCAATACCGCCCTTAGGATGGGCAATTACGATTTGTGAAAAAGGGAAGGCCTTTAAAAAAACAGCGGCAGTCTCAGACAGGACTGTACCGCCGTTTAAAGGAAGGTACTCCTTTTTTACAGAAGCACCCATTCTGGTTGATGAACCTGCTGCAACTATAATCAGCGCAGCATTCATGCCGTATAAAGACATATTATTCATCGTCTTCTTCAAAGTCAAAATCATCAGAATCCGAATCATCTCTTGTATCAGAATCATCTGAATCGTCAGAATCATCATCGGAATCTTTTCTGCTGTCATCATTGTTATCGCCGTCGCCCATGTCAAAGATGTCATCATCTTCATCATCCTGCATGAACTGGTGCTTGACTTTTGGAACAGCTCCGACAGGTTCAAGTTTTTCATGGATTATGGCTTCAATTTCTTTTGCTGTCTTACCAAGGGCAAAACTTACTTCGTCTTCAAGAAGTTTGCGGGCCGTATCATAAAGCTTGCGTTCCTGAATGGGAAGTTCCTTGACTTTGCTGCGGTTATACAGACAGCGCACGATTGTTGCAATGTCTGTTATGCTTCCTTTCTTTAAAAGTTCCAGATTCATCTGATAGCGGAGCTTCCAGTCAGAAGTGATAGGTTCAAATTCTTCTCCCAACATATCAAGTGCTTTCTGTGCTTCTTCTGCACTTACAATTGCACGGATTCCGAGGGCCTGTGTCCTTTCTACAGGAACCATGGCGAAAAGGTCAGATTCCTCAATGAAAATCTTGTAATAAAGAATCTGGTTTCCTTTGAATTCTTTTTCAAAAATATCGATTACTTTGCCAACACCCTGACTTGGGTACACAATCTGCTGGTTGATCTTAAATTCAGTGTTGATTTTTGCCATATTCCGCTATTATATCACAAATTTAAATAAAAAGCAATTTTCCATAAATCCTGTCAGGATATTTTGTGCGGGAACTTTCAAAATGCGGCGGCCTGTAAAGCACGCTACGTCATTCCTATGCAGCAAGTTGTCCTTACCGCCTTCGAAGCGCAGCTTCTCGGAGACTCGCTCAAAACTCACCTCGTGAGTTTTGCCGGCTTTGCAGTCGCTCCCTACCGCCTTCGAAGCCCAGCTTCTTGGAGACTCGCTAAAATTGCTTCCATAATTTTCCGGCGTCAAGTTAATTTTATATAGCCAGTTAAAATCAGGAACAGATGGCAAATCTGGGGGAGAATAGCCAGATTTTTATAGATGCCTGTATCAAATTGCAGTTATTTCCATTAAAACGAAGAATTTTCAAAATAATTCAAATCTTTACTTGAAAACATTTTATTTTTCTTTTAAGATTAATATAATTAATTTGTTGTCTTATCATGCACATTCCGTGCAGTGACGACATTTTTATGCGCCGGCTATGCCAATCCGTGTACCGGATGCGCACAGAAAAAATGTGTGTCATGCCATATTCATTCTCCTTGATTCGTATATAAGTTTGGTTTGTTCCAGCTGCGATTTATTTTGAAAATTATGGCTAGGAACACATCAGGGAAAAATATGGAAGAAACAATCTCTTTTGAAGACCTGGGTCTTGATGAACAGACTCTGGCTGCTATTGCCCGTAAAGGCTTTGAAACACCGTCACCAATTCAGGTGCTCGCAATTCCCCGTCTTTTGAACGGTGATGCTAATGTCATTGCCCGTGCCCGTACAGGTACCGGTAAGACAGCTGCATTTGGTCTGCCATTGGTGCAGAAACTCCGCGACGGTGGAAATAATGTACGTGCACTTATACTTGAACCGACCCGTGAACTTGCAGTACAGACTTGCCGTGAAATGCAGTCATTTACAGAAGGCCGCCATCCGAATACATGTGTTGTTTATGGTGGTGCTTCAATGGGCGAACAGATCCGTGAACTTCGCCGTGGTGCAGATATCGTTGCCGGAACTCCTGGCCGTGTAAAGGATCTTATTGACCGTGGTGTTCTTGACATTTCTAAAATTGAGTACTTCATTCTTGATGAAGGCGATGAAATGCTGGACATGGGATTTATTGATGATATTGAAGAAATCTTCAGTCAGGCAAATGAAAACTGCCGTATCCTGCTTTTCAGTGCAACAATGCCTGCACCAATCCTTAAGATTGCCCAGAAATTCATGGGTGAATACGAAATCGTAGAAGAAGAAGGCGTACTTGAAGAACCTCTCCTTATTGAGCAGAAATATTGGGTTCTCCGTGAAGGTGATAAGATTGAAGCCCTTGTACGTCTTATTGACAGCAATCCGGATTTCTTCGGGCTTGTATTTACTCAGACAAAAAATGATGCTGATACAGTTTCCCGCCGTCTTGATGAAAAAGGGTATGATGTAGCAGCACTTCATGGTGATATTCCTCAGGGACAGCGCGAAAAGATTCTCGCCCGTTTCAGAAGCCGCAAGACAAGAGTGCTTGTGGCAACAGATGTTGCAGCCCGTGGAATTGATATCAATGGTCTTAGCCATGTAGTAAACTATTCACTTCCGTTTGATGCTTCTACTTATGTTCACAGAATCGGACGTACAGGCCGTGCTGGTTCTACTGGTTGTGCAGTTACATTTGTGCGTCCAGAAGAAAGAAGAAAGCTTAATTTCCTTAAAAGTGCTGTTGCAAAGGCAAGTAAGGGCGACCTTAATGAAGCAGCTATTCCTTCAATTGATTCTGTACTTGCAATTAAGCGTGGAAACCTCTTTGATGAAATGAAGATTTCCCTTGGTCTTAAGAGGCATCCTGCTGAAATTGCTGCAATGGAAGAAGATGCTGCAAAAAAAGCCAAGGCTGCAAAAGCTGAAGCTGATTCAGTAATTGATACAACTGATGATGAAATCATTCCTATTGAAGGTGCAACAGTTGCAGAAAACCAGATTCCTGAAAATGCAGAAACTGTTGAAAATCCTGCTGCTGATGTAGTTGAGGAAACTGTTGCTGAAGTTCCTGAAGCAGCAGAAATTCCGGCAGATGATGACCTGAAGCTTATTTCTGCACCAGCTGTTTTTGTGGATATGGCAAAAGAACTTTGCGAAAAAAATGAACCGGAACAGGTACTCGCAGCTGTACTTTCCGTGATGTATGGAAAATCGCTTGACCGTTCACGCTATGGAAAGATTGAAGCTGTTGGTGGTGACAGGAAAGGTGGCCGCCGTGACCGTGACGGACGTGATTCATCATCCCGTGCAGACCAGATCCGTCTTTACATCCAGCTTGGTAGAAGGGATGGCTATAATCCAAAGGGAATTGCTGATTATTTCAGTGACCTGCTCCACATTCCTGGAAGAATGGTTGACCGTATTGATGTTTCAACAAACTTCAGTCTTGTAAGTCTTCCTGTTTCAGATGGAAACCGTGTTCTTGAAATGTCTAGGCGGGACAGCACTATACCTCATATCCATGTTGATTCAAAATCAGAAAGCGGAAGCAGAGGCGGCCGTAGTGGCAGAGGTGGTGACTTTGGTGGCCGCCGTGATGGTGGAAGAAGGGGAGACCGTGACCGTGACAGAGACCATTTTGGCGGAAGACGGGATGGTTTTAAAAACAATCATGGCAGGGTGAATCCGCATACATCCGTTGAACGCAGCGGAAGTGCATCATTCTTCAAGAAAAAGAATAATTCGAAGGAATTCTGATTATTTTATCTGAACTGGCCTTAGTGTTATAAAAGAAGCTGCCTGTTCTTGGAATGTACCCTGAAAGTTGAAGAAAATATTTCGGGATATGTTTCATACAGGCAGTTTTTTTTATGGATATAGATTTTTTGTTTTTGTGGATACATGCTTGTTTCAATGTGGCAGTTTCAGGCGTCTTGCAATATCCTGCTGTCCATGCTGTTCTGCATATTCAGCAAGCCATTTTTTTACAGGATTTTTCCAGTTGTCATCGTGAAGGCCTTCCAGCAGGAATCTTTCATAAATGAACTGCATGTAATCAATCATTTTTTTCCTGCCTTCCTGTGTTACGTTTTCAGAAGTTGCAAAGAGGTCGTTAATGAATTTCACACCGTCTTCCGGAGCAAAATAATCCTTCATTATGAAAGTCATCATGTAAAGCGCTGCTGGAATGCAGTTGACGCTGTGCTGTTTCACATAAAGTACGGTTTCAGCAATATTTATTGCATCTTCATAAATTTCCTTTGTCCATAATTTCCGTTCGGCTTCTGTAAATTCCGGCATTTTCAGGATTGTCCGGTAATATGAATAGCACAGCGTGACCACAGCAATATGAAGCGACGGAACGCATAAGAAATGCGGATCACCGGCATGAATCATTATGAATGATGCATTTTTGTAATATTTAGGTCTGGCTGTTGTCGTCATACAGAACCGGTACAGGTCGCCTGCTTCGGCATAAGATTGTTCGATTTTTTTCAGATAATCAACGATTAAGTCCTGCGCTTTTGAGCTGTCCAGTTTTTCAGCCATCATTGAAAGAGGTCTGATCCACAATGCAACGAACTGCAGGTAGTCTTTTATTTTTGCCGGTGTAAATGGAACTTCATTATCAAGTTCATTGTCGACCCGTAGTATTGGAGTATTTTTGAAATGGAATTTCCGTGAAAACTGATTAAAGAAAAAGTCAACAAGTACTGTCTTCATGTAAGAAAAAAAAGCTCTTGCTGTTTTTCCATGAGTCAGCACGAAAAACCATGCTTTTCCCTTTCCGTATGAGCGGATTGATTTAGTTTCAGTAATCTGTATTCCATTGTCCTGCATTTCGTTTCCTTCTGCCTTATAGGCGACTTTAAATACCTTCTGCTTCTTGTCTTGAAGCGTCAAGTCTGGCAATCCTTTTTTCATCAAGCTCAATCAATATATTTTTCTCATGAGTCGGAAGCACCATTCCTTTCGGACCGTTCTTTGCCCTCCGGAGATATTTTACCTGAGTATAATATAAATCTGCTTTTTTTGCATTTCTTGCTTTAGAATAATAGACAGCAAGATTTCCTGCATCCAGAAGTATTTCCAGCGGAACGGTTTTTCCGGCCCTGTATTTTATAAACACATAACCGCCCGGACAGTCCCTTGTGTGGAGCCACATGTCTGACCCCCGGACATGATGCCGCAGGAGTTCGTCATTTTCATTTGCATCCCGGCCCACAAGAATATACCAGCCGTTTACCGTAAAATCCAGCCCCGGATGTGTTTTCTTTTCCTGCTGTTTCGGTTTTGCATCTTTACGGAGCATCTGTTCAATACGGACCGGATTTTTTTCCTTCAGCATCAGTTCATATTCATGCTCAAGAGCCGCTAATTTCTTTTCGGCAATCTGTATGTCATTATCAAGGTCTTCACATCCCGAAGTTTCTTTTTTGTATGCTTCATAATAAACTGCCGCATTTTCCTGGGCATTTTTCTTTGGGTCAATCTTAATACGTACTGTGGCTCCTGTGTCATAGTCTTCACATTCAAGAAATTGTGATTTTCCGTCAATAAGATAACCGAATGACAGGATCAGGTCCCCCTGATGTTTTTTCTGGGACGCAAAGGAAAATGCTTCCCTTTTTTCCTTGAGCCTGTCCAATGCTGCAAGCTGGCGACTATGCCTTGCGTTGTACCATTTTTCAGCTTTCTCCAGCAATGCTTCCCTGGAAAGTGTTTCCGCATGTTCACTGTACCACATGTCAACTTTCTGGTTAAAGGTTAGCGGGACAGCATCAGGATGTTTTTCTGCATACTCTGCCTGAAGTTCAGCAAAATCCCGGACTGGAAACTCCCTTTTTGGTTTATCTGGATTATCTTCTGGTTCCGTAAAAATGCCGCCTGTAACTTCATTTTTTGCCGGCCGCCTGAACATTGTATCTAGAATGTTCATTGCTTTGTCGCAAAGGATGATGTTTCCGGCATTGCTCCATAGACGGACATACATGATGAACTCTTCATCACCGTGGACGAGTTCCAGTTTTATGATGCGGTCAAGACGTATCTGTCCGGCAGAAATGATTTTTGCACCACGTATTTTTGATTTGAGGAATTCCATGAAACGCAACGGCTTTTCATTCTTTGGAATTTTCCTCCTGGTTTCGTTAATACGGCATGCACCGCCGGCAACACAGATAAAAAGGGTTTTAGCAGTTCCGTTCTTGTAGAGGTAAAAAGCTATCGAGTCGAATCCCGGCTGGATTATATCCTGAATGAAGAATCCCGTCAGATCCAGTTCTGAAAGTACGGCATTAATTTCGTTGCAATTTAAAGACATTTGTCAAAACCTTCCTTTAGAGATATGCACGGAGTTTATTGTTAAGTTCAATTGTCCGCTGTGTCTGGTTTACCAGACGCTGTGCCAGCATTTTTGACAGGAAGATTCCGTAATGAGGATTTTTCCTTATCATGTTCAGAAAGTCTTTTTTCGGAATCCGGATCAGCTTGCAGTTTCCGGAAGCAAGTACGGTTGCGGAGCGGCGGTTATTAAGAAGGAATGCCATTTCTCCGATGAACATGTCATTTGGCGTAAGGACAGAAACCAGTTTCCTTCCAGAATATACAGCATATCTTCCGGCTACAATAAAGTACAGGTCGTTTGACGGTTCATTCTGGCGGCAGATGATTTCCTTATCTTTGTATGTCAGTGTTTCAAAAGTTCTGATGAGTCCCGGGATTGCGTTGGATGTATTCTGCTGGTTCCTTATGCGTACTGTCACCTGATTTCCTTTTTCATTGTAGGTAATTGAATCTACCATTCCTTTTGAAAGCTGGATTCCGCGTCCATGCATACAGTTTTCTTCCGGAGTTTCTGCATTTTCAGAAACATATTTACGCCAGTCAAATCCGTTTCCTTCATCTTTTATTGAAATTGATGAAGTTTTTATTCCTATTGAATATGAAATGGTGATTTTCCTTTTTGCATATTTTGGATTCTTGTTCCTTTCTGCAATGAGCGAAAAAATATCTCCGTTTTCCATCATCCATTCCGTCTTTTCTGAATAGCTTATTTCAAGATTACCGTGTTCAAGGGCATTGTTCAAAAGTTCAATCAGTGTCATCTGCAGATTTGTCCTGTCCTGCATGCTGATTCTGTCCGTATTGTACAAGTAGCTTATAAGAAAGTTGCTGTAGAACTGAATGTCCAGAGGATCATTGTCACAGGAGAAAACTCCGGTTTCCTCGCTTCCCATTTCTTCCTGCATTCCACGGTGGAAAAGAAACTGCTGGTTTTCAAGAAGGATGCGGAGGATTCTTGAAAAATTGTGTATGAACTCATCTTTTGTAAGGACGCACAGCAGGTTTGAATCTTTCCGGTCTTCAAGGGTGCGCTTCTGGTTACGGTTCTTACAGACTGCAATGATTCCGCCATAATGCAGCCACGGGTCATCATTAATTGTGGAAAGGATTATGTCACATTCCACATCTTCCGAAGTGTAGTCCAGGACTTTGATTTCCGGAAGTTCATAGTTAATGTAGCGTACCACGTCGCCTGTTTTGAAAAGGTACTCCATGTCAAAATCTTGAATGAATTTTGCAGCATTTTTTTTGATTACAGAAATTATTTCATTGTTAGACGATATTGAGAGAACTTTTTTCATTTTCTAATCCCTAAAATTGCAGAAACATTATAGCATAAAAGAATGTTTTCGTAAAAAGTGTTACTGAAAAATCTGTATTTAATTCCGGGCTGGTTACCCTTGACAATAAAATCCAAAAATGTAAAAATGAGTTTCATGAATATTATACTTTCAGTTCTAGTGATTGTTTCTCTCGTCATTGTGGTCATTCGTGACCATGGAGAAGCGCTGTCATTTAGGCTGTAAGTTTTATAGTTTATAATGAAAATGGCTCTCCGTGTTGGTAATCAGCTTGCCTTACATGGAGGGCCTTTTTTTTGTCAATTTTTTCTGGAGGAATGGAAAACATGAAAAAAACAGGATCACAAATCATAACTGAACTGCTTAAGATGCACGGAATTTCGATGGTTGCCGGAATTCCAGGTGGTTCCATACTGCCTTTATATGATGAACTTGCCCGAAGTGGCATAAGGCACATACTTGTCCGTCAGGAACAGGCTGCCGGTTTTGTAGCCCAGGGAATTGCCCGTACAACTGGAAAGCCTGCCGTCTGTATGGCAACAAGCGGCCCTGGTGCAATGAACCTGCTTACGGCAATTGCAGATGCCAGAAGTGATTCCATTCCTCTCATTGCAATCACAGGACAGGTCAACCTTTCCCTCATCGGAACTGATGCATTTCAGGAAGCCGATACATTCGGACTTTCTTTCCCGATAACAAAACACAGTGTCATGGTAAAGAGTGCTGCTGAACTTCTTACCGCAATTCCAGAAGCATTCGAAATTGCCACCAGCGGCCGTCCTGGTCCGGTGCTTATTGATGTTCCAAGGAATGTGCAGTGTGAAATCTGTGAATTTGATGCATGGCCGGAAGTTCCATTAAAGCACAAGGAAGTCAGGTTTCATTCTGAAAAGAAGCTCATTCCTGAAATCCTTGGACAGATACGGGATGCACTTTTTGCATCAAAGAAACCTGTAATGTATATTGGCGGCGGATGTAATTCTGTAGAAGCTTCAAAATACATCAGGGAGTTTGTTTCACTCTTTGACATTCCGGTTGTATCAAGCCTTATGGGAATCGGTGCAGTTTCGGCAGATGATGAATCATATCTTGGAATGGTCGGAATGCATGGTTCAGTTGCCGCAAACCGGGCAATGCATGACAGTGACCTTGTAATGGCTTGTGGTGTACGCTTTGACGACAGGGCAACAGGACTTCTTGAACAGTTCTGTCCGTCCGCAAAAATCATCCATATTGATATTGATGCAGCAGAAGTAAATAAAATCATTGCTTCAAACATTGCCCTCATCAGTGATGTTGAGTCAGCATTAAGTGCATTGAATGAACTCATCCGTGAATCTGAAGCTCTGGTTGATGCAGAAAAAGCAGTAGCCCGCACCGGATGGAAAAAAGAAATGGCTGACTGCCGGAAAACTACATTTACTCAGGAATGTGGAAAATACAAAGATTCAGAATTTGTTAATCCCCGCAGGTTTATTGCTGAAGTTCCTTCACTGGCAGAAAAAGCCGGTCTGAAACCTCAGGACCTTATCGTTACAACAGATGTAGGCCAGCATCAGATGTGGGCTGCCCAATATTATCCGGTACAGAATCCGCGTACTTTCCTTACATCAGGATCACTTGGAACAATGGGATTCGGTCTGCCGGCTGCTGTTGGTGCTGCCCTTGCCAATCCTGAAAAAAAGATCGTATGTTTTTCCGGCGACGGTTCCATCATGATGAACATTCAGGAAATGGCAACTCTTTCTGAACTTAAACTGAATGTTGTTGTCATTGTATTTGAGAACGGAACGCTTGGAATGGTTTACCAGCAGCAGAAGTATATTTTTGATAAGAATTACAGTGCAAGTATTTTTGCCGGAAAACCAGACCTTATTTCCATTGCAAAAGGATTCGGTATAGAAGCCATTGATGGTGACGCCGATAAGGACTGGTACAAAAAAGCATTTGGAGCAAAAGGACCTGTTTTTGTAAGGGTAAGGGTTCATCCGGAAGAAGATGTCCTTCCTTTCGTAAAAGCTGGTGTTGCAAATATTGATGCAATAGTGAACTAAAAAAGATTTGCATAGCCTGCATTAATCTGTAACACTATATGTATACATGACAAAAAAATCCCGGTCACCAAACTTATGTTGAAGACCGGGATTTTTTTTAGAATTATCCGGAATGCCTTTCGGGCTCCCTATAATTATTTTTTGAAGATTTCCTTGAACATTCCAAGAAGTTCATCTGTTTCAATTGCGGAATCAAGGTTTGTAACCTTTCCCTTGCCGTTGTAGAATTTGATGAGTGGTTCTGTCTGTTCACGGTAAACTTCCATGCGGTGAAGGATTGATTCCTGTTTGTCATCATCGCGCTGGTAGAGTTCTCCGCCACACTTGTCGCACACACCTTCAACTTTTGGTGGAAGTGTAAGGACATTATAGTTTGCGCCACAAGCTTTGCAGACACGGCGTGTAGAAAGACGTTTTATTACGATTTCATCAGCGATTTCAAAATTTACTACTGCAAGATCCATGCCTAATGTTTCAAGCATTTCTGCCTGTGGAATTGTGCGTGGAAATCCGTCAAGAATGAAACCGTTTTTGCAGTCATCTTTTGCAAGTCTGTCTTTTACCAGTTCAAAAGTCATGTCATCGCTTACAAGTGAACCTGAATCAATGATTGCCTTTACTTTTACTCCAAGGGGAGTCTGGTTTTTGATGTTTTCGCGGAAAATATCGCCTGTTGAAATATGAGGAATCTGATAAGCATCCTTTACTTTTACTGCAAGTGAGCCTTTACCTGCTCCCGGTGGTCCTAAGAAAATAAAATTCATAAAGATTTCTCCATGTCATTAATAATTTTTTGCAACGCAACAATATATCTATTTTACAGTGTTTTTTGAAATTGTAAAGAATGCAATTTCACTTTCCCATTCAAAAAGCGTGGTTTCAGCAGTACTTTCAAATATCCGTGCAATTTCTGCCAGTCTGTCTGCTCCGATTGCATCCGACATTGCACTTCTGTATGCTGAATTTTCATTTTCAAACCAATTCTGTATTTCCTTTCGTGAAATGCGTCGTTTTTCTGAAATTTTTGTCGAACTGCATTTTATTTCAAATCCTTTGTCCGTGAAAATTTCCTGAATCGTTTCAGAATCCCAGTTGAACAACGGATTGTCTTTGTTGCTGAAAAAAGCTTTTTCCGCTTCCGTCATTTTCAACAGGTCTGGAATATACCCGTTGAATACAGCCGAATTCATTACCTGTTTCTGAAGCAGGATTCCAAGATGTTGTGTCTTGCATGGAATCTGGCAGGAAGCGATTATCATCCATTCCGGAGCAAAACAGGAAATGCTTTTCTGGTCTGCAAGTGTTTCCGCAAATGAAATGACTGCCTCTTTTGAAAAGAATGGATTCCTGAAAAATATTTTATCAAAGATGATTCCTTTTTCAATGAACGGTGCAAGAGTTTCCTGAAAATCGCCTGCCGTAATCCTGTTATCTTGAGTGGAATGTACAAGTTCAATTACCGGCCGGTCAAGGTCGCTTAAAGTCCTGCCGTATTGTACGAGGATTTCCCGGCCTTTTTCTGAACGACATACACCGCAGGTGATTCCTTCCGGGGTTTTCCGGGCCAGGTCCCACAAAAGCAGTGCATCATCGGCATTCCACACAAGGCAGCGGTCATGACGTACAAGCTGCGCCATTTTTATCATTGTATCCCTTATTCCAAGAAGTATTTCAGCTCTGTTGGAATCCAGACGCTGCCGCCATGACCTGTCGGCCTTTTCAAGGAGGTTTTCCTTTTTTTCATCATTCGGAGTGAATGTGAGTGATTCCGGCTTTTTACTGTTTCCGCTTTTGAAATGTTCATTGATCCACCAGTCACTTATAGGATTTGCCCCGAATTCCGATTTTTCTGTTCCAGTTTCACCATTTTCCTCAACTGAATCCGGACGGCTTCCTTCCAGAATGGCGGAAATCTGTAATTCACGGCGTGAAAGCACCTCTTCCCTTATTTTATTTTCATATCCCTGTGTACTCGGGGTGTAGAAAACCCGCCCTACCAGAGTATCAGGAAGGTACTGTTGTGCAACCCAGTGATCCCGGTACGCATGAGGGTAAAGGTAGCCTGAACCATGTCCGAATCCTTCTGCATCCCGGTTTGCATCTTTAAGATGATTCGGAACATCTGCATCTTCTCTTTCAACTGATGCAAGGGCGTCAAAAAATGCCATAGAGCTGTTGGACTTTGGAGCTGTAGCAAGATACAAAGCCGCATGGGCAAGATGATATCTTCCTTCAGGGAGACCGATTCTGTCAAAAGCCGCTGCACAGCTTTCTACAACTGAAACAGCATACGGGTCAGCAAGCCCGGTGTCCTCACATGCAGAGATCAACATGCGCCGGAAAATAAAATGCGGATCTTCGCCTGCTCTTACCATACGGGCCAGCCAGTACATTGCTGCATCAGGATCCCGGCCTCTGAGGCTTTTTATAAATGCACTGATTATGTCGTAATGATAGTCTCCATCCCGGTCATAAAGTACGACCTTTTTCTGGATTGATTCTTCTGCAGTTTCTTTACTGATGTATATTGTGGATCCGTATGCAGGTGCAGGGGGATTTTCTTCCGGTGCCCATCTTGAAGGAGTTGTTTCAACAGCTAGTTCCAATGCATTAAGAAGGCTTCTAGCATCTCCGTTTGCAGTTTCAATAAGATGTTCCAGGGCACCTTCTTCAAATTCAACTTTCCAGTGACCATATCCTCTTGCAGTATCAGAAATAGCCATCTGCGCAGCTTTTTTCAAATCATCTGTTGTAAGTCCCATAAGCTGGAATACGCGGCTCCGGCTTACAAGCGCTTTATTCACTTCAAAAAATGGATTTTCTGTTGTGGCTCCAATAAGTATGATTGTTCCGTTTTCAACCCAGGGGAGAAGTGCGTCCTGCTGGGCTCTGTTCCATCTGTGGACTTCGTCTACAAAAAGTATGGTGCGGCGGCTGTAAAGATTATGGAAATCTTCAGCCTGCTTTATTGCATTCCTTATGTCAGCAACTCCTGTAAGGACGGCATTCAGGGTAATGAAATTACTTTTTGTATGATTTGCAATGACTTTTGCCAATGTGGTTTTTCCAGAACCCGGGGGACCATAAAAAATTACGGAAGTCAGCTGGTCTGCTGCAATTGCCCTGCGTAAAAGCCTTCCTTTACCTACGATATGGTCCTGACCTATATATTCATCCAGATTCAGGGGACGCATCCTTGAGGCAAGCGGCTCCCTTAATTTTTTTGCATTTGAAAATAAATTGTCTTCCATAAAATGTTCCCCAAAAAAAGCTAAAAAAAAATCTCTGAAAACATGTGTTCCCAGAGATTTCCAATTGTACTTGTAATTTCAAGGGTAAAAATCCGCAGGCATTTTTTAGCAATGCTTTAATCTTTATCGGTAAAGTTATGCTGACTGACCGGTTATTCCCTGTTCCAGTTTCCCCGTGACGGATAATACGACCACAAACCTATATGGTTAAACTGGGCTGAATCGGCACCAGTTCCACTGTATGTTGATGAAGCATAGATTATTGCATCTGTTTCAATCTTTGACGGATCAAGGCAGAGCAGTGCCCATATCATGTACTGGTTGCTCAATGAAGATGCTGCATTTGTACTGAATGATTCCGGTGAACTTCCGGGAATGCCTGTGCTGTTTGAAACTTTGTGGATTCCGCCACTTGTTCCAAGAAGAATTGCACTATTTGTTACGGCAATTGAATATATGGAGCCTACACCTGGATTTGAACTTCCTATACTGCTGTTGGAAGCATTTCCATACTTAATGCTGGAACCATATGTTTTATCAGAGTAATAAAAATATGTTGCATCATTTCCGGCTGCTGTTTCGTTTGTTGCTGCTGCATAAGAATTAAAGAAATATACAGTTCCATTGAAACTTACGCAGGATTTTGAGTCTGAAGTAGGTGATGTAGAAGCATCAGTGGAACCTGCCGTCATTGCAGCTGCCGGTAAGCTTGTTCCATTAAGTTCATAAATGGAAGAACCGTATCTCAGGTAAGCTTTTCTGTTTGCAGCTGTTGTGCTGTTTGTACAGAATATCCGCAGGTCAGAACTTGAACTATAGCCAAAATCACGGATTTTTGTCCATGAACTTCCATCAGTACTTGCATAAAGTGAGCGGTCTTTGGCCCTGTTGTCTCCTTCTTCATCATCTTTTTTTATGGTTCCGGAGATGCAGTAAAGATATGACGAATCTGCTGCAAGGAAAATTACATTTCCTGATGGCTTTGATTTTTTTGACCATGCTCCGTGATTTGTGTTATTGGCGGATTTTGAATAAATATTGCCGTTTGCAATGTAAAGGTCTGAACCGAATCTGACTATGGAATAAATATCACCACCGATTGTGGAGTCTTCAAGAGGAACTTCCTGCCGGATATTGTAAAAAATCACATCCTGACAGCCTGTATAAAAGAAGATGCTGCATGCAAAGGCAGCTGTGGAAATTAATCTTTTTAAAATATTTTTTTTCATTTTATTTCCTTGAAAATATTAGAAATGGTATCTTACGCAAGCTGTAGCTGACATAAGGTTCAGGTAGTCATCTTTTGAATGATCGTTTACATACCACTGAGGCATATATGTAAATTGTGCTTCAATGCCGGCGGACCATTTGTCATTAATTCTGTAGAATACACCAGTTTCAGGCCTGATTATGAGGCCTGGAAAGTATGTATAGCTGAGGTAGTTTTCAACAGCCATACCGATGTTCAATGTAATCGGAAATTCGAAACGCCATACCCAGGGCTGGAATGTGATGCCAAGCGTCAAAGGAACATAAGTGAACATATTGCTTCCGATTGTCGGATTGTAACCGAACATTGCATCGGCACCCAAGGCAAGCCAGCTTGTAAGGAATCTGTGGTAACCGATGGAAATTGCTCCACCAACATACATTTTGTCACCAAAATTAAGAGGAAAGTTCGGCATGAGTCCTATTTTCAGAAACTGATCACCTGTACCGTTTGGGGTAAGGCTGTCTTCCATGCCGTCATCGTAGTAGTCACCATCCTGGCCATCGTCATATTCGTCGCCAACATCTGCAAGACGTATGACGGTGTTGCTCCTGCTGTCATACTCCTTTGCTGAAAGCGGATTTGATGCTGTTGTGAACAGGATTAATGCCATAACAGATGCACATGATGATAGAAAAGTTTTTACAGAATGTTTCATGGTTCCCCACTGATAGAATTTAAAAGGAAAATTCAGTATAATATTTTTTAATTCTATGGAACGGATAATTATTCCATGGTTTTTATGATGGACTTCAGAACGGTGCGATTCCGCCTGTACAGTCCGTCTATAATACATTTTTTACACGCTTTATTCAATAAAAAACCGGAAACGGAAATTTAGTTACACTTTCATTATGATATGGAGGAATTGTCATGAGTTGCATGATTATAGATGGAAAGGCTGTCGCAGCCGATATCCGCAGGGAAGTTGCAGAAAAGGTTTCAGAAATAAAAGGGAAGGGGATAGTCCCATGTCTGGCAGTAATCCTTGTTGGTGAAAATCCGGCCAGTGTTTCATATGTTACTGGCAAGCAGAAGGCACTTGCAGAAGTTGGAATGGCAGACCGTTCAATCAGGCTGCCGGAGGATACGACAGAAGCAGACCTCCTTAAACTGATTGCGGAACTTAATGCAGATGATTCGGTTCATGGAATCCTGGTACAGCTTCCGTTGCCAAAACATATAAATGAAGATAATGTGATTATGGCAATCAATCCTGAGAAGGATGTTGACGGATTCCATCCTGTGAATGTGGGTAACATGATGATTGGCCGGAAATGTTTCCTTCCTTGTACTCCGCATGGTGTCCTTGTGCTTCTTGAAAGGGCTGGTGTAAAGACTTCTGGGGCGGAAGCTGTTGTAATCGGCCGTTCAAATATTGTTGGAAAGCCGCTTGCCGTCATGTTGGCCTCAAAGAAATATAATGCAACTGTAACAGTGTGCCACACCGGTACAAAAGATATTGCTGCAATCACAAAAAAGGCTGATATCGTAATTGCGGCAGCCGGACATCCGGGAACGGTTACTGCGGATATGGTAAAAGACGGTGCATGTGTTATTGACGTGGGTGTCAACCGCATCCCTGATGCAACAAAGAAAAGCGGATTCCGTCTTGTGGGGGATGTTGATTATGAAGCCGTAAAGGAAAAAGCATCTGTAATTACACCGGTTCCTGGCGGAGTCGGTCCGATGACTATTGCAATGCTTATGGTAAATACCCTTGAATCTGCAATGAACCGTCTATAAAAAAATCCGGCAGGTATGATTGATGACATATTTTTTTGAAACTTATGGCTGCCAGATGAATATTGCTGAATCAGCAGCAGTGGAACAGCTTTTTATCGCCAGAGGCTGGACTAAAGCTTCTGATCCGCAAGTGGCAGATGTGGCTGTAATAAATACTTGTTCGGTGCGCGCGACTGCCGAGAACCGCATTTTCGGCCGTCTGGGCTGGTTTACCGGCTTGAAAGCCCTCCGAGCCTGTGTGCCTGATGCAAAAAGTAAAAGTCTGGAACTAGCCGCTGAGTATGTAAAAGACGGACCTCATCCTCTTACGCTTGTAGTAATGGGATGCATGGCGGAACGCCTCCTTGATTCGCTGCAGAAAGATTATCCGGCAATTGATTACGTTGTCGGGACTTTTGCCAAACATCATTTTGGTGACATTATTTCCAATGTAGAAAAGCATCTTTCTCCAGTTCCCCTTGATGATACTCCAGGATATCAGTTTGCACCTGTGTCTCTTGAGCCTGGTGCATTTACGGCTTTTGTCCCGATCATGCATGGCTGCAATAATTTCTGTACATATTGTATTGTTCCTTATGTGCGGGGCAGGGAAGTTTCCCGCCCGTTGGATGAAATCATAAAGGAAATTGATACACTTTCATCTTACGGAGTCAAAGAAATAACGCTTTTGGGACAGAATGTTAATTCTTATTCTTATGACGGAATGGATTTTCCTGAACTGTTGGAAAAGATTGCCCGCCACATAGAAGAAACATCGTCATCAATCGGCTGGGTACGGTTTATGTCCAGCCATCCGAAAGATTTGTCAGACAGGTTGATTGATGTAATTGCAAAAGAGAAAGTCCTATGCCACCATATACACCTGCCTGTACAGCATGGATCGTCAAAAGTCCTGAAGGAAATGAACCGCCGCTATACAAGGGAGGACTATCTTTCCCTTGTTGAGAGGATCCGGGAAAAAATCAGCGATGTTTCGCTGACTACCGACATAATGCTTGGATTCCCTGGTGAAACCGATGAAGATTTTGAAGAAGCAGTCTCGCTTATGAAGGCTGTCCGTTATGAAAATGCCTTTATGTATTATTATAATCCCAGGGAGGGGACTCCGGCCTGTACAATGCCGGAGCAGGTGCCTGTGGAAGTCAAAAAACAGCGTCTCCAGAAAATCATTGACATGCAGCTGCTTATTACCCGTGAGGAAATGGAAAAACAGGTAGGTCAGACTGTTCAGGTGCTGGCGGAAAATGTCAGCAGGGACAATGAAGGAGAACTGCTTGGAAAAACATCAAGGGATGAAAGGGTTGCTTTTGCAGCACCGAAAAAACTTTCCGGAACTTTTGTTAAAGTGCGGATAGATTCCCTTTCTGGAAATACATTCCGCGGAACGCTCGTGGAATGATGAAGCCTGATTTTGTAACAACCGGAGGATTTATATGGTCGTAAGATTGATTTTTACAATTATAATTCTTGTAATTACTGCCGTGTTCTGCGGTTATAATCTTGATAACAGATGCAACGTATGGATGTTCGCAAAGCAGTTTGAAAATATTCCAGTTTTTGTGACTGTAATCGTTGCTTTTGCGGCCGGGGTGGTGTGTTCCCTGCCGGCAATATTTTTTGGCGGATTGAATCATATGACTCCTGAGCAGGCCAGGGCACTTGCAGACAGGCTTGAGGAAAGGCAGAAAAAAGACCTTGCTGCGCAGGTAAAAAAGCAGAAACTCCGGGAAAAGAAACGTGAAGCTTCTGTGCAGAAAGCTGCCAAAGAAATGATCCAGCGGGAAAAGTTGAATGAAGATGCCGGAAAAAATGATTTTACACCAGGTTCCGGCTCAGAAGGAAAACTCTGAAAATTGTAATTTTTTAGAGGTAACTTTGAAAACGCGATGTTTTAAGCCTTGTAATTTCAATGATTAAAACTTGCAGAATGATTTTCAGGATGGTGTGTTGTTGACTATGAGTTTCATTTTTTTACAGGGAAAATTGAAGAAGCGTTTTTTTTCTTTTGCCAGCATAATGTTCATTTTGTGTGCCGCAGCTTTCTGTGAACTTACAGCTGCAGAAGTTATGGATAATGCCACTGATGAAGATAATGCCCGTAAAGCCGTGTCATATATTCAGGATTCCTTGAAAAAAATTACAGTTCCTTCGGAAAAAAGATCGCTATATGCGTTCCTTGGATCGGTGCAGGAACAGCTCCTTATGTACAGGGAGGCAGCTTCCTCTTATGCTACGGCGGCGGGTATTTCTGCTGCTGATGCTGCCGGTATGCCGAAAAAGACTGCTGAACAGCTGGTTCTTGATGCCATAAGATGTTCCCTGTGTTATGGTGATACCGTAACATGTGACAGCTATCTGAATTCCGCAGTGCGCAATTCCAGAGATCCGTTAATTCAGGCTTATATAAAGCTGTATGACGTATGGAATGATTTGTGCAAAATGCAGGACACTGCAAGAATTGATGAGCAGATTTCATTGTTACGGGCATACAGCAATATGGAGTCCATGAAACCTGTCTGGCCGTCAGTACTACTTACGTTGTGGTACATAACTGGCGAAGGAACTTACGAGTCTTCAATAAAAAGTCTTTATCCTTCAAGTCCTGAAGCAGCAATTGTACAGGGGAAAGTTCAGATGCTCCCTGCGCCATTCTGGTTTTTCATGCCAAAGAAGGGAAATGCAATCGCAGATGCTGTTGAAAATGCTGTTGAAGCGCAGAAAGTGCCTGTAGAAAAGGACTCGGCTGAAACAACAGTTGATTCCGGGGCAATAAAGAAGCAGCAGATCGGTCTGTTCAGAAACCGGGAAAATGCCCAGAACTTATGTAACAAACTGCAGGATAAAGGATTTACCGGTTACATCATTACTGAGACCAAGCCTTCTGGAAACGTGTATTATCTTGTTGTGGTAGATGAAAATCCCCAGGGAACTATGGGGAATCAGCTCCGTAGTGCTGGCTTTGAATGTTATCCGCTATTTTAATGTAAAGCAGCCGGAATTGTGAACAATTTTTATTCGTGCCGGTGGGGAATGCTTGGATGAAAAAGCATCCTGAATGCTTTACGTCGGGGGCATCATTGCATAAAACTCAAGATTCGATATAATATAGAAGAATTACGAAAACTGCAAAGGAAAAATTATGAGTAACGAAAAGAATCAGAATCTCTGTCATTGGGCAGACCAGATGGCAGATAAAATCATACGCGAAAAAGGTGATTTGGATTCATATACATGTGCATCTGGAATCACACCTTCTGGAACGGTACACCTTGGTAACTTCCGCGAAATTATTACGGTTGATCTTGTAGTGCGTGCCCTCCGTGACCGTGGCAAGAATGTGCGCTTTATTTATTCTTGGGATGATTACGATGTATTCCGTAAGGTTCCGGCAAATATGCCTGATCCTGAAATCCTTGAAAAATATCTCCGTTATCCTATTACTGAAGTACCTGATACTACGGCCCGTAATGAAAATTATGCACGCCACCATGAAGTTGATATTGAACAGCAGCTTCCTCGTGTAGGAATTGCGCCGGAGTTCCTTTATCAGGCAAGCCGTTATCGTGCAAACCGTTATGCAGAAGGTATGCGTAAGGCAATGCAGAACCGTGATGTAATCAAAGAATGTCTTAATGAATACCGTGACGATGCACACAAAATGAAGCCGGAAGATGTTTATTGGCCTGTTGCCATTTTCTGTGGCAAATGTCAGAAGGATACTACTGAAATCACTGATTATGATGGCGAATACGGCATTACCTATAAGTGTGAGTGTGGTAACTGTGAAACGGCAGATATCCGTGAATTTAAGGGTGCAAAACTCGGTTGGCGTGTAGACTGGCCGATGCGTTGGAATGAAGAAAAAGTTGTTTTTGAACCGGGTGGAAAAGATCACATCAGCCCGGGTGGAAGTTACGATACGGCAAAACTGGTTTCAAAACGTATTTATGGATGGGATGCTCCTATCACAATGCGTTATGACTTTGTAAACCTGAAGGGCGTTCCTGGCAAGATGTCTTCTTCAAAAGGTAAGGTAATCGCACTTCCTGATGCCCTTGATGTTTATCAGGCTGAAGTCCTCCGCTATCTGTTTGCAGGTACCCGTCCTAATACTGAATTTGCAATTTCTTTTGATATGGATGTTCTTAAAGTATATGAGGATTACGATAAGACAGAAAGAATTGTTTATGGTGTTGATAAAGCCAAGAGTGAAGATCAGTTTAATAAAGAAAAACGGATTTACCAGCTTTCACAGATAGATGGTAAAATTCCTGAAACAATGCCATATCAGATTACATTCCGTATGCTTACTACATTGCTCCAGATTTATTCCGGTGATGCGGACAAAGTTATAGCAAGTCTTAAGGATGTAAAACCTGAACAGGAAGAAAGGCTCCGCCGCCGTATAGCCTGCGCTTGGTTCTGGATTCAGCATAGCGCACCTGATTGTGCTCCGGAATTCTGTTTCAGTCTCCGGATTGATGGTTCTAAGGCTGCGCTTGAAGGCGATATGCTTACTGCTGTAAAACGCATCCGCGATGAAGTGATTCCAAAGATGGAGTCTTTTGCTGTGGATAAAGAACTTCAGCAGGCGATGTATGATATTGCAACAGAACTTGGTCTTGATGCAAAAGCATTGTTTACTGCAATGTATAATGCACTGATTAATAAGGATCAGGGACCTCGCCTTGCCAACTTTATGCGCATTATCGGTAAGGAACAGTTATCGTCAATCCTAAAAGTATACTAGTATTTTATTTATTTTTTTTAAGCTATGATTGATTGAATGGAACTGCCTGTAGTGCAGTTCTATTTCTGTAACCATAGCTTTTTTTATGGAGTAATATGTTTGGATTTTTCTTAAAAAAGAATTTCTGTGATGGATGGGATAACATCATGAATCTGATTATCCCTAATATTGTCCTTATGGTCATGATTTTTTTGGGATTTATTTCTGTAAGGACTATCGTAAACCTTGAACTTGCTTTTTCAATTCCATTAGCTTTCCTTCTGATTATTATTTTTACAGGATTATGCATGGTTTTGATAATGTCCTTTGCTGAAAATGCCGCAAAAATTGCAAATTTTGAAGATGTTAAAATACGCTGGTTCTTTACTGAGATTCCGAATGTAATCAAGGATGGATTTCTATATGGCCTCCTTATGGGACTTCTTGTTGTTGCGGGGATTATAGGAATTCCAGCCTATCTTTCAATGGGGACACTTTACGGCCTGGTGCTTGCAATTGTGTTATTCTGTTTTGAAGTTGTCTTTATACTTTCGCTTCAATGGTTTATTCCATTAAGAGCATTACTCCATGATGATTTTAAGAAATGTTTCAAAAAAAGCTTTATTATTTTCTTTGATAATACTGGTTTTTCCATTTTAATGTTTCTTTATAATGTGGTGCTTTGTGCAATGTCATTCCTTATGCTGACATTGATTCCTTCTGGAGCAGGAATTGTGCTTTCGTTGACAAATGCGTTGCGTCTCAGGCTTTATAAGTATGACTGGCTTGACCAGCATCCGGATTTGAAAAATCCAAAAGACCGAAAAAGGGTTCCTTGGGATAAACTTATTGCAGAAGATGAAGAAGCTGTAGGTCACAGAACTTTCAAATCTTTCTTCATGCCTTGGAAAGAAGACTGATTTTTTGAACATTTATAATGCATGTTGTTTATACGACATGCATTTTTTATAGGCTATGTCCGTAAAAAGGGCTGTCTCTTCCGCCTTCGAAGCCCAGCTTCTCGGAGACTCGCTAAAATCGCTTTCGCGATTTTCCGGCGTTGCCGTCGCTCCCTACCACAATTATGCAGTTAATTTCACCATTGATTCTACATCGCCTTCATCAGCATAGAGTAGAAGTGCTTCTATCAGAACATCAATACCTCGAAATTCGTTGTCACTCAGCAACACTATAGCCGGACATAGCCTTTAATTTTATCACTAATTCTACATAGCCTTTTTATATGGACGTAGACATAAAAAAACCGGATTGAATACAATCCGGTTTTTTATCAATCAGCGGTTTTGCTTATTTTTCACAAATCAACAATGTCTTTGAATCAAGCTTAAGTGTTGATGATGGAGTAGCTTCACGGAGCTTAAGAACAGAAAGTGTAACACCTGTGTTCTGTGCTTCAAGGTGAAGAACTGCTGCAAGCTTTGCAAGAACAGCAACTGATGCTGTGTCATTAAGCTTTGCACTTTCTTCTGTAGAAGTAAGCCATACAACAATCTGTTCAGCTGCTGCAAATTCTGCAACTGCTGCAATGTCACTTTCACTTACAGATTTGATGTCTACACCATCAATAACCAATGCTGAAACTTTAATACCAGCTGTCTTCAATGCGGATACTGTATTGATTACCTTCTGGAGTGTGAAGTTTTCTGGGTTAAAGTTGAGGATTGTGCGTTCACGCATAATTTCATCTTTAAGCTCAGCAGCATTGTTGATATTCTTTTTCTTTGCAATTTCACTGAAAATGCTTGAGTACCAGGAAATTACATTTGAAGAATGCTGGTCAAATGAAACGTGTACGAGCTGTTTGTCAGCAAGGAGTGCATCCATACCGAACTGAACCAATACAGATGTTTTTCCCAAACCTTTTTTTGCAGTAATCAGACCGATTTCACCCTGCTTAAGACCGCCTGCTGTAAGCTTGTCAAATGCACGGATAGGGCTGTATTCAAAGAAATCTTTCTTGTCCATATGGGCTCCTTATTTCTGAGCGGCTTTGCGCTCTTCCTGATACTTCTGCTGAAGTTCTTCTGCTACATTGTTTGGAACTCTTCCATACTTGAGGAATTCCATTGTGAATTCTGCCTTACCCTGTGTTGAAGAACGGAGGATTGTAGAGAATCCGAACATTTCGCTAAGTGGTACTTCAGCGTTAACTGTTGACATATTATTTTCATCAGAAGAATCAATAATAATACCGCGTCTCTGGTTGATAAGACCGAACATATTTCCCTGGAATTCTGTTGGACCTTCAATAGAAACCTTCATAACAGGTTCGAGGATGACTGGCTTTGCTTTTTCATAAGCTTCACGGAAAGCACCGATAGCAGCTGTCTGGAATGCAATATCGCTAGAGTCAACTGGGTGATACTGACCATCATTGATTGTCATCTTAACACCTACGACTGGAGCACCAATCAGAGAACCTTTTTCCATAGCTCTCTTGAATCCCTTATCGCAAGATGGGATGTATTCGTTAGGAATAGCACCACCCTTAATTGCGTCTACGAATTCGTAATCTTTTTCAGTAATTGGTTCCATAATACCAGCTACACGACCGTACTGACCTGAACCACCAGTCTGCTTTTTGTGTGTGTAGTTGAATGGAGCCTGTGAAGTGATAGATTCACGGTATGCTACTTTTGGTGGGGTAACTTCAACTTCGCACTTATATTCACGTTTCATACGTTCAATGTAAACTGCAAGATGGAGCTCACCCATACCCTTGATGATTGTTTCATTAGATTCTGGGTCAAGTTCTGTCTGGAATGTAGGGTCTTCTTTTGTAAAGCGGTTAAGTGCTTTTGCGAAGTTTGCAGCAGCTGACTTGTCCTTTGGTCTTACAGCCTGAGAAATAACTGGCTTTGGAACGAACATAGATGTCATTGCAATGTTAACACCTTCAGCACAGAAAGTATCACCTGATGCACAATCAACACCAAAAAGTGCACAAATATCACCTGGTTCACCAACACTGATGTCTTCCATCTGTGCAGAGTTCATGCGGACAAGACGTCCAACCTTGAATCTCTTGTGTGTACGTGTATTTGTAAGTTCACATCCCTTTGGAAGACGTCCCTGATAAATACGGATGTATGTCAACTGACCGAACTGACCGTCGTCGAGTTTGAATGCAAGTGCAACACATGGCTTGTCTGGAACGTTGAAAAGTTCAACCTGTTCTTCGTTCTTGTCAAGGTCAAGACCATAGTTGTGAACTTCTGTTGGATCTGGAAGGTAGCGGAGGACGCCATCGAGAAGTGGCTGGATACCTTTGTTTACATGTGCTGATCCACAGAATACACCAACGAACTGTTCTGCAAGTGTTCCTTTACGGATTGCTGCAATGAGCTGTTCTTCTGTTGGTACTTTGTCTTCAAGAAGGAGTTCCATGAGTTCATCATCAAAGTTTGATGCTGCATCAAGAAGTTCTGCACGGTACTGTTCTACCTGATCTTTCATGTATGCTGGGATTTCTGCATAACGGAGCTGTTCACCATTATCACCATCAAAGTAGATAGCCTTCATTCCAACAAGGTCAACAACACCTTCAAGTTTGTCTTCAAGTCCGATTGGAAGTTCAACCATGTGTGCATTCAAGCCGAGCTTGTCGCGGAGCTGTCCACATACACGGATTGGGTTTGCACCCTGACGGTCACACTTATTTACGAATGCAACGCGAGGTACATGATAACGCTTAAGCTGACGGTCAACAGTGATAGACTGAGACTGAACACCTGCAACAGCGCAGAGAATCATGATAGCACCATCAAGAACGCGGAGGGAACGTTCAACTTCTACTGTAAAGTCAACGTGTCCCGGTGTGTCGATCAAGTTGATTGTTGTGTCTTTCCACTGAACCTGTGTTGCTGCAGACTGGATTGTGATACCACGTTCACGTTCCAGTTCCATGTTGTCCATTACAGCACCGACACCGTCTTTTCCACGAACTTCGTGGATTGCATGAATCTTGTTACAATAGAACAAAATACGCTCTGATGTTGTTGTTTTACCAGAGTCAATGTGGGCACTGATACCGATATTACGTACTTTGGTAATATCAAAAGCCATATTGTTTACCTCTCAAAAATAATATCAAAAGAGAAGAAAGATTAAAAAAAATAAAACTTCCTATAATTCTAACAAATATACATGAAAATAGTAATTTATTCAACAGGTATTTACAGTCGGGTACATTATATTAGGCTATGTCCGTAAAAAGTGTTGCAAAAAAAGCTGCATTACCGTGGAAAAATCGCCTGCGTGTAAAGCACGCTGCCCCTCCGGTGCAACAAGTTGCAATGTCGCTCCCTACCGCCTTCGAAGCATAGCTTCTCGGAGACTCGCTAAAATCGCTTCCGCGATTTTCCGGCTCTGCCGTCGCTCCCTACGTCCCACTTTTTTCAACAACTATGCAGTTAGTTTTACTACTTATTCTGCATAGCCTTATATCATTCATCTGGCTTTATATCCAACATGATTCCCATATTCCATTTAATTCTGAACGTATTGAAATTGGTTTCCCAGGCTGTTTTAAAAGAAGTATTCCATTTTATCCTGTTTTCCTTTTCTTCTGCATATAAACTTGCAGATGCTGATTTTAATATTCCCGTAGCAGGGTAAAGGTACAAAGAAATTTTCTCTTCCATCTTTAATTTTTCCGGATTGTAATCGGGAATTAATTTTATTGATGTATTTATTGAATATTTAAATCCCTTTCCGCCTGTTGTTTTCTGCGACCAATATGCAGTCCATGAATATGTCTGTAAGGGTTGTACTTTTTCCTGTAGTGGTACGGTTTTTAGTGGAATATTGGAAATCAAAAATGAAATTGCTCCGTTTTTGCAGTTGGATGAATATTTTATTCCTGCAGAAAAATTTTCTCTTTCAAGAATATACTGTTTTATTCCCGGGTTTTCAAAAGACCTGTAAAGACCGCCACCTGCACCAAATTTTATTGTAGCCTTGTCTTTAAGGAATATGCATAATTCTGGAATTATTTTAAGCTGCATTATATTTTTCTCGTTTGTCTGATTTGGAACAAAAAAAACGGTCTGGTAGCTGTCAGGCTGTAGTTCCCTGGTGTATAAACTCACATTTGTAGAAAAACTGCCGGCTTGAAACAACGTGTCATTTCTCATCCACAGTACATTATCATTGAACGGAGTCTGCAGGATGCCAAATGCAGTGTAATTTTTTATAAACGGGATTGCAATGGAAAGTTCCTGAACTGCACCAGAAAGTCCGGTCTTATCAAAATTACTTTTTTCCCTGAACCATGTTGATGCAGTCACCGGATCTGGCGAATAAGATATTAATGTCGAGGAAAAAGATGCTTTTAGTAGGTTCTTCCAGATAAATCCACTATTAATGGAAGAAATCTGTTTTTCTTTCGAATCGGTTTCTATGCAGGCATATGAAAATTTTATGTCATTTCCAGAAAATCCTTTGGAATCTGTTTTTTTATTTACGGGGAGTGTATAACTGAAGAATAATGAATCCGGCTTGCATGATGATGTCTTCCCCGGCAGAGTTATGGATATTCCTTTTGCATTTTCTGGTGTATGGCAGAAAGGTGTCAGTGCCGTTGTGAATGCCGGATTGTTCAGCTTGGAAACTGAACCGGAATAAGAAAGTGAACCTCCAGATATATTTAATGGAATCATTCCAAGGCGGCCTGCATCAACAGAAAAGGAATATCTTTTTTTGTCAAAAATCCGTAGGAAGTTCTCATAATCCTTAATTTGTGCGAGTTTTTCTCCAGATGTTTTTGGACAGGAATTGAAATAACGCAGGTTAATGCCGGCTGCACCGGTTATTATTCCATAGGCCGCCGTCCATTGTGTGTCGTCATCCTGAAGGAATAAATCAACGGAACTTTGCAGTTCAGTATAAAGTCTTTCTTTTTCCTGTGCATGGATGGGGAAACTGAATGCGGAAGCTGTTACCCATAAAAAAAAGCTGCATGTAAAAAATCTCATAACCTATACATACAGCTTTCTTGAAAAAAATCCGTTTATTTTAAGATTAATTTTTCCATCCGGTATACTTTTCGCATTCCAGAATGCGTTTTGCATTTTCTACGCTTTCTAATGTTGGTGACGGGGTGTCTTTAAGGACATAGTCTATTCCCATATCTTTGTATTTTATGGCCCCCAGACCATGATATGGAAGGATCTCCACCCGTTGAACATTGTGCAGGGTGCGGATAAAATCCCTTGTCTGTGTAAGGTATCCTTCATTTTCAGTGATTCCCGGAACCAGAACGTGACGGATCCAGATAGGCTTGTTGATTTTGTCCAGATAATGGAACATTTCGACTATATTGTCTTTTGATTTTCCTGTCAGTTTTATGTGCTCTTCATCATTGACATGCTTGATATCCATTAGCAGGATGTCTGTAACAGCCATGAGTTTTTCAAATTTTTCAAACCATTCCCCGCTTGATGTAAACGGGCCTCCGGCTGTATCGATGCAAGTATTGATTCCCTGGGCCTTAGCTTTTGTAAACAGTTCAAGGAGGAAGTCCAGCTGCATGAGTGGTTCGCCTCCGCTGACTGTAATTCCACCTTTTTTACCCCAATATGATTTGCAGCTTAAGGCTTCTGTAATAAGCTGGTCAGAAGAGTAGGGTTTTCCTCTGGTCATGTCCCAGGTGTCTGGATTATGGCAGTATTTGCAACGTAATGGACAGCCGGAAAAGAAAATAATGAAACGTGATCCCGGGCCATCGGCACATCCGAATGATTCAAGCTGATGTATGTATCCTTCCATTTGATTCTCCCGTAAAAAGTTATAAGATATCTCTGAAAATAGTTTTTCAAGATGTTTTCATATTTTAACCTTAGAAATAAAAGGGCTGAAATCATAGCTTTTCAAAGTCGCCTTCAAAAATGCAATATTGAAAAGTTCCCTTTTAACATTTTCAGTCAATTTCTTTCTATATAAATAGTAGTAAAATGATTGTATTTTGTAAAGTTGAATTATGTTCGCACATAAAATAAAAATATGTACCGGGTTTTGATTGACGGGGACATTTTTACCGTGTAGGATAAAATCAAGGATCATGAAAAATTGACCATATTTTTTTTATGAGGTTTTTTAATGAAATTACTTTATGCACTGTTTGTAGTTTGTGCAGTTTTCCTTTCAAGCTGTTATGTTTCTTTTGGTATGTTTGGATACGGAAGACAGGAGTCTGAATACCCTGATTCTGAGACAGTGGATGAGAATCAGGATGAATCTGGTAATTACCATGTGTGGCATGGACAGAGGCATCCGTCATATCCGTCAGCATCTGAGAAAAATAGGGATGGGAATAATAGAGATGTTCCGTCTTCAAATAATGATTCTGACAAAAACCAGAATGATAAGACACCGGCAGCAACTCCTCCGGTACCGGTTGAGGATAAGGCACCTGTGAAAGAATCTGCAAAAACGGAACCTTCTGCGACAGTTACACCTCCTGCACCGGCAGAAAATGGTGGCAGTGTTCAGGAAAAAATACCGGCAGCAGAAAAGAAAGAGCCTGTGAATGTCCAGTCTGAGGCAAATGCAGATAAGAAGAATAAGTACAAAAACAATAATAACAACAGGGATAAGACGAAAGATAAAAAAGACAAATCACCTGTAAAGGAATCTGCAAAAACGGAACCTTCTGCGGCAATCACACCTCCCGCACCGGCAGAAAATGGTGGCAGCGTTCAGGAAAAAGCACCGGCAGCAGAAAAGAAAGATCCTGTGAATGTCCAGTCTCAGGAAAGTGCAGATAAGAAGAATAAAGACAAAAACAATAATAACAACAGGGATAAGACGAAGGATAAAAAAGACAAATCACCTGTAAAGGAATCTGCAAAAACGGAACCTTCTGTGGCAGTCACACCTCCTGCACCGGCAGGAAATGGCGGCAGCGTTCAGGAAAAAGCTCCGGCGGCAGAAAAGAAAGAGCCTGTGAATGTCCAGTCTCAGGAAGGTGCAGATAATGGAGTGGCAAAGGGAATTACAGCTGGCCAGTATTCAAAATACAAATTTACGCCTTCAAAGTCCGGCCATTACCGTATCGAAATCAGGACGGAACTTGACGGATGGGGTGTAAACATGTCATTGATTACTACAACCCAATATGCCAGCTGGGATGCAAATCCTGCACTGCAGAATACAAGCAAGGTATATGATGAATCCGGAAAAGCCGTAAAAGATGTTGTGACTGGCTTTATGGAAGTTGATCTTACGACAGATGCAGTTTATGAGTTGTTCAAGAAAGATGGTTCAGACTTTACGATATTAAGCTGGACATTGTTGAACTGATTGAAAGGACTCTCTAAAAAATAGTTTTTGCAATACTTTCAGCTTTTTAGCGGCATGAATGGAAATCGATAAAGATTGTCTGTTCATGCCTTCTTTGTTTGGTTATGTCCGTCTGTAGCGTTGCTGATTAATAACGAACCTCGATGTATCCATATTCTGGTAGATGATTATACTCTATGCTTCGAAGGCGGAAGGGAGCGACTTGTTGCACCGGAGAGGTTTTGCCTGTTTTACACGCATGCGCATTTTCCGCAGGCTTTGTTGCCATTGATTCTGATCAGCATATTATAGAAGAATAAAAAAAATCGTCTTTTTTTGACTTTCTGGAGTTTTGAATTTGACATTTTGGAGATTCGGTCATAAGATGAATTTATCAACTTACAAAAAGGTGAATATATGAAAAAGGTTTTACTTCCGGTTATTGCAAGTGTTGCACTTGTAATGTCAGGCTGTCAACCAATGACAGGTGATGTATCAGGGATGGATGGAACAGTGATTTCAAATGTTTCATCCAGTGCAGATCTTGCCGGAACAGGTTCTGATGGTGTTGGGGGAGCACAGGAATCAGAAATTTCTGTAGATGCAGACGGTTCAGCAACAGGTGGAAATGCTGAAAATGAAGGCAACAGTGCTTCTGAAGAAGCAGCTGGTACTGGCTCAGATGTTGAAGAAAATGGAGGTTCTGACAACATTGAGGAAAATGGAAGTTCTGGAAACGGAGATTTGACTGGAACTGATTCAATAGATTCGTCAGCTGGTACAAATCCTGATGATATAAATTCAGGCGCAGCAGACGCTGGAACTGACACAAGTTCCGGTAGTGGAGCAAGCGGCAGTGGAACTGGAGCAGGAACTGATGCTGGTACGACAGGCAGCGGAACTGCTGGAAACACTGTTTCTGCAAATGCCGGCAACAATACTGTTTCTACAGGAACTGGTGCTGATGGCGACGTTGTAGAAATTAAGGGATCTTCTGGTGCTGACACTGATGTTTCAGATGTAACAGCTGGTCTTGATAACTCTGTTCTGGTTGGCGCTTATGACAAGTTCTGCTTTAAGGGATATTCAAGCGGCAAGTACAGATTTACGATTCGTTCGAGAATGACAGGCTGGGGTGAAAATATGTCCCTTATTGTTAAAAATCCTTGGGCTCAGTGGAATCAGAATCCTGCAATGGGAAACAACGGCCCTCAGTATGATTTGAGTGGTAAGCCGATTACAGGAATTTTTGAAGGTACTATGGATGTTGATATTGATGTAAACAATACATATGAACTTTCAAAGTATGATCATTCAGATTTCGTAATTGTAAAAATCGAAAAACTGAAATAATTCCATCTTCAATTTTTCGACTGCATTCTGATTTTTTTCTTTGTGCAGAGTCCCGGCTATGAGCCGGGATTTTTTTTTGCCTGTTCCAATTTTAAATGTATTGACAGGTGGAAATATACAATAACGGTTTATTCGTGCCGACGGGGTTAATACTTGGATGCAAGCATCCTGGACGCTTGCGTCGAGCTTCGTCATTGATAATAGAGAAAATGGAGTTTTTCATTGACTATTTTTCAATAAATTGGTATAAATTCGATAAGATTAAAATTTTGGATGAAATATATGAAAAAGATTGTACTCCCTATCATTGCAGGTATTGCACTTATTATGGCAGGCTGTCAGCCGATGACAGATTCTGGCTCAACTGATAGTCCGGTTGCTGTAAATTCTGGTTCAGCACAGGCAAATCCAGCTGGAAATGATAACTTGAATGATTCTGATGGAGCCGATACAGATGATTCTCTTGATCCTGTGGATGCAGGTGATCAGAATGACGGATTTGGTAATGCAGATGATAATCTTGATGGTTCTGATGATGCTGGAAATAACGGCGATGCAGATGGAACTGGTGATGTAGATGCACCTTCTCCTGATGCTGACGGTTCTGATGATGGTTCAAATCCAGCAGATCCAGACGGTGAAAATGGTGGATCAGGTGATGCTGATGATGAACCTGCTGGTGAAGGAAATAATGATGGAACTGCAGACGATGATGATGATTCTCCAACAGTGCCAGAAACTCCGATAGTTCCTGATGTACCTGTAGTAAAGGATGAAGCAACTGGTAAAGATGTAATCGCAGATGCAATTGTTGAAGACATTATCAACGAAGTTAAAGATAAGGATTCTACTGATGCCCTTGCTGGTCTTGTAGGCGAAGATGCCGCAGAAAAGCTTGAAAATGTTGAGTATGTTCCGACCGATGATAATGGGGGTTATCTTGTAGGTTTTGATTACAATGGAAAAAGATATTACTACAACGGAGATAAAGTATACAGATCAATTCTCGATAAGAAGTATACATTCAAGTATTATGGTGATGTGTTAGGAAGTTACCGTTATACTTGTTCAGGACCGACAACAGGTCAGCTGATGGCTGGAAAATGGCGTAAGGTTATTGTAGGTCTTGATTCTACAAAGAAAGTTGTACGCATTGCTCATATTTGGGGTGCCGCTCAGATTGGTTTGATTTTTGGTGATGCTGTTCTTTCAAATGATAAGAGTGAACGCGATATTCTTAATCATGATGTAAGTAAAACAGACAAATCTTTGGCATATGATTTCTGTGAAGAACTTGGTCTTGCTAATGATATTGTTGAAGGTCAGAAACTTTAATCATTTTTTTGATATGTAGGTCAAAAAGCGGAGGCACTTGCTTCCGCTTTTTTTATGTCTGTTTAGAATAACGAAAGCTGTTTTTGTTTCCATCTTTTCTGGTCTGCCATATGGATTATGTCACCAGCCATATCATGGCCAATCAGGAATGGTGAATCCGGATCATGCATTGCCATGTTCTTCCGTACATTTTCTGTTGAAGTATTTGCATAACAGTAACGGCATAAATGTCCGCAGCTGTCATAAGAACCGATGTCATTTCCTAAAAGGCATCCGCATAATGGTCTGTTTGACTGGAGTTTTGGGACATCTATTTTTTTGCCAATGGCTTTTTCAAATACGGGTTGGGTAGAGCAGCCGCTGCAATCTGCACCGAATTCTGCAAGTGCATTTCCTTCTGCACATGGTTTTATAGTAAATCCATATTCCTTTGCAATTTCGCAAAAGGCCTTGCCGATTTCAATTTTAAGATTTTCATCAACTTCTTTTATTTCTGGAAAATCCCGCCGGACCTTTTGATAAAGATCTATAAAGCTTATTACGCAGGTTTCTGTATAGCCGGAAAGTTTTTCTGCCATTTTTCTGAATTCTGCAATATGCCACTCCGCATTAATTTTTCTGTTAAGGAAAACCGGATCATACCGCTAGCCGATACAGTCTTTTCCAATTATTCCAGACAATTCAATAAATGATTCCATGACCTTTTCAACCGGTGGGACGCCAGGTTCTATATCCCGGCCATACGGAGTAATTGTTACAAACCAGTACTGGCCATATTCCTTCAATGATTCCATATGTGGAATCATGGGAACCGGATTTTTTGTGCAGAATGCGATCGCATCTACTACATCAGGAGCCAGCCGGTATTCTGTTACCTGTTGCGGATTATAAGGATTCCGTACCCGTACAAATCCTGCTTTTAAGCGGTTCAGCAACCATTTTGAATAAGGCTATGTCCGTAAAAACTGTTGCTAAAAATCTGCATTTTACTAAAAAAAAGTGGGGCCCAGCGACGGTAAAAAAGCCGGCTCCTTCAGGAGCCTTGTATCCCCCAGAGATAACGTGCACAGCACAGCTGCTTCGAGAGTCACTAAAATTGCTTTCGCAATTTTCCGGCTTTGCCGCCGCTCCCTTCCGCCTTCGAAGCACAGCAGCTTCGAGAGTCACTAAAATTGCTTTCTCAATTTTCCGGCTGATGCCGTCGCTCCCTTCCGCCTTCGAAGCACAGCTTCTCGGAGACTCGCTAAAATTGCTTCCGCAATTTTCCGGCTTTGCCGTCGCTCCCTTATATGTTGTGTCTCCTGTCAAGAAAAAAAAGCAGG
>JAZLGS010000063.1:0-34545 GCA_045616425.1 Treponema sp.
GGAAAATCCTTATGACTGTAATCACACAGACATAAGGATTTTTTTATGGCAGACAAAAAAGTAAACATAAAAATTACGGCTGATTCGCAGGGTGCAGAAAAAGGCCTTGATAAAGTCACAAAAAAAGTAAACAGCTTTTCAAAAGACATATCCAAAAACCTGAGCGGATTGACGAGGCTTACATCCAGCATTGCATTTACAGGCAAGGCGTTTGAAGTCGTCACCGGCGCAATAGGTGCCGTTTCTGATGCAATAAAGGAACTGGGGACGCTTTACAACACACAGAAGAACGCAGAAATACAGCTTTCAACCGCAATCAAAAACAATCCGTATGTAGACGGTTCGGCAGAAAAGCGGCTGCAGTCTTTTGCTTCCGCAATCCAGAATGTTTCTACCGTCGGGGATGAACAGCTCCTACCCATGATGGCACAGCTTATTTCTACCGGGCGCACGGAAGCGGAAACAATGGACATAGTGCAGGCGGCTGTGGATTTATCCGCATCCGGCGCAATGTCCCTTGAATCCGCAGTCAGTGCCCTCAATGCCACATATAACGGCAATGCAGGCGCACTTGCAAAACAGAATGGCGAACTCAAAAATCTTACCGCTGAACAGTTGAAAAACGGTGAAGCCGTTGAAATCATCAAGAACAAATACAAGGGCATGGCGGAAGAAACCGCAAGGGCAACGGGAAGCGCACAGCAGCTTGCCAATGCATGGGGAGACCTCAAGGAGGAGCTGGGGGCGCCCATAGAAGCCGTTGCCGCACCTGTACGCCGTTTCTTTACGGACATCGTTTCGGGCATAAGCGGCGCACTCCACAGCCTCCGGGAAAACATCGCAGAAGCAAGGCGTGAGGCGGAAGAAGCGGCGGCATTCCGCAACGGTACGGCGGATGATGAAACAAGGAAAAGAATCCTCAACGGCCAGCTTGAAGAACTGGAGAAACAGCTTGCGGTGGAAAGGCAGATAATCGAGGCTGAACATAAAAACGGTTTTGCAGATTCCGCAAGGGTCATAGCTGAATCAGGTGCAAAGATTGCCGGATATTACCAGCAGATGGCACGCATACAGAACGAACTTTCCGCAATGTCGAACGCAGACACGCGCCGGGCAGAAGAAGAACGGCTGGAAGCTGAACGCAAGGCGGCAGAAGCAAGGCGCAGTGAACTGGACCAGAAGGCGGCAGAATACAAGGAAAAGAATCAGGCTTCACTTAATGCCGCATTACAGAAGATTGAAGAAGAAAGGAAAATGCAGGAAAGGCTGGGGGAAAGCATTGATGAAAACGCATACCACCAGAGCCGCCTCAATGCCATGACATCATCCTACATATCCCTGATTGCGGAATCTGACGGACTCATAACCGAAAACAATCAGCTTGCAAAGGAGCGCATAAAAGCCATAGAAGCAGAAGCCGGTGCAATGACCTTTACTGAATCAGAATATGAAAAACTTAAAGGTATCATCAAGGAGTTTGCAACCGTAACCCTTGACGACCAGAAAAAGGCACTTGAAGAGAATAAAAGGGCACTGGAAGCACTCCTGAAGACAGACGAGGTAAAGGACGACGTTGAAAAATACAGACAGGTACAATCTGCAATAGAAGGCATTACGGAAGCAATCAGGCAGATGGGGCAGGCTGAAACCGGTGCACTTGACGTGTCAGACTGGGAAAGGTTCGGACAGGATTTACAGAAAATCAATGAAAAATACCTATCAGTTGCAGGAGCTTTCATCGGTAACTTTTCGCAGACCATGACCACATTGTCAAACATGGTGCAGACCACCGCAAGGAACGAAGCGGATGTACAGCTTGCAAGTCTTGAAAAGACCTTCAAAGCCGGGGAAATTTCAGAAGAAGAGTATTACGAAAAGAAGGAACAGATTGAAAGGGAGGCGGCAAAAAGGACTTATGAAATACAGATGTGGCAGTGGGCTTCACAGCTTTTACAGATAGGCGCAAGCACGGCGCAGGGTATTGTAAATGCCCTTGCAACCGGCGGACCTCCTTTTGTTGCGATTCCTTTAGCCGCTACAGTCGGGGCGCTTGGAGCGGCACAGCTTGCGGCGGCAACTGCAAGCAGACCTACACCTCCTTCTTTTGCATCCGGCGGTTTTGTCGGCGGCATGAACGGCGCAAGCATGGGGCAGGATAACACTTATGCACATGTCCGCACCGGGGAAGCCATATTCAACGCAAGGCAGCAGAAGGAACTGTGGGCACTTGCAAATGGAAATGCAGGCAGCAACGGCGCGCTGAATGTGTCGGTAAAGAATTACCGTGGCAATGACACCGCCGTACAGGTACAGCGTATGGATGACGGGCTCCGGGTTACAGTCCGCAGGATGGTTACGGAAGACCTTTACAACAGGAAATATAATGCGGCACTGATGCACGCAGAAGAAAGTTTCAACGGTACGACTTATTTATAAGGATGTGGAAAATGGTTGCATGGTTCAGGCAGAATGAAAGGTTTTATGCACTTTCGACTTCATCGGCTGAAAACGTCGTTGAAGTGACTTACGAAAACGGAAAGACGAAGACATATTTAAAGGATTCATCAGGAAGGAAAACACATTCCGCTTCTTTTCTGATTCATAACAAGAATGAGGAATCAGCATTCTGGGCATGGTATGACAATGTGCTTTTGTCAAGGTCGCAGACCGTACTTTTGCCCGGATTCATTGACGGCGGTATCATGACCGAATACAGGATGACGGCAGAGCCGCAGATTCAGAACGGACAATATCCTAAGGAATGCCAGGTTTCTTTTATCGAGGAATAAAATAAGATGAACAGCAATTTTAACCGCCTTAACCAGAGGCATGGGAAGTATTCAATCCATGCGCTCATACATATTTATGACGATTCGGGGCGTTATGACATGCGTTATGTTGACAGCCGTAAAGCCGTTACACTTGACGGACATGTATATAAAGCCGGTTCATTCAGCTACACCCGGGAAACATCAGAAGGCGGATTTACAGGCGGCGGAAAGCTCCGTATTGCCGTAAAGGATAATGAAGCCATAGATCTTATTGAGAATGCCGATGCCGTGCACCTTGATGCAACAATAGCATTGATTGAAGGCGGTGAAGTTGAACCGCTCCAGACCGTGCACCACCATTACTGCAACGTGGAAGGTACGAAAACGGAGATAACCGCAACTTTTGAAAAGGATGACAGGCCGAACATGACATTTCCGACGCTCATATGGACGGCAATCAATAACAGGGGGAACAGTTGATTTATTATGAAGACCTCCTGTCCGTCCCCTACAAGAGGGGCGGCCGTTCCATGGATGGCATGGACTGTTACGGCCTTGTCATTGAATGCTGCCGCCGTCATGGTGACGTCTTGCAGGATATTGCAGACACATCCATTGACGGCATTTTTTTAAATGAGACTGTAAAGAGGGTGAATGTCGCCGAAGTGAAGCGGGACGAGGTAAGGGGTGGTGACATCCTTCAATGCGTCCTTTCAGGCGAACTTCATGCAGGTTATATGATTGACGGCAGCATGTGCCTCCACATTACAGAAGGTGGCGTGCGCCTGATGCCGGTGACGTTTTTCCGGCATCCGAGATTTTTCAGGGTGGGAAAATAAAAATGATACAGTTTTACAGATACCTTTCAGACGCTTTTGATTATATTGATGCAGAAAGCGGAAAGCCGTTAAGGGAAATATTCCCGGACGTACATTGGAAAGCCTATAAAGTCATCGTAAATAATGACTTTGCGGATGAAAACTACATTTACAGCGATAAAGACAGCGTAATTATCCGCGCAGTTCCTTTCGGCGGTGGCGGCGGAAACCCTTTTGAAAATTTCCTGAATCCTGGAAGTTATGGCGCAGGCGATGCCGCACTTGACTTTTTTACAGGTGGCGGCTGGTCAGCCACAAAATACACCGTCAACGGCGTAAAATGGGTCGTTGACGAAGTGCAGGCGGCAATAGATGCACAGGCACAGGCAGAAAAGGCGGCAAGGGAAGCCCGGGACGCAATGAACCGCCTCCGTAAGCAGATGGAGGGGATTGAACAGAAGACCAAAGATGATGTGGTCAATATCCCTTACCTCAGGGGCGCATCCAATACCATAGCAATGGGAAAGACACAGCCTTTCATCCTTGGCACGCACTTATTCGTTCCTTATGTCCTCAATTCTGGCGGCAATAAATACCGGGGATTTTCTACACTTGAAGACGGTGAACAGTATTACAACGTCGTGCTCGAAGCCGGGTTCAGCAAGCAGAACATCAGGAAAATTGAATGTGACGGCATCAATTTAAAGACTTTCAGCGGCACTGAACCGCAGGAAGGAATCTTTAAATTTGACGATTTTTCAATTTTCAATAATGGCAATTCCCTTCTGGAAATAGCACAGGATGGCGAACCGTTTGAAACGGCCGTATTGAATGACAAGGTAGTTGAAAATGTCCTTAACGACCGCCTTTACAAGCGCAACGAAGACAACTACGAACCGCTGGTTTATACCCTTGAACAAAATACAATGAAGGCAAACATCTGCCTTCTGCTCAATGGACTTTGTGCATATGACAAGGATATGAGCAAGACCAGCCGCACCGTATCTTTTAAGTTTTCTTACTCCCTTGATTATGCAGACCCTGAACGCACCGCAGAACCGTCATGGATTACAGCGGATGAAGTGTCATGGACTGACAGGATATCTGTACAGACAAGAAAGGAAGTCATTTTAAAACTGCCTTATGAATCCATAAAGGATGTAAAGCACCCGGTTGCAGTAAAGATTGAAAGCCTTACAGACAAGATTGACGCAAAGGACGGTGCAGACCAGAGCGATACCTATATCCAGTGGGTACAATCTTTTATTTTTGATACTGAAGAAAGCAGGGCGGCAGGTGCATTCATTCCTGAAAAAATCATCGGAAAGGCAGAGGGTGAAGCGTCCACACTCATAGGATTAAGGATAAAGTCAACACCACAGAATGAAGACAAGCTTTCCAAGATCTCCGTGATAACCTCCGGCATTGCCCGGACATGGGACGCACAGAAGAAGGAATGGAGCACGGAAAAGACCGCAACCAGTAACCCCGCTTCATGGTGGCTTGAAGTAATGACGAGCCGCCATCACATGCCGTCAAGGTTCCTTGATGATGAAATTGACCTCCCTTCTATCGGTGCATGGTATGAATACTGTGAAAGGAAAGGCTTTACCTGCGACTTTGTACTTACTGACGGCATGGCAAAAGCCACATTACTGCAGAAAATCCTTGAGACCGGGCGCGGTACAAGCTATGAAAGCATATATGACAAGGTTGCCGTAATTTATGACGATGTAGTTGAAAATGCTTCCGGGTTACTCAACGAGCAGAATATGATTGCCTTTACTTATGAAAAAAACATGGGGCGTAAAGTTGACGGCCTGCAGGTGTCATACATTGACGCTGAAAACGGCTACCAGGAAAACAAGATTCTTGTAATGTATGACGGTTCAGTCAATCCCGCCCGGCGTTCCCCGGATGCAATCATAAAGCCGGTTATGGCTGACGGCGTGACATCGTGGAAAAATGCATACAGGCACGCGCTTTTCATTATGAAGTCGTCAAGAATCAGAAAAAAGAACTGCCATGCAACCGTAGGAAAAGAAGGTTTTTATTTCAGGCTTTACAGCAAATATCTTGTACAGCATCCAGCCTTAAAAATAGGCTTGGGAAATGCTGAAATAAAGGACGTAATCTATTCGCATGATGAACTTTACATTGTGGGACTCCGGCTATACGAACCGCTTACCCTCAATGATTCCGATTCCTTCAATGTCATAATCCAGTGTGTGACGGATGAATACTGTACACCTTTGTCTGCTTCAATCAGGCAGTATGATGGCCGCACGTGCGAAATATTATTTGCAGATGAAATTCCGGCTTCATCCGCTGCAATCCCTCACCGCGGGGACGTGCTTTCATACGGCTATGGAATCGAGACGGTAACTGCACCCATGCTCATTACAGGCATAGAAGAAAGCGGAAGTGTTTACAACCTTACCCTTGTTGATTATGACGAACGGATTTACGAAGATACATCCGTTTTTCCGGATTATGTACCGCACCTGACACAGCCGATAACGGACACGCGGTATGAAGTACCGCTTCCATCCGTAACGCCTGACGAACTTTACGGCAACATATCGAACCTTGTCACAGGCAATAATGAAAAAATATCAATCCCCGGAAACGTTACGGAGCTGGAAGCCGTCGCCGAAGAAGAGGGCATACAGATAACATGCGCACCTCTTGGAGCCGGATTAAAAAACAGCGTCAAAAAGTTCATTTTTGAAATACAGAAAGGTGATGGCATGGGGTGGGAAAACTTTGAATCTGATTCAGTTTCATTCTTCTATGTCTTTGACCGGACCGCCGACGGTTACCCGGAAACATCAGACCTTGCAGGCTGGAAGGTAAGGGCAAAAGCCGAAAGCCTTTACAACAAACAGAGCGCAGAATGGACTGAAACCGCTGTAAATACGGATTTCTACGGCACATGGGCACTTTCGGCGCCGGAGGTGCATGTAAGGGTTTCAGACCGCACCATAACTTTATTATGCTCGCAGAAATCCAGAAGCGACAGCCGGAAGGTTTACGGGGCTATCAGATACGGAATCCGTGTAAAATGCGCAATGCAGGGGGATTCGGGTTTTTATAAACCTAATGTTTCAGCAGATCCTTATGGTTTTGAAGATTCCTACAAAGTGCCTGATGATTCCGGCTATGTCCTTTCCGACGGCGTATACATCCAGACTATGCCGTTAAAAGGACAGCGAGAAGAAAACTTGATTGATACCGCCTATCAGTTCGAAGTTTTTTCAGTCAATGAGGCTTTTCAGAGTGCCGTAACCGTCATCAATGCCACAGCACTTGCAACTTCCATTCGTGATATTGTCAAGGCCAATGAGGATGTAAAGCAGTTTTATGTCGGTTCACTTTCTGCAATCACTGCAAACCTTGGTGTAATTTCCCAAGGTTCATTATCCGGAAACGATAATAACTATTGGGCACTTTCTACCATTACAGATGAAAAGACTGGAAAAAAATACTATCAGGGTGCAATGAAAGCCGGCGGGGAAGACCAGTATCTGAAGATTGTTCCGGTCGTCAATGGACGTGAAGAAATCGTTTCGTATGAAATTGAATTCAAGGTCGGCAGTTTTTCCGTCTCTTCTACAGCTTCCAGCATTAACGGCGAGCTTATAATACAAGATAACCCGGATTCTTTAGACCGCACACGCATTACACCTGATGGGACTTATTACGAACACAGGGACGGGCTGGAAGCCGGATGGGAAGCTGTTTCCAAACAGGAAACAAGGGGGCTTTTATCCCGGGCCATATATTCCGATTCCTCGATGATTGTCGGCAATGCCAGCATTCAGGAACGCCGTGCACTTGGTCATGACATAGGACGGCCGTACATTAGCAGTGATTCCATAATTTACCATTTTGACACGGACATGAACGACCAGCACGGCATGACGGGCTATCAGATGACCGCCATAGATGCACCGCAGTTGAAAGGCCGGGAAGACAACACGGGCGCACAGGTAATAGACTTTACACCTGCAATCCTTGCTGTTGCGCCTTATTCAGAAATCGGCAAGGCACTGTATGGACAGTACAGCCTTACGCATCCACTGGGGGCTAACCATGAATGGACTGTTGACTTCTGGATCCAGTATATATGGGCTGAAAATCAGATACTCTTCAGGATCGGGAATCCTGAAGACATGATTTACATCATGAATGCAACTGACGAAGTAAACTACAATGAGGATGAAGGAACGCTATACAATACGGCAACGGCTGAAAGTGACGAACTCTGTTACAATGTCGCCGACGTTGCAAATACGAAAATCTACCATCAGGGCGCGGCGGGTTCAGAAGTCATAAACCTTAGTGACGAACCTTTTAACATGAGTTTTGAGCCGAACTTATGGCTTCATTTTGCGGTTGTATATGATGATGACAATATCGTAATATGGATTAATGACCGTAAAAAGGAATTCAAGAGGTTTTCATCCGGCACTTATGAAAGTACGGCCGTATTTAACGAAAACCTCAACAGCTTCATTCTTGACGAATTGCTTATTGATAAACTGCATAAAGAACGGTTTACAGACTTTGCAGAAGGTTCAGAAAACAAAATACCTTTCGCTTCCCTTGACTGGCGCAATAAATACATGATTATTGACCATTCCGGAGAGCTCAAAACAAATCTTTTTGATTCTGAACTTTTCAAGGATGCGGTAAAGAAAATAATACAGGAGATGTAAGTCATCATGATAGATTTAACGCTTGATTCATTATTAGTACCGGCCATTGAAGGGTATATTCCGGCTGTCGGAAAAAAAATAGAAAGGACCGCCGCAAATAAGGGCGGGCTTTCTACCCGGGAAGTTGCAGAAAATATAGCACTTCCATTCATCAAACAGCGCGCCGTAAATGTCGCCGTATCAGATGAAACATCTGCAATAGAATATGATGCCTCCCTGATTGTCACCGGGGAAGATGTTACAGTAACGGTAAACAACGCAACAGCACCGGGGATTGAAATTGAAATATTCTGCACTGCCGATTCAAAAGTTGTAATTAATAACCGTGCCCCTGAAAATATGTTTGCAGGAAATTCTTACAAGTTTTTCTGGACAGGTACGAAATGGCGCGTATCTGATGGGGTTATGACGGGGGACTATGTAGCAAGAAGCAGTGAAAGGATTCCCGTCGGTTACCTTGCAGCCGATGGTCAAAAAATCAGCGAGGAATATTACCCCGAACTTTATGCAGAAATCGGGGATATGTACCAGCCCGCAGGTACCGATAAAATAATAGGTTCGTTTTATTTACCTGATTTTAAAAACAGGATACCACAAGGTGCTGCCGGCAATATTGGCACGTATATCGAAGCTGGATTGCCAAATATTACGGGTAGCATACCGGGCACAGTGCTTGATAATAGATACGCTGGTTCAGGATGTTTCGCCGGTTCATATGCAGGCTCTGGTCCTATTCGAGATGATTCGTCAGGTAATACCAGACGGGGTTCAGTAATCTATTTTTCAGCAGCAAACGGAAATAGCATCTATGGCAAAAGTAATACTGTACAACCTCCTGCTATATGTTGTAATTATCTAATCAAATATTAATATTTTATCAGATAATTAACTCCTAACTGCTTGCCGTGTGTAGTTGTACCGGTGCGTGGTGTGCCGTTAGTACCATCAGATATAGGGTCGGATGTCGTTTTAATTGCTGAACCTGTAACTTGTGATTGTGACTGGTCTGATGGATGATACCATATATCACCACCACCTTGTACTGTATGTTTATGCCCCTGTAACTGGTCATCCTTGAATTCACCGACATTATACACATCATGTGCGGCAATTGCAGCCCTTGTACTTTCTCCTGCACCTACTGGCACGCATTCTCTCATATCAGGTAAATAAAACAAACGTTTTTATTTTTCGGTTATCAGCTATACAAACCGACTTAACGCTTCAATGACTTTTTCGTATATTCCATCATCCTCTGCACTGTCACCGACAAAATAAAGCTGGTTTACGTTTGATGTCTGGCTGTGCCCCATGTAGTATTCAATGAATACATTGGAAACCGAACAGGATTCAAGAATTGTCTTATACATTTTCCTGAATCCGTGGTATACAATATTATTTTCCCGGATAAAATCCAGACTGTACCCGGCAAGTTTCCCGGTTTCCATGACGCTTTCACGCCGCCTTTTATCGCTGAAACGCATTTTTTTTATTTTTTCGTAGGCTTCAAGAGTTTCCTTTAAAAGTGGAATTTTCCTTTTTGCGTTTTTTGTTTTCGTTCCATCTATCCGAAGATACATTTTTTCATCATCCTGCTCAATGGTACACAATGCCAGCTCTCCAGCCCTAACTCCTGTGGTCATCGTGAAAAATGCAAGGTAATGCAATTCCGTTGTACATCTTCTGTAAAATCCATAAAAAGATTTAATGGGAAAACATCCACGGTAAACCTGATTATGTGGGATAGTAGTGTATTCCGGAAAAGACTTTCCGACGGCTTTTTTTAAGACGTTGATATAATTATTTACGGTTTTACCGCTTGCGCCGGTGCTTAATAAATCTTTTTGCAGTTTTTTTATCCGTGAAGGTGTAAACTGAAAATTGTCATTGACATCATGCAAAAATGAAAGTACGTATTTCATTTTTTTTAAGGAATCTCTATTACCGGCATAAAAAGCCAGTAACCGCTCAACCGTAGAGCATACTTTTATTTCTTTTAATTCTTCATAAATGGCACATGCTTTTTTGTAGGCATCTTTTAAAGATGTGCAACCCGTGGATTTTATGCAGTTATAATCCGGGAATTTTGCATAATAAATATGATTTTTTTTATACTTTACAAAAATATAGAAACGTCTTTTTTCTTTAATGAAATACCTATACCGCCTGTCATTCATTTTTCTCAAACCTTAAAACAAAAAAAATGGAAACAGGCAAGTAGAAACAAATATCGTTTTTTTGGAGAATTTGCAAAATCTATTTCTTTATAATACAAGGAAATAATCTGGAGATGGGGGGAATTGAACCCCCGTCCGAATAAGCAAAACAGGCACCTCTACAGGTTTATTGGTGCGAGGTAATTGTCGGGAAACGGTAGCAGCACCGCAAGCGTCGTCTCCGTATTCTGAAAAAAAAGTCCCGCGTAAAATCCAGACATAATACACAGCAAGTCCCGGTTTGTGACATAGATCCAGGCCGCTCAGGACGGCGCAACCAAGTCTACGGCTCAAACGCTACTTAAGCAGCGAGAGCGAACTGAGAATTGTCTTCTTCAGTTATTGTTTCTTGTCTGTTCAAGAGGACAGGCAACAACCTCACCTGCAGCGCAAGCTTTCTCTTATCCGTCGAAACCGGTGCACCCCCATAAAAAAATATCTGTAGCCATCTGACTACAGATATAAAATAGCTAATTTCTGTATAATCGTCAACTGAAAATTATTTTTTTGTGATAAAATTAATTATAGAGAGAATCCATCCTGTAATTACAATGTAAAAACCGTATGTTGCCTGTTTTAATATATTCTTACCTACAGCTTTTTTTGCATTAACAGCAAGTTTACCCAATGCTTTAGGCGCTTTTGAACCAATGCTGGTTGTAAATGCAAGAATTAGTATGCAACCGCCAGCAATTGTAATTATCAATGCGATGGTCTTAAACTTTTCCAATGAAGGAATGAAATAGGTTAATGCGCCAAGTACAGCACCGCCAAAAATGCAAAGTGCCCCAATGCTGATGATGGTACTGTGCTTAAAATTAATCAGACTGAATCCATTCAGTGATGAAAGCCCGAACATGCCTTTAAACATCGGACAACAAAATCCGATTATAACAGCTGCCATCCCAATCAAAAACAAATCGATTTTTATGCTTTTCTTTGACATAAAATTCTCCTCGTATAAAATTATTTCCTTTATTTTATCATTAAAGAAACATTTTGTCTAATTACATATATTGCATAGAAATGGAAAATCATGCAAACTTCTTGTATGGGCGATAATATAACATACAAAACACAGGGAACATGTTCTACTTCTATTCAGTTTGATATTGATAATGGAGTAGTGCGGAATGTTTCTTTTACAGGCGGATGTAATGGCAACCTGAAAGCTATTTCTAAATTAGTTGAAGGTATGACACCAGAAGAAATATCTCAGAAACTGACAGGAAACATCTGTGGCAGACGTAATACTTCTTGTGCTGATCAACTTGCCAAAGCTGTCATGCATGCTGTCAATAAATAATAGAATTGCTGATATATAAACTGGGCTGAAAAAGTACAGGACATTTGTAATTTAAGCAACGGTCAGTAAGGATATGGCTGAATATGTCGAGGCTAGGTTATATACACTTGTGGCTTTTTCAAGGCTTTGTTTTTGCTTTTTAAGGATTTTTCATAATAAAAAATCCTGTGTCCGTAAAAAGTGTTGCTAGAAATTCTGCATTACCGTGGAAAATGCGCCTGCGTGTAAAGTACGCTGAGCTACTCCTATGCAACAAGTTGCAATGTCGGCCTTCTGCCTTCGAAGCACAGCTTCTCGGAGACTCGCTAAAATTGCTTTCGCAATTTTTCGGCGTTGCCGTCGCTCCCTACATATTTTCATTATCATGCAGTTGATTTTACCATCAACTCTACATAGCCCTTATTAACATGTAGTATAGTTTTCTACCAGAACGGCGATACTTCGATATTCGTCATTAATCAGCAACACTGTGAATGAAAAAAAACCGGTTCAGAAACTGTCTTCTAAACCGGCTTTTCAAAAGGACTTATAGTTAATTCGTAGAAACTCCATGATGCTTCTGCTGAAAACGCTTCAGCATTGCAACACCATTTTTCTTTCCATTGTAAACAAATCCACCGTCCCAATATTCAAGGGCAGCAAACAAGGCATTACCACCATCCTGATCATCACTTTTCTGTGTCTTGAATGAAACAAAGTTAGAAAGCATTTCATAATTTTGTTCATGTAAAGCTTCAATTCTGTTTCTATTAAATTCATTCCACTTTTCAAGATCTTTAAAGCCTTCACCTTCATCTTCTACAATGATATGCGCGTGCGTAGGACTGAATGAATACCATACTGTTACTTTCTTATTGATATCACAGTTATTACCATGCTTCACAGCATTCTTAATAACTTCACTAATCTGCTGTTCAAGAAGGTTCAGTTCCTTAATCTCTGTTGGAGCAGACTGAACGATAAGAAGAGTGAAATATCTAATCTGACGGAAATCTGATGGGAAATCCTTTTTCAGCATGTTTGTTTTGTCGAACAATGGGTCATTGTCATCGGATCTGAGTTCTTTTAACTGTTCCATAAAAATTACCTCAAAAAATTAATCTTTTACCATAAGAAGTGCTTCTTCAACACTGTTGGCAATAGGGAAATATCCCATCAATTTTGTAAGTTCAATAACTTTTTTTACAGAACCATGAACATTAGAAATTGCAAGTTTCAGGTTCATCTTTTTAATTGTAGAACAGATGTATATCAAAGCACCAATTCCAGATGAGTCGATATAATCTACCTGCTCAAGATTGATAACAAAATTTTTTACATTCTTTTCCAGCATTTTCATTACCAATTCTTTGAGCTTGTATGAGTTATACAAATCCATTTCACCGTTGACGTCTATGATATAGATGTCACCATTCTTACGTATTTTCAGTTCCATAACAGAAGCTCCTTCCTTCTACTGAATTTTGATGACCAAGAGGGACTGGTCATCATGCTGTACGGCACTGCCGCAGAAATCTTTTACATCATCCTTTATCCGGTTTGCAATTGTCTTACCATCTAAAGTATGACACTGTTTTATAATTTTCTCCAAATTAGCTGAAGAATACTGTACACCATCATTATTCAGTGCTTCAACAAGACCGTCTGTACAAGTAATAATGATATCGTCTTTCTCAACAGAAATCTCATTATCTTTATATTCTGTGTTCTTCTCTACACCTACAGGCTCGAAGTCATCAGATATTTTTGTAACAGTACCGTCTGCTGCCGTATATTTAAATATCGGATTAGTTCCCGCAGAAGAATACTGAATTTTTTTACTTACACTATCATACAACAGGAGCGATATGCTTGCAAAATGATCGGTTGTACTTTCCGATGTTATACCACGGTTTGCCCAGCTGAGGATTGTTCCTGCAGTCTGTGTAGTATTAATGGTCAGCCGAATCATTGCCCGTATCATAAGCATTACGACAAGGGAATTCATGTTTTTGCCTGTTACATCACCGAGGATGAATGCAATCCTGTCTTTCCTTGAGACTACGACATCATAGAAGTCACCACAAATGTTTTCTGCCGGTTCAAAAAAAGAACCTGTCAGGATTCCTGGAAGTGCAGGAATTTTGGAAGGAATGATAGATTTCTGTGTTCTTGACGCAATTTCACCTTCCTTTGCCACGCTTACACGTTCCATTATTTCCGTATGTGATGTAATTGCATGTATCGAAACTGCAATGAAATCCGCAAGTTTTTTTGCAATGTCAAACTCGCTGTCAGTAAATGGCTCTGAACCGAAATCTTTCGCCATTACTATTTCACCGATTACCTGCTCCTGCACAATTAAAGGAACGAATATATACGAACCGCATTTCAAGAAGTCTTCATCTTCATTCTGGACAATGCGTGAATCCTTCAATGGTTCGTTTATAAGTGCAGGCGATACTGAAGTTACAACATCACCGAAAATATTATCTTTCAGCGGGAATTGGGCATATTTCATACTCATGTCTACACGCTGCTGTTTATGGGGAATATTATCCGGAAGCAGGTAAGGAGGTGCGATATGTCCAAGCATTTTCTTTACAAGTATTATATCATCAAAATCATCCATAAGGAGGATCATGGATCCGTCTGCATGTATGAGTTCAATAAGCTGAGTTGCAAAATACTCTAATGCCTGATCCATTCCTCCATCAGGAGCTGAAAAAGCACCTGTTGTATGTGCTAAAAAGTCCTTGTTTACTTCGAGAAGCTTTCTTTCCACATCATCATATACAACATTGATTCTGGTACCAGCCTTTACAGGACCATAGTCCTTTTCTTTACGGCCTTTCTCTTCAGGTTTTGAAAATCCCTTCATGATACAGTATGGCAACGAAAGAAGGACAGCCATGAAAATCATGAATGACAGGTAAATCAGATTTGGTCTGAAAATTGAAAAAATCATTCCAGCCATCAGACATACCAGTGAAAGGAAAAGTACAAAACTTGGTTTTGCAGTTTTCCTCAATTTCATTACAATGAGGAAAACAAACACACCGAATGTAACAACACTGGCTGCGATTAATGGAATGAATGCAAAAGCATCAATTGGCAGCAATTTTTAACTCCATAATTGAATTTATAAAATAATTCTAGCATATCAAATGTAAAACCGTCAAGTTTTTATTTTAATATGGAATATTTCTTACTCCTGCTTCCTGTATTTTCTGAAAGCCAATGATTTCATTTTGTTTTTTATTTTTTGTATGAAACTTGATGAAAAGTCACGGCTGAAATCTTCAAGAACCTGATTGAGCGGGTAGTCGTCGCCGAATTTTTTCTTTAATTCTTCCCAGTATTTTATAAGCCAGACATAAAGGTCACAGACAGTGCGTTTTCTGAATTTTTTCATGATCTTTGAGTCTGAAATGACTTTTATTACTGGGAGGTAGACCTTTTCATACCATGACTGGACCGCTTCCGTCATGGAAATTTCTTCAGTCTTGTTCATGTTTATGTAATACTTGTGAGTCAGGATATGATTATAAATCACGTCATACTGACCGGCAGAAGTAAAGTCCATGCACCAGTCATCTGTAATATCACCGAAATTTGTTTCTGAATAGAATATTCTTTTTTCATATGCAATTATCTGTTTTACAAGATACTTCATGGAATATCCGGGCTTCAGCTTGATTTCCGTCCTTAGTGAAGTTACCTCTGCATCTATAAATTCTATCCCACGGGCTCTGGCTACTGAAACCCGGTGGTTTCCATCCCTTACGAAATACAGTCCGCCAAGTTCATAGAGGTTTACCGGTGGCAGTATTATACTTTCCAGGTGTGCCCGGTCAATACTTTCCCAACGGTTCTTTAAATGTGTACTTTTCGGAAAAAACTGATTGTCAAAATCATTATAACGGTCTTCGCTTCCGACTATTGATGCAACAGGAACGGTCTGCATTCCCTGGTATGTTTCATTATTTGGTTTCAGCAGTTTTTTTAGGTCTGAAAGCGAAATGAGGGACGCTTCTTCCGGATTAAGGAAATGTTGAATTTCATTGATAAGAGCCTTGTTGTGGGCCCGGCTGAAATCACCGTCTGTCTGTTCTGAAAAACTTATTTTACCCATTTTATTTCCTGAAGTTGAAATTAAAAGTTTTTTGTGTCTGTCATCATGTCTGATTTACGGAAGTTCTATTATGTGGTGGCTGAAAGCATTTACAACCATCGTTTTTCCATATAGTCCCGACCGTTCTTCGTTCTGGTCATAAAGATGTATGTGTCCATGAACCATATATGCAGGTTCATATTTCTGTATGAAACTGTTGAAGCACTCAAATCCTTTATGGCATGGATCTTCGTGGTCGTGAATATGCCTTGGAGTTGCATGCGTAAGGAAAATGTCCAGATAAGTGCCATACTTTATTTTGTTCAGCATCAGTCTTGGAGCCATTTTTAAGAGCTTCATTTTCATCTGGTTTTCTGTAAACTGACACTGGCCGTGATTATAATCAATCGACCCTGATATGCCGGCTATAAGAAGAGGCCTCTTCTTTTTTGTTACAGGATCTTCAATCTGGAGCAGTGGATCTTCAAGACAACGGAATCCGGCATATATGGCCCCATGACCTTTTTGCCCTGCACTAGCATATGCAGCCATGACTCCTGATTCATGTAACTCCGGATGATAAAATTTGTATTCATTCAGGTTGTGGTTTCCGAATACGAAATACGTAGGTTTGTTTAGGGATGAAACTATGAAATCAATGTAGTCCATGGAAAGATCCCCTGCGCACAAGACTGCCGCTACATCTCCAAACTGTTCCTTTATGGTTGAATTGTAGATAAATGGATCGACCTGATCTGAAACGCAGAGTATTTTCATTGCCTTAACATCATCCTATTGAATCAAGAATCTTTTCGAGCTGGTCTTTTCCAACAAGTTCTACCGGACGGTTTTCTGCAGCACCGGCAGCACTTCTTGTAAATCCCGAACTTGAGCATATGAAGGCCTTTGTGCAGTTCTTAGGCTTGATTTCATCAATTGCCTTGCGTATTACCACATCTTCAATAGGATCTGAATCTCTGTAGAAATAAATCAGGTAAAGCTGTTTCCTTACACTCCGCCAGTCTGCATTCTTAGCTTCAGTCGCCAGCATCTGACATCCCCATTTCTTTGGTTCAACCTGCTGCGGTGAAAGACCGAGACCTGATGTACAAGCCTTCTTACATATTTCTATGAATTCCTGTTCGCCACTTGTAAGGTATTCCTTCAGGTTGTCATTTGCCTGAAGTTCCTTATACTGGGAAAGCTTTGCAGCTACATCACGGAATGACTTGTTACGGGAATAAATCTTTTCCCACTGCTCAATGGCTTTTTCAATTTTGTGCTGCTTTTCATAACAGGCACCCAGAAAGTAATGTGCATAGAGTGTTTCCTGGGTGGTGCCGTTTTTTCCTGCTGAAATTGCCCTTTCATAACAGTTCATGGCATTGTCGATGCTGTTTCCCATCATGTAGCATGAACCGGCCTCAATGAGGGCTTTCTGGCGGAATTCACTGTCCCGCTGTGCTTTTTCAAAATTCCTTACAGCTCCGGCATAATCCTTGCTTTCTTTGAGGATTTTACCAAGATAATAATAGGAAGAATATGTTTCAGGACTCAGCTTGATTGCCAGGTCGATCTCCTTTTTTGCTTCCGTAAACTGTTTTGACTTGAAAAGGAGCAGTCCCATTGCAGCATGTGCCTTTACATGCTTTGCATTATATTTTATGGCTTTGTCATAAAATCCCATTGCCATGTCTGAACGGCCTTTCTGGTCATATATCTTTGCTACATTGTAGTGATATTCTGCATTTGAAGGTGCCAGTTTTGTGAGCAGCAGATATTGTTTCAGTGCATCTTCAGTCTGGTTGAATTTCATGTACAGGTCACCGATTTCAGCGCGGAAGTCTTTTTCAGAAAGTCTCTGGTCAAATACGCCGTTCTGGTCCACATATTTCATTTCCATCAGGGCAAGCTCATTTTTGTTGTCCATCAGATAAGCTTTTCCAAGGTAATAATGTGCAAGGTAGTCATGTGAATCTTTCTGAAGTATGCTTTTTGCAAGTTTTACTGCGGCTGCATATTTGCCTTGTTTTATGTACCTCTGAATCCCGTCAATCCGCTTTGGCGATGCAACATTTTTTACTGCAAAGATCAGCAGTAGGAGTACCATTGCTGCAAGAAAGATTATTGCAGCCAGCTGTCCGATATTCATTCTTTTCTCCAGTTGTTTTGTTTTATTGAGGAATTACAGCACATCATAATGTTCCGTGGATGTTATCTGCATGGCTTCCGTAATACTATATTCAGGGAACAGTCTTATTGGTGGCTGAAATGGCTGTATGAAGTCATCCCCGTGGAAACTGCATGTTATAATGTTTCTGTTACCATTCCAATATTGAAATGTTAGTTTATTTATGAGAATATGTCAAATATGAAAACAAAGAACATTTCCCTTATCTTAGGTTTTGTAATGTCAGCTTCGCCGGTGCTTCCAGCTTTTTCTGAGAGTGAGGGCATAAGGCTTTTCGAACATAACAAACCTGTACAGGCGATTGAATATCTTGAAAATGACATAAACGGTGGAAATGCCGAAACCGTTGAATATAACTATCTTGGACTTGCATATTACCAGACAGGGCAGTTTGAGAAGGCTGTAGAGGCTTTTGAAAAAGGACTTGCAGTGACAGGTACGAATAAAAAGTCCTTGTATTTCAACCGGGGAAATGCTTTTTATGCACTTTCTGAGTATGAACAGGCAATTGAAAGCTATTCATATTCAATTATGGCAGATCCTTCTTTTGGTGCGCCTGTATTGAACAGGGCCAATGCAAAGATGAAGCTTGATGATCTGGATGGTGCCCTTGAAGATTATGTCCTGTATATTTCCATTGAACCTGATTCAAAGCAGAAAGATGCAGTTGCAGGCCTTATCGAACTCCTCCGTGGTGAGATTGCCGTAAGGGCAGCTACGGCTGAGCGCCAGCGTCTGGAGGCGTTACGCCGTGCAGAGGAAGAGGCTGAAAGGCTGCGCCTTGCGGAAGAAGAACGGGCAGAACGTGAAATGATTGCAGGAGAACGCCGTGCAGAACAGGAAAGACTTGAAGCAGAGCGTCTTGCAAAGGAAGAAGAACTGAGGAACCTGCAGGAAAGGCTGGAAGCTGAAAACAGGGCACTTGCAGTAATGCTTGCAGCTGAGTCTGAGGAAAAACGTAAGAATCAGGAAGAGCTCCAGCGGCGTTTTGAAGAACAAAAAGCAGAATTATTAAAGGAATATGAATCCAGGCTTGAAGCAGAAAGGGCAGCCATGGCGGCCATGCTTGCGGCAGAGTCTGAAGAAAACCGTAAAAGGCAGGAAGAACTCCAGCGTCAGCTTGAGGAACGGGACGCTGCCTTAAGGCTGGAGACGGAAGCCCGTCTTTCATCAGAACGGAAAGCTGTTGAAGAAATGGAAGCCAGTGAACGGCGGAATAAAGAGGTGCTCGCATCAGAAAGGAAGATGGAAGAAGAAAAGCGGGCCGCTGTTGAAAAAAAGGCAGAAGAACAGATGCGGGCAGCCGAAAAGCAGTCTGAAAAAATGCGTCTTGCAGAAGAGCGCCGGGCTGAAGAAAAGCGTATTGAAGCAGAACAGCGGGCAGAAGAACAGATGCGGGCTTCTGAAAAGAGGCAGGCAGCTGAACTTAAGGCGGAATCCGAAAAGAAAGCTGCTGAAAAAGCCAGTTCTAAGTCAGAGCGCATACGTTTTGAGTAATGGAATGATCCTTCCGTGAAAACTGCTGTTATGTGCGTTTTACAAGTTCAAACAGTTTTTCTCGTGTAAGTATCGTATATACCGGGCGTCCGTGAGGACAGTGTGGATCCGGAAGGTTCAATGCGTCCCTGGCAAGTTTTTCTGCCGCTTCATCATCCAGTTTCCAGCCATCTTTTACTGCTGCCTTGCACGCAGTTGATGCTGCAATCCTTGATATTATTTCTTCTGGTGCAAGATGATTTTCAAAAATTGCATTGTACAGGTCATCCTGACTTCCATTCCATCTGGAATTTATGCTTTTGAAAATCCAGCCGCCATCATTGTCCTTCTCTGCTGAAAAACCTGCCTGATTCAGGGCCGGAAGAAGGCTGCTCATATATTCGTCCTCATCGGCGCTTTGGGTCGTTATTTTCAATGGTACAAGCAGTTCCTGCCTGATTGCTTTTTCATGAAGGATTTCATCATAAAGCTTTCGTTCGTGGGCGGCGTGCTGGTCTATTATGTAGATGGCACCGTTTTTTTCAGCCAGAATGAATGTTCCCAGTGCACATCCTAGGTATTTGAAATATTCCTGCTTCTTTGGGAAAAATATGGATTTTTTTTCATTTACGGTTATGGATTCTGAAGACGTGCCAGATTCCGGTCCGAAGCCATTCCTTTCGGATTCATCATGCTTATACTTTAATGCTGTAGCAGGATTGTTACCTTCGGATACAGGTGTATATTCCTTTTCAAGAGGAACAGACCTGATTTCCCTGATTTTATACCTGTCTGATGAAAAAAAAGATGCCCTGATGTCACCAGCTTTGTAATCAGGATGAACGTCCTGAAGTTCTGATTCCGGGTCATCTGCTGCCGCTTCATAAATCTCGTTTGCTGCCGGAACTTCATTTTCCGTGTATGGACATTCTCCTGAAGCCAGGTCGGCAAGATAAGGAACCTGGTCATCTTCCTTCATCGTCTTTAATGTGAAATTATGGAAGAAATTCCTTGTCGTTGAGCTTATGCCGTGGTGTATTGATGATATGTCCTTGAAACGTGCTTCCTTTTTTGCCGGATGAATGTTGAAGTCTATCAAATCACTTCTTACTTTAAGAAAAAGGGCAGCCACAGGATGCGTCCCGTTTGGAAAATATCCCTGGCATCCATATTCAATGGCCTGAACCAGAGAATATTCCGTAATACGCCTTCCGTTTACAAAAATATATATATCCTTCCTGTCTGTCCGTGTAATGTCCGTATTGCCGATGACCAGTGAAAAATTCCATGTTCCGTCAGGAGCCCCGGATTTCAGTTCATAAAAGAAATCTTCCTGCCCTTCAATTTCCAGGCAGTTTACAAACCTCTGCACAAGTGATTGCCCGGCTTTAAGGTCGGATTTAAGTTTACCGTCTGTATACAGCCTGAATGCTATGTCAGGCCTTGGCATTGCCTTTTCGATGAATGTTGTCCGGCACATTTTTGTTTCGCTTGCCGGTTTTTTCAGGAAAATCCTTCTGGCTGGAAAGTTTTCAAAGAGGCTTCTTGAATTGACTATTGTTCCTTCAATGTACGAGGATGGTTCCAGAATATGGCCTTCCGTCATGCTGGCTTTCATTTTCCATGTACCGGAAGCTATTGTAAGTCTGGAAACAGCAGCAATTGACGACAGGGCTTCGCCACGGAATCCCAATGTGGAAAGGTTCAAAAGGTCTGTTTCGTTTGTTATCTTGCTGGTGGCATGGGGGTGAGCTGCCTGTTCAAGGTCTTCTTTTGTCATTCCCTGCCCATTGTCTATGACGCGGATGTTTTCTATGCCGCCACATTCTATTTCCACTGTAATTTCCGTGGCTCCGGAATCAACGGAATTATCCATGAGCTCCCGGACTATGGCATTAGGCCTGTCTATTACTTCTCCTGCAGCAATTTTCCTTGCTACCTCAGGAGGCAGGACTTTTATGGGGCGGCGCTGGCTCATTGTCTTGTTCCTGCCTTTGGAGCTCCTGCAGTTCCTGTAAGTTCATCCGTACCGGAGAAAAGGTCCAGTTCCGGGGTCGAATCTGTATCTGTAACCGGCTGGTTCATCAGAATCTGGATTTTTCCTTCAATCCTGTCAATTTCTTTTTCCATGCTTTTTGCAAGTTTTATTCCTTCTTCAAATGAAGAAAGTGCTTCTTCGAGGGAAATGTCAGGACTCTTGATTTTTGCGCTGATTTCTTCAAGTCTGTCCAGATTTTTTTCAAAATTCTTCATGTTTCTGCTTTCCTCCAGTATTTCTATCGGGAATCTCTAAAAATTGCAATTTTTAGAGGTAACTTTGAAAATGCGGTGTTTAAAGCCTTGCAATTTCAAGGCTTTAAACTCGTCAGCCATCTCCAAAAAAATATTTTTTAGAGATGCCCTATTATTGAGTCAGCCCTGTTACTTTAGCTTCAATTTTTCCATGGGCAGGAATTATTTCGATGACAGAACCAACTTCCGTATCTTTTACGTCCCTTATGATTTTTCCTGTTGATTTATCCCTTACCATTGAATATCCGCGGTCAAGCAGCGCCTCAGGATTTGAGTTTTCAATTATGAGTTTCAGCTGCTGAATGTAGTTTCTTGTTTCCTTGAGCTTTTCGCTCATATTTGCAAGTAGTTCTTCCTTTGCATTGTCAAAACGGTACAAAAGTGGCTGCTCTATGGAACGGAACCGTATCTCCATGTTTTCGATGGAGAATGTCTTTACCATCAGCTTCAGGGATTCTATTTTCTTTTTTATTTCTGATTCATATTCAGATTCTTTCTGGGAAAGGTAATACAGTACGTCTTCCAATACCGGTGTTACAAGTTCAGCGGCGGCTGAAGGGGTCGGAGCCCTTTTGTCGGCAGCAAAATCACATATGGCCCAGTCAATTTCATGACCTACCGCACTTACTACAGGAATTTCTGATGCGGCAACGGCGCGTACTACACATTCTTCACTGAATGGAAGCAGGTCTTCCAGTGAACCGCCGCCACGCCCGACGATGAGTACGTCACACATGTGGAATGCATTTGCAGTTTCAATCTGTCTTGCAATTGAAGGTGCAGCATCATTCCCCTGTACCAGAGCCGGAAGTATTACTATTGATACGGCCTTGTTCCGTCTGCGCACAATCTGCATGATGTCGCGGAGAGCAGCTCCGGTAGGACTTGTAATGACCCCGATCGTCCTTGGAAATGAAGGAAGTTTTTTTTTCTTAGCTTCATCAAATAGCCCTTCAGTGGCAAGCCTGCGTTTCCGCTCTTCCAGCATCATGAGTATGTTGCCTTCACCGGCAATTTCCATTGAAGTTATGATTATCTGGTAATTACCCCTGGGTTCATATACTGACAGGGAGCCTTTACACCGGACCAGCATTCCATCCTGGGGATGAAACCTCAATGCTGCAGCGCGGCTTTTGAACATTACGGCACTTATCTGGGATTTTGAGTCCTTGAGCGTAAAATACATATGTCCGGAAGCATTAGGCCTGTAATTTGATATTTCCCCCTCTATTGTAACTGACTGGAAATTTCCTTCAAGTATTTCCTTTATGAGGGATGTAAGCTGGGCTACGGAAAAGACAGTATCTTCCGGAAACAGGGATGTGTTCATGATTTTTATTCTATACAATACCATTAACTTGTTCAACATGACAGCCGATACTTGAAGAGATGAAAAATATAGTTGTCTTATATGCCGGAAATATGGCTTCGGACCGGAAATCATCCGGATTCCAGTTTGAAAGGGTATTCGGTAAGCTTTCTGCTTTTGAACGCAGCCTTATCTGGGCAATGAAAATAAAAGATTCCTGCAGGACGCTGGTGTTCTGTACAGATGAAAATAAAGTGCATGTTGAAAAGTCTGTTGAGTACCTCAAGACCATTGAACTGGAAGGTTTTCCCGGAAGCACTGGCTTTGGTGAAACAGATGTGTTTTCTTCTGAAATGTGGACTTCTGCTTCACTTCTGAGAGCCATGTCTGTTGAAGCTGGAAAACACGGGGCTGCCTCTGTCGTTTACGCGTGTTCTGACACCCCGTTCCTTGATCCGGCACTGACTGAAAAGCTTTTGGAATTTCATTCGGATTATAACGCAGAATATACATTTCAGGAAGGATACCCGTATGGTTTTGCCCCGGAAATACTTGACTCCGGTGCGGCATCAATAATTGCATCACTTGCGGAAGGAAACTGCAAGTCCGAAGGTGACAAGACGGTTTCCAGGGAAAGCATATTCAGCATAGTACGTGGTGACATTAATTCCTTTGAGATTGAGAACCTGATTTCTCCTGAAGACTTCAGACTGCTCCGGCTGGATCTTTCATGCAGCATGAAAGCCGGGTTTGAGGCCTGCCGTAATCTTTATGCACTTCTTTCTGAAAAGGGGATTGCTTCTGATTCAGCATGGGGGCTTGTCAGCCATGGAAAGAAAGATGATTCATGGTCGGATTATGACATGACTGTACTTGAGGTTTCAAATATTGCAAAATGTGCTGCCTCCGTCCTCCAGACTGTGCCTGCATTCTATAACATACAAGTTGAAGGGCGGTGTGAGGGAAAATGTGTCCACTGTCCGTATCCTGCTGCCTTTTCTCAAAAATATGGTGAAAATGTCTGGGAAACTTCCCGGCGGATGGAAATTGGTGATTTTTCTTCCCTTGCCGGACAGATTGCGGCTTTGTCAGGTTCTGCCGTGGTTTCGCTTTCATTATGGGGTGAGCCTTTGCTTTGTTCCGGGCTTGATGCTTATGTTGGAAAAGTCCTTGAACACGACGGGCTTTCTGTCCTGATTGAATGCAATGCATCATCCCTGGTTTCCGTAACTGCCGGTGAGGGTGCCGGAATGCTGAGGAAGATTGCAGAAATGGCTTTACAGGCTGGGAGCCGCAATGGTCTTGATGCCGTTACATGGGTTGTTTCAATTGATGCGGCGGACAAAATCAGATATGCAGCACTTCATGGAAATGATGCATATGAAAATATAATTGAAGCGGTAAGATTCCTTAAGTCAATGTTCAATGGGACTTATGTACAGTTCCTGCGCATGGAAGAAAATGAAGACGAACTTGAAGCTTTCTACAGGTTCTGGAATGAAAAGGAAAGCCCTTCCGGGGGAAAACTCATCATACAGAAATATGATGATTTCTGCGGCCGTCTGCCGCCCCGTAAAAGCGCAGATCTTTCTCCTGTGCACCGGGAGCCATGCTGGCACCTCCGCCGTGATATGGACATACTTTTTGACGGGACTGTACCCATGTGCCGGGAATGCCTCCTTTGTACAGACTGTGACAGTCTCGGCAATGTATTTTCAGACGGCTTGCTTCCGGTATGGAAAAATAAAGTTTCCGTGCTGGAATCACATATTGCAGGACAATATCCTGAAAAATGCAGGAAGTGCGATGAATACTATACCTTTAATTTTTAATGAACGACCTGTAAACTGTACCATACTTGGCGGGACTGAAATCCGTGCAAACGTAAAGATACCTGTGTCTGTGCTCCTTTTGAACCAGGGGCAGAGCCATATGCGCATCCAGAATATTGAAAACCTCATAAACTGCGGTTTTGACCAGATAATTTCCATGGAATCAGACATTGAAAATTACAATCTGGAAGATTTCGTGCAGCAGTTCCCTTCTGTGAAATTCATAATCCCGCTTGAGCGTGTTACGGAGGGTGAACTTATAAATATGGCAATGAAGGAATTTACTTCAGATTACGTGCTTGTGATAAAGAATACCGTGAGCATAACATCCAGGATGCTTTCTCCGACCCATGCCATGAAGCTGATGGGAAGGGATATTTTCTGTAATGTGCCAAGACTGATGATGCAGGACAACATGCAGGGGCTTCCTGTAAATTTCACTCCTGTCGTAAAGCATTCTGCGCTGCGTGTTGAATCTTCCGTTTCTGTTTCAGACGGTATGGATACGTTGTATGCCTTTGATAATATCGGGCTTTACAACCGGAAGAAATTCATAATGCTGGGTGGATTTGACTATACGATTACTACCCGGTACTGGCAGAATCTGGATCTTTTCATGAGGGCCTGGCTTTGGGGGGAAAAGACCAGGGTGTCAACTGCATTCCAGATTGCATATGCGGACGATGTGCCTGTGGAAGACTGTCCGCCTGATCTGTGTCAGCTGCGGTTCTACCTGAAAAACATGGTCGTACGGTTTAAGGAAGATCACGGGGAAATACCGGCAGCTTCGTTCCTTCCGTTCTTTTCCCGTTCTTCCTGCGGCTTTTTGGAATCCCTGCGTCAGTTTAAGGATGCCAGGGCATGGGTACGGAAGAACCAGTACCGGTTCAGGTATGATGCACCGGAACTTGTAAAATCATGGGGGAATTTGAAATGACGGTCGTTATGGTTCAGTGCAGGATGTCTTCTTCTAGACTTCCTGGAAAAGCTTTAATGGAGCTGGACGGCATTCCCGTATTGGCTTGGACCCTGCGTGCAATGAAAAAGGTTCCGGCTGATGCATACTGGCTTGCCTGTGATTATGATTCCGAGGAAGAACTTGGGCCTGTAGCAGCTGCCTGCGGATGGAATGTTTTTGCAGGTCCGAAGGATGATGTCCTGCTCCGTTACTGTTCCCTGATTGAAAAGACTGGTGCGGATGTGGTGATACGCGGGACTGCTGACAATCCTTTCCTTTTTTATGAAGCCGCATCGGAAATGGTTTCCGAATTCACAGAAAAATATGCGGAATATGACTACATGACATATACTGGTTTACCGCATGGGAGCGGGGTGGAGGTTTTCCGTGGAAAGTCCCTGCTCAAAGCAATGGAGCTGACAGGTTCCCCATATGACCATGAGCATGTAGGGCCGGCTTTGTACAGGCATCCTGAATCTTTTAAAAGCCTTTTCAAACCTGCCTGTGAAAGGTTCTGCCATCCTGACCTGCGTTCGACGATTGATGTATTTTCTGATTTCAAAAGGGCAGAGGCTGTCGTCGAATATGTCAAGGCGAAGCGTAATGAAAATATAGTGCCTTCATCAGGGGAAAAGGACATCCGTGTATTTTCAATGGAAGAGCCTTATGACGTTGCTTTGCTTGTTGAGGCATTGTCTGTTCCATACATAAAAAAACAGATACTGTTTGTCCCTAGTACGAAAAAATCCCGGGGAACCGGGCATTTGAGACGCTGCCTGAAACTGGCACGTGAAACCGGCGGACTTATTTATATAGAAAAGGATTGCAGTCTGGAAGGAGTCCGGTGTCTTGTGGAAGAAGCTTATGCCGAAGGGCTTTCTCCAAGGCAGGTTATAAACCGGATAGGTGAACATGATTCATATTCCCTTGTAGTGACTGACCTTTTCAAAATGGATGAAAAGGAAGCTTCCCTTTTATCTTCAAAGGGGCCTTTAGCCTCAATAGATGAAGGAAGCAGCTTCCATATGTGTTCAGATTATCTTGTTGACGTCATTCCGTCTTACGGAATAACCCGGAAGGCTAACATTGCCTCTCCTGCATTCATACCCATGCCTGGCTCCAGGTTCAGGAAAAATGGTGCAGGAAAGAAAACTGCAATAAACAATGTGCTTGTATGCATCGGAGGTGAGGATCCTGCCGGTCTTTCTGAATCATTTGCCGGTGCACTTTCCGGTGCAGGACTGAATGTCCATGTTATAGCCGGAAATCCTGAAATGATACATCAGAATGGAAAGTTTACCGTATCAGGAAATGTAAAGGATCTTTCGGAAAAATTGAAGGATTATGATCTTGTGGTGACACATTATGGATTTACGGCATTTGAAGCTGCATATTGCGGCACTGCCGTAATCCTGGCATCAACTACGGCTTTGCATGGGAAACTTGCAAAAAAATATGGCTTTGCCTGTGTATCGGGAAAAGATGTGAATCCTGTTTTTTTGAAAAAGGCTGTAAAAGATAAGTGCGTCCGTTATGGAAGGAGGAAATATTCTCTTTATCCTGACGTGTCGGATGAACTGGGAAAAAAGGACCTTGCCTTGTTCCTGACTGACCTTTCAATGGCAGAAAAATTCCCTTGCCCTGTATGCCGTGATAAAAAAGAACCGGCAGGAAGAAGCTGTGCAGATGAGGTCGTGGCAAGGACGCCTGCCCGTACGTTCAGGCGCTGCGGTTCATGTTCCATGATTTATATTTCATATTCTACTGACAGTAATGTAAGGTATGAAAAATCATATTTTGATGCGGAGTATAAAAAACAGTATGGCCGGACATATCTTGATGATTTTGAGGCAATAAAGAAACAGTGCCTGCGCCGTATTGAAAATATAAAAAGCATTTCCCGGGATGGTGATGGAACCGTTCCGGCAATTCTCGACATAGGATGTGCTTACGGGCCGTTCCTTTCTGCTGCTTCTGATGCCGGGTGGAAGCCTTACGGTTCCGACATTTCAAAGGCTGCTACTGACTATGTAAAGGGGGAACTTGGTTTCGATGCTGTACAGGCCTCATTTGCAGATTTTGATCCGGTGGAAACATTCGGCATAAAGAATTTTGATGCCGTGACCATGTGGTATGTCATAGAACATATACGTGACCTGAATCATGTACTTACGGCTGTGAACAGGCTCCTCCGCAAGGGAGGCACCTTTTCATTTTCTACACCATCCGGTTCAGGTGTTTCAGCAAGGTTGAATGGAAAAACATTTTTCGAACAGAGTCCGAAAGACCATTATTCAATCTGGGAAATAGAAAATACGGAAAACATATTGAAACGTTTTGGTTTCCATGTAAAGAAGATCGTCTCTACAGGACATCATCCTGAACGGATTCCATTTATAAAAAATAAGGGGATAAAACCGGGATCCCTCATTTTTAATTGTGGAAAACTTTACAGCCGTATCTTTAAGGCCGGTGATACATATGAAGTTTATTGTGTAAAGACAGAAGATGTTTAAAGTGAGTTCAAACATCTCGGAAAACTGTTTTTCAGCGGTGTCCGACAGCTTTATGGGAGGAAAAATATGGCATGTGATTCTATATTGATTTTAGGTGCAGGGCTCATGCAGAGACCGGCAATAATGGCTGCGAAAGAGTGCGGCCTTACAGTTTATGTTGTTGACGCCAATCCGAAGGCCGTATGTGTAGCCGATGCAGATTTTTTTGAACCGGTAGACCTGAAAGACCGCGAGGGTATTGCTGCATATGCGTTAAAATTGAAGGCTGAGTCTTCATTAAGAGGAATATTTACTGCCGGAACTGATTTTTCAGCTTCCGTTGCCTATGCTGCCGAAAAATGCTCTCTTCCGGGGCATTCTTATTCTGCTGCCTGCAATGCAAACAGTAAGCACCTCATGCGGCAGTGCTTCAGAAAATATGGAGCACCATCTCCGGAATTCATTACCGTTGATAAAGATTCTGCTGCTTCAATAATCAATGATGATTTTGTAAAGTCCATGTCGTATCCATGTGTGGTAAAACCTGTTGATAATATGGGCGCCAGGGGATGCCGTATGGTACGTTCCGCTGATGAACTGCCTCAGGCCCTTGAGGATGCTGCTGGTAATTCCCGTACTGGGACTGCAATACTTGAAGAATACATGGACGGTCCCGAATATTCGATAGATGCCCTTATTTTTGACGGCACTATGACGATAACAGGGTTCGCTGACAGGCATATATATTATCCTCCATATTTCATTGAAATGGGACATACAATGCCTACGGATATTTCACGGGATAAATTCAAGGCCCTTGCTGCCGGATTTGCTTCCGGAGTGGCAGCGCTCGGTCTTACATGTGGTGTAGCTAAGGCTGACATAAAATATACGGAAAAAGGTCCCATGATTGGGGAAATAGCTGCCAGGCTTTCCGGCGGTTATATGTCTGGATGGACATACCCATATTCTTCCGGTTTCAATCTGACAAAGGCGGCTCTCCAGCTTTCTGTCGGAATGCAGCCTGATGAAGCTTTGGAAAAGCGGGTGAAGCTTGATGTTGGTGCTCCGTTTGAGATGTATGAGATTCCGTCTGGGCTTACTTCTGCTGAACGTGCATGGATATCAATCCCAGGAAAAGTACGGTGTATCTACGGACTGGATGAAGCCAGGGCCTCTGTTGGGATAAAGGATGTCCTTCCGATTTCAAAAGAAGGGGCATGCGTTGTTTTTCCACGGAATAACGTTGAAAAATGTGGAAACATAATCTCATTGGGAAATACAAGGGATGAAGCCGTCCTGTATGCACATGATGCCGTAAGGAAGATAACGATGCGTTTGGAAGCTGGTAACCCGGAGACCCGGGCATTCCTTGATTCTGATCCATGCCTGTCAGCAGATTCATATCCGCCGTCAGCCTATCAGTTGCCGGATTTTGTATTAAAGGCTTTTTCTGCCGAAGTAAATGAAACTGATGTAATTCCTGCCGGAAAAAGAATCATTGATTCTATTCCTGCTGCATTTTCACAACCTTCCGTCCTTGATATGGAAGACTGGAACCACATAAGTTTTAGGGATGCTGTCAATCGTTTTGATTCGTTATGCCCAGACCATAAGGAATTAAGTGCATCAGATTTCTGGCGTTCATTCATAAAAGGCGGATTGCAGGGGGCATTGTATGAAAATGACTGTTAAGCATATATTTGCATCGTTTCTCGTTTTTCTTGCAGGAGTGCCGCTTTTTCCACAGGCCGACTTGAATCTGCTTGATTCTGCTGCAAAGGCTGGAGTTACTGTATATTGGGATACTCTGTCCCAGTCTGGCATACTTGAGAAAAACGGCAGGCAGGTTTCTTTCCGTGCAGGTGACAGGCTTGTCCTGCTCGATAATTCCCGTTTATCTATTTCTGATGCCCCTTTTGTAAAAGACGGTACGATTTTAGTAACCAGACATTTTCTCGAAGAGGCTGAAACTTTCTTCAATACGAAAGATGCAGAGCGGGAATCATACAGAATCGGTGCCATTCTGATTGATCCGGGGCATGGTGGAAAAGATCCTGGGGCTGCCATGACTCATAAAATTGACGGAAAGTCAGTCAATATGAAGGAAAAAGACATTACGCTTAGTGTTGGAAAAATGCTATACGATAAACTTTCTTCAACGTATCCTGATAAAAAAATCATTCTTACCCGTTCAAAAGATGAGTTCCTTACGTTGCAGCAGCGGACGGAAATGGCCAATACGGTAAAGCTGAAAGATAATGAAGCCGTACTGTACGTTTCGGTTCATGTAAATTCCTCTCTGGATAAAAAAGCAAGGGGATATGAAGCCTGGTATTTAAGTCCTGAGACCAGACGTACCGTCATTAATTCTTCCGGATCACAGGACCAGAATCTTTTCCGCATTATGAATTCAATGATGGAGGAGGAATATACAACTGAAAGCATTCTGATAGCGAAATTTATAATGGACGGACTTCAGAATCAGGTTGGTTCCATAAGTCCATCCAGGGGGATAAAAGCCCAGGAATGGTTTGTTGTGAAAAATTCCTACATGCCAAGCGTTTTGGTTGAACTCGGATTTATTTCAAATGAACAGGAAGCAAAACTTCTGAATGGAAATACGTACTTGCAAAAACTTGCTTTCGGAATATATAATGGTATATCAGCCTTTGTGACATATTTTGAACGCTCCAGAGGATTTACAGGAACCAAGTGAGTTTATGAACAGAATTTTTGAAAAAAAAACTTGTGATGGAAATGTGCGGCGTGCCGTAATCATGCTCCTGATCATATTTTGCATTTCATTGTGCTTTTGGTTTTATTCAGATCCCGGAAGAAAATATACTTTTTATTTCCAGTCTGTTGATACAGGCAGTTTGTGTGTTGAACACAGAATGCTCCAGAGGGGGGAAGGGCAGGATGAGGTCGCTATGTACGTTGATGAACTCCTGCTTGGTCCCGTGACCGAACGTTTCCGTCCCCTCTTTTCCGTTGGTACAAGACGTACGTTCTGTTTTGTACGGAATCATGTCCTCTATATAAATCTTACGGCAGATGCCCTTGATAAAACAGGTAATGCCTCTGAAATATTGGTAGGAACTGAACTTTTTAAGGAAAATATTCTTAAAACATTCAGTAATATAAATTCAATTGAGATGTACATTGATAATAGAAGTATTTATCAGTATGACAATTAAAACGGAAAAAAAACCGTTGACAAAATTGTTGACATAATAGATACTATATTAATAACACAAGGTTACATCTAATAGAAGTAAAAGGAGTTTCTAATGAAGAGAACTTTCTGTTTATGGGCAACAGTATTGCTGCTTGCTGGTTCCTTCGCTTTCGCTGATGAGTCAATGCTCATCGACTTTACACAGCTTCAGGCAGACTGTGTAAATGACGAAAACGATAATGCTACTCAGAACAAGCGCACTGTTTTGGATTTTTCTGTAGCTGCTGGTGCTTCATTCACTGAAGATCAGAAGGGTCTTATGAAGACTTCGCTTGCATTGCCAGAATGGGAAATTAAATTGAATTCTTCTGCTCGCAATGTAGGAAGCCTTGCAGATTCTAGGGTTGTTGCTGCTCCTGTAAAGGAAAGCGCAAAGGTTCCATTTGCTGGAAAAGAAGTTATGGGTGTACGCGTTGTATTCCCTACAATCGCTTGTAATTCTTCAGCAAAAATTGTACCACCTTTCATCATCCCAGCTTATGAACCACTTTCAGATGCTGATGATAATGGTGTTCGTCAGGAACCAACAGATGAAGAAAAGGCAAGTGGAAAGACACTTTTCGAAGATGGTTTCGGTGTTGTAAAGAACGTTGGAACAATCAAGGCTATTTCAGTTACGACAATGGGTATGAACTTCCCACACGCTCTTTATGTTCTTCTTTCTGATACAGACGGTGTAGAACGCCGCTATTTCATGGGATATCTTGGATTTGATGGTTGGAAGTCACTTGTATGGAACAACCCACAGTATCTTTCTGAAATCCGTCAGCGTGAAATCCGTATTTACCCAATTTATCCACGTGGACTTCCATTTGTTAAGTTTGAAGGATTCCAGGTAACACGTGATGCAGCTCACACTGGAGGAGACTTCATCGGATACTTCAAGGATGTTAAGGTTATCTATGACAAGGCTGTTCTCGTAACAGACCGCGACATTGCTGACGAAGATCTTTGGGGAATCGTTACAAAGAAAGAGAATGCACGTCAGACAGCAGAAATGCAGCGTTTCGGTAACAAGCAGGTTAACCGCTATATCGAAAAAGAAAAGCTTGCAACTGAAGAAGGCTTCACATCAAGCCTTGAAGAAGGACAGTCTGCTGAATAATTCTTTTTTGTAAAGGATTAATGTGTAAAAGACGCTTTCAATGAAGGCGTCTTTTTCCTTTTTAAATGTTTTATAAAAAAAATATCTTGACTTGATGCTTAAATGAATTAAAATTGATATATGATTCTGCTTTTATAGGGTTAATATGTTGACGTTTTTAAATCGACATCTTTATATATATTTTTTTTTTGGAGTGATTATGTCAGATTTTTCTAACTTGCCAGAGAAAGAGACAATAAAAAGAGTTTATTCAGATTACCGGATAATTTTTGAAAGGATACTGCTTAATATTCAGACCAGGTTAAAGTCTGAAATACAGTTAAATCCCTCTCCTGTTTTTAAAGCCAGGATAAAATCGTTTCCAAGCTATTATAAAAAACTCTTGAGGTTAAAACCTTCGGAAGCGTCAAGTAAAAAAACAATAGTTCCTTTAACAGATATGATGGGAATTAGGGTTGTCTGTGCTTTTCTTGAGGATGTATCGGTTGTTGAAGAGCAGGTTAAGGAAATTTACTCTGTAAGAGAAGTGGAATATAAAGGTGCTACGCAAAGTGTGAAAGAATTTGGCTATGAATCTACGCACATCCTTATTGAAATACCTTCAGATTGTATACCTGATGACCCTGACTTTGTTGAGTTGCTAAAAGCTAATCCTTTGCCTGAAGGCCTTGTATGTGAAATACAGATAAGGACTATACTTCAAGATGCATGGGCGGAAGTTGAGCACGAACTGATTTATAAGACGGAATTTACACCGTTTGATATGCCGTTGAGAAGAAAGATGGCTTCTATAAATGCTTCCCTTTCACTTGCTGATATAATTTTTCAAGAAATTCGTGACTACCAGAAAAATCTCCAGCAGGAAGTTGAAGAAAGGCGTGATAGTTTTTATGAAAAGGCTGATTTTATAACTAATAAAGAAAACAAGCTTCTTAGCATAGATGCAAAAAAGAAGAACATGATAAATAAAGCGTCTCCGTATGTTCATGGAACCATTGATGACCTTATTTTGGAAGCTCTTCGTGCTCATAATAATGGTGATTTGGAAGAGGCTATTGATATTTATACTACAATTCTGTCTTCTGAACAAAAATTGAATGAAAATGTCTATGCTGTTATTTATAAACACCGTGGAATGGCATATTTTGCTCAGAACCAGTATCAAAGTGCCCTTGATGATTTTGAAAAATCAGCATCTTATGGTACTTCAAATTTCAGAGCCATTTATTATCAAGGAATAGTTTACAGTGTAATGAATGATGATGATAAGGCGATTGAATGCTTTACAAAGTCAATTGATTTAAATGGCTTCCAGTCCCATGCTTTTTTTAGGCGTGCATTATCTTATTACAATAAAGAAGATTATAATAGTGCATTGGCAGATTTGAATTCTGCGGAAAAACTGGGACTTGATAGTGATGAGTGTAAATCATTTCATGCAAAATTACTGAAAAAATTTGATATGGGTATGTAAAATATTGTTTTGCTATTGACTTTTTTTTTAGTAACTGGTATTGTAATGGTATAAACGCAGTGCGTTTAGAATGTCTCCTTCGTCTAGTGGTTAGGACATCGGGTTTTCATCCCGACAACAGCAGTTCAATTCTGCTAGGAGATGGTTAATGGTTAGCCCTGATTTATTGATTTGCAATAAGTCAGGGTTTTTTTTTATCATCGTAATTTATGGTAAATATATCAAAATTGAAATAGATATGGGAATT
>JAZLGS010000064.1:0-46515 GCA_045616425.1 Treponema sp.
CACCTTGTGAGTTTTGCCGGCTGATGCCGTCGCTCCCTTTCGCCTTCGAAGCACAGCTTCTCGGAGACTCGCTCAAAACTCACCTTGTGAGTTTTGCCGGCTGATGCCGTCGCTCCCTTTCGCCTTCGAAGCACAGCTTCTCGGAGACTCGCTCAAAACTCACCTTGTGAGTTTTGCCGGCTGATGCCGTCGCTCCCTACCTTTGCTTTTTTCCCTGCGTCCCACTTTTTTTTCACAATTATGCAGTTAATTTCACCATTAATTCTACATAACATTCATCAGCATAGAGTAGAAGTGTTTCTATCAGAACATCAATATCTCGAAATTCGTTATCACTCAGCAACACTATAGCCGGACATAGCCTTACAAAAACAGGCTTTTGGCATGATTAATCAATTATCAGTACAAAAAAATGCTCTTTTCTGTTATACTGTATGAAATGACGGAACTCGACGCAGAGCGTTCGAAGTATCTCCGTTCTTAAAGGAAATTGCACTCCGGTTCCAATACCCTTCATACGGCGCAGAGCGTCTGGGTGTCAGATCCGTCAGCGCGGATAAAAATTCATTTCGAGGTCTAAAATGACAGTAAATAAGGTAACAGAAAACGAAAAACTGATTCTTTCTCCAGAAGGAATGCTTGACACGGCAAATGCACAGGCATTTGAAGATGCAATTGATGAAGCTACGGCAGGAACAGAAAACCTGATCATTGACTTTACAAAAGTTGAATACATTTCTTCATCTGGACTCAGGGTATTGCTTAAAGCACAAAAGAAAATGAGCAGCAAAAATGGAACCCTGATTCTGAAAAATGTTTCGGAATCAGTAGATGAAGTCCTTGAAGTCACAGGATTCAAGGATATCCTTACAATCCAATAGATAGGGAAATTCTTAATGGAAAAAATAAGCCGGGAAGAAGTTTATCAGTGCAGTAAGGAAATTCTGGAAAAAACAGCCAGCGACCTTTCAGACTTCTGCAATGCCACAGGAATCAGCAGAAAAGCCTGTAACAGCATACTGATGTGCAGTGACGAAATAATAAGCAATATCGTCTTTTACAGTGGCGCAGAAACATTGACTATCAGTTCATGTTTTGCTGACGGAACGGTAACCATATCTTTTACTGATAATGGAAAGGCATTCAATCCCCTTGAAGAATCAAAGGAGCCCGATATAATGGCAAGCCTTGACGACCGCCCTATTGGCGGACTTGGAATCTTCATCGTAAAAAAGATGATGTCATCCGTATCATACGAACGTACCAGCGGTAAAAACGTACTTACAGTTTCGTTGGTCACAGGAGCATAGGAGAAAAGGCAGAGGTATGAATCCGAGAAAAAACACAGAAAACAAAATGGGCATAATGCCCGTAAAACCACTTGTAATCACGCTTGCAGTCCCGATGATGCTTTCAATGCTGGTGCAGGCGGTCTATAATATGGTAGATTCTTTCTTTGTTGCCCGGATTTCCGATGCAGCTTTGACGGGCGTCACCCTTGCTTTTCCAGCCCAGCTTTTTATAACATCAGTTTCAACCGGGCTCTGCATCGGCGTAAATGCAATCCTTTCAGAAGCTTTAGGCAAAAAGGATTTTGCAAAGTCTGATTCAACTGCATATTCCGGAATCAAACTTGCATTATTCAGCAGCATAATCGTCCTTCTCACTGGAATTTTCCTTACAAAAATAATAATCTTTTCGCAATGTAAAGATGATGTTTCAGGACAATACGGCATAGGCTATCTGGAAATAGTGCTCACCCTCTCCATTTTTTCATTTCTTGAAATGATGTTCGAGCGCCTCCTGCAGGCTACAGGAAAATCAAATCTGAGCATGATTGCCATGTTCTCCGGCGCAATCCTGAACATAATCCTGGATCCGCTCTTTATTTTCGGTATCGGTCCATTCCCGCGGCTTGAAACAAAAGGGGCCGCTATTGCAACCGTCACCGGACAAGCTGTAGCATTCATAATTGCATTAATCCTGAATATTACGAAAAACAAGGAAATTAATTTCAGGCTCAGCAAAATCCTGAATCCTGCAATTGAATATGCCAAAGAAATACTGTGGGTCGCAATTCCGGCTACACTATCCATCGGACTGGGAACAGTAGTTGCATACGGAATCAATTTCATTCTGGGACATTTTACATCTCAGGCGCAGAACGCAATTGCAGTTTACGGCATCTACATAAAGGTAAAAAACTTCTTCTTCATGCCGGTCTTCGGACTTTCGGCTGCAGTAATTCCTATAATTGCATACAACAGCGGCGCAAAACGGCCTGACAGGATTAAAGAAACTAAAGATTTCTCAATGGTACTGACAGCTGCAATAATGGTTGCTGGAAGTCTGGCATTTACACTGTTCCCGGAAAACATAATAAAAATATTCAGTTCAACTGATGACATGATAAAGCTTGGAAAGCCTGCCATGAGGATATTCGGAACATCTTTCCTGTTCGGCGGACTATCTGTAATCATCACTTCATTTTTACAGGCAATACAAAAAAGTACATGGGCACTTGTCATCAATATTGTAAGGACGGCGGCAATCCTGATTTCAGCATGGCTTCTTTCCAGAACTGGAGAAATTGCAGACGTATGGTGGTGCCTCCTGATTTCAGAAACAGCAGCAGTTGCCGTATGTATGGTGTACTCGGTAAAGGTAAAAAGTACATTTAACTGAAGTGGCAGCCTGAGAAAAAATGTCTGACCGGCTTGATTCCGTATCTGCGCCATACATATATGACAGGTTCAAAATGACATTATGAATCATGCTTTTTGGATGTCTTAATTAAAATAAGGGTTTCAGTCCTGTGATTTTCAAGGAAAGAAACCTGTACACATCTCGAAAACTGATTTTGAGATGCATAAAATTCTTTACAACAGGAAGGTTATATGGAAGAACAGAAAATTTATGCAAACGAGTACATGTATTATCTATTCGATATATACTGTAATACAATGGAATACACATTGAATCATGAAGTTGACGGAGAACTCCTGCAGAAGGCACTTGATAAAACCACAGAAGTATTTCCATGGCTTAAATTTTCCAACCGGCGTGATGAAGCTGACATTTACTTTGTTCCATGTAATGAACCTTATCTGGTACGTCATACAGAAAAACCGCTGCCCCTTGGAGGAAAAGATTTTTACGGCAGAAACCTTTCCATTGAATACTGGGGAAACAAAATCCGCCTGAATTATTCCCATTTACTTACTGACGGGTTCGGAAGGGTCTGCACAATGGAAACCCTCCTCTACTATTACTTTTCATTCAAGAATAAAACCGAATATGATCCGGCCGGAATTTTTACAGAACAGCCGGAAGGTATGTTTTTTGATCCCCTTGAAAACCCATATGAAATTCAAGAAGGTGTCCAGCGCCTTCCAAAACATTTGTACAAAGATGGATTCCTGTTCAAAGAATTCCTTGAAGCACTGAAAGGCGGTTACAAGGGAACAAAAAGGTATACAGTCCATGCAGATGGAAAGTCATTCATGGAATATGTAAAGGCTCATAATCTTTCGCCAGCAGTCCTGGTAAGCGAACTCTTTGCAAAAACTGCACAGAAAAAAAATCCTGACAATAAAAACGACATGCTGGTTTCAATCCCAGTAAACTACAGGAAACGCCTTGGCTGTGAAACGACATTCAAAAATGCTTTCGTTTCATTGATTTTTCCACTGGAAGTTTCAAAACTTATGGAAGATGATGTAGGTCAGGGAGTCCAGCTGAAAGGCGAAATAAAAAAATATGCAGATTCTGAACAGCTGAAATATGCTGTAAATGATGTTGCTGAAATTACAAGGCAGGCTCAGTCATATAAAACAAAGGAAGAACGCCAGGCTTATTACAGTGAAATCTGGAACAAGCGGCTTAGTACCGCAGGAAGCTTCATCGTAAGTTATATGGGAGCACTCCGGGATATGCCTTACAATAACGAAATTAATGACGTAAGCCTTTACGGCTATGCTGTTGTTCCGCTGATTACCATGCTGGAAATAAACGGTGTATTCAAAATTACAGTTGCAATGAATTTCGACGGTTCAGAATACGTAAAGGCTTTTGTCGAAGAAATGAAATCCCGGAACATAAAATGCGACGAAATGATGGCTGTTGATGACAGTTCCATTCCAGTAACCGAAACTAAAGCAGTCCTGGGGCTGTAAAACACGAGCAAGTATCACCCGTGTTTGCTCCGAAGTCACTGAAAAAGTCCCGGAATCTGTAAATCTTTGTAACACAATGAGTTTCAAAGATGCTGAATCTACCGGGACTGTCTAATAGGTTCTGTCATGCTGCCCCTGAAATAAATTCAGGGTGAAAGATTCAGCATCTCCATTAGATATTGTGTAGAGATTCTGAATCAAGTTCGGAATGTCACTATGAGCCGTACTTTTCGGACATTCCCCAGCATGACGGAATCAGACTTTTTCAGTGGCCTGTCTTGATTCAAGGGCTGGTGAAAGTTCCATTATGAATCACGCTTCTTGGACAGCAATTTTTCCGGAATGACTATAAGTACAATAAGAACTATGAAAAGTTTCAGAATTCTGTACCATATCAGGTCACTGAAAGTAAAAAGTTCAAGATAGAATCTAGGTTTAACCGGATGTCTTGTAATTGCAGTAAAAACCAGGTCAACTGCAAATATCACTATAAGATGCCACAAATAAACTGACATGGAATGCTGGCCCAGATATACAAGCATCCCCTTCAACCTGCTGAAAGGAATCATGTCAAATAATCTGAAAACATAAATCAGCAGTACGGTAGTTCCCAACGAAGCAATCCATGTAAAGAAAGTACCCCATATTCCGGTTTTTCCATAATAACTTGTAATCATACCCATATTCTGGGAACCGGTTGCAATAGTTATCCACGACAGTAATGCAGCAGCAGCCAGCACGATTACAATTTTCAGCGGATTTGAAGTTGAATATATTTCACGCTCCTTTAAATTCATTCCGGCAATCATCATTGCAGAACCGATTGCACCGCGGCCAATGCCAAAAGGAAACTGAAACATTCCGGGAACTGATTCCACAGCAGAAAATGCAGCAAGAAGTATTACTGCAATCATATCAGTAAGCAAATTCTTCCTGAAATACCTGACATAAATATAAGTGAATATAGTTGCAGAGAACATTGCCGGAAGAAACCACAGGTGGCAGTTCAACGGAAGGATTGCATTCAATAAACCGGCAGTATAGTCATGGAATGACGGAACCCCTTTAAGGAAATTGTTCAAACTGTCCGGACAAGGAACAGCTGCTGCCGAACCGTAAACCATTCCAATAATGCCATGCAGAATCATTTTCCAGTTTCCGTACTTGTAAATTTCTGCACGAAGGATTTCTGCCGGTATCGAAACCAGATAGGCACAAAAATACGGTACCATAAGCCGCCTGAATTTATTCAGAAAAAAATCCTTAAATGATTCATCTTTTATCCTGAAAGTGCATCCCGCGATTACAAAAAAAGGCGGCATGATCCACATTGCAGAAAGCCAGGATGGCAAAAGGTACAAGTGGGCAATCATCACCGAGATGATACAGAATGCCTTTATGTAATCAAAATACAAAATCCTTTTTTTCTGTTGAACCAAGTCTGCCATAAAAATTCCTTTACACCCTTCTGTTATTTTATTCCCAGTCTGTTCCACAAATCTTTCTTTAGTGCAACACCATCGACCTTTCCATTTGCCAAAAGCGGGAACTCATCATATAGCTCATAATGAACCGGTATCTTATATTTTGCAATTTTGTCAGAAAGAAATTGCTTCATTTCTGATTCATCCCACTGCTTTTCATCCTTTACCCGTATGCAGGCTGCCACAGATTCGCCCCAGAAATCATCTTTTACACCAAAGACTTTTGCATCAATGATATTTTCATGGGAACTGATTGCATATGCAATTTCATTAGGGATTATGTTTTCTCCGCCACGGATTATTATTTCCTTCAACCTTCCGGAAAGCCTCAGATATCCGTCTTCGTCTATATAACCAATGTCTCCGGAATGCAGCCAGTCATTTTCATCCACAGCCTGATCTTCAACACGGAGATTATAATAACTCAGCATCATGCTGCTGCCACGGGTAAAAATTTCACCTTCAATGCCTGCCGGACAGTCCTTTCCGGTCTTTAAATCCACGATTTTTAATTCCACCCCGTCCACAGCCTTGCCAACAGTCTTTGCAATGTGGTCAACCGTGTCTCCGTAAGGCGTAAGTGACACCGGAACCAGTTCGCTAAGGCCGTATATCACTGAAAAATGATTACCCGGCATCTTTTCCATCACCATTCGAATCTGGGATTCAGACATAGGTGCAGATCCAAAAGCCGTGCCTCTAAGAGTCTTTATCCGGCTGGAATCAAAGTCCGGCCTGTTAATCATGGCAAGGAGCATGGTAGGTACGCTGAAAAGAAGCGTGCATTTTTCTTTTTCTATTGTTGAAATTATCGTATCCACATGAATGTCTTCCGGAATGACTACAGAAGCACCAATCGTCATGGAAAGCCCAAGGACTCCGTTCAAGCCGGCCACATGAAAAAGCGGTGCAATAAGGCATGATTTGTCATCCCCGGTTCCCTGCAGGCCTATATTGAATCTCTGACCACTTTCTAAGATATTGTATGCAGAAAGCAGTACGCCTTTAGGACGCCCGGTTGAACCGGAAGAAAAAATTATTACAGCAGGATCATCATAATGATTTACATTGTTCTGTAAGAGCGCTCCTGCATTTGCATAATCAGTCTCATCCATTGAATACGAATCAGACATCTCAAATACCTGATGGAGCATACCCGCATCATTTTTACTGATATAATCCCTGATTGAACCAGCATCTAAAGCTGCATCACCAACACACAGAGAAGTCATATCACCGATTTCTGCAAGAAGCATAAGTTCATTCATTTTCAGCGTAGGATTTACCAGCAGGGTAACGGCTCCGGCATACTGCAATGCAAAGAAATTTATTATCCATTTCAGGGAGTTTGTTCCATAAACGCCGACATGAGAGCCCTTCTTTATTCCGGCTTTCATATAATCGATGGCAAGAATTTTTGCAGCCATATTGATTTCTTTATAGCTGTATTTTTTTCCGGTAATGATGAATGGTCTGTCAGGTTCCGTTTCTGCCCAATATTCCAGCAGGCCGCCAAAAGTATTTTTAATGATGGAAACATTCCCTGCAGGCCTTTTTGAAGCATTCATAATGTCAACAAAACCTGTTGTTTCAAAAACTTCAAAAACAAGTTCGCTGCAGTTAATGACGCTGACGACATCAGTTTCTTTATATCTTTTCCGTACCGTAAACAGCTGCCTCAAGCCGACTGATGATATGTATTCTACATCTGCCAGATCAAAAACCACTTTTTCCGGATGCATGTCATCCAATATTTTTACGGCAGCCCTCACCTGTTCTGCTGAATCAGTATCTACTTTTCCAATAATGGTGAATTTTACAATTCCATTTTCTACATCAGTCTGAATTTTCATATCCCGCTTCCATCAATCATAATTGCACTTTTTAAGATATCAATAGATTATAAAACTGAATAAAACTGCCGTCAAATCAGTTTTTAAGAATATAGCACTACAATTTCCAGATTCTTCTGAAAATTGCAATTTTTAAAGCTGTCCATTATAATACTACTCTATGAATAAGTATCTGAAAGCTTTTTTAATAACAATTACCTGCTGCGCCATCTTCTTTCTTTGCGGTGAACCTTTCCGCGACATACTCAAACTGTCAGAAGGAACGGAAGTAAGGCCGGTCGCAGCTTTTCCACTGCTATTTGGAATCGCATTCGGATTCTGGGGAACTTTCGGCTGTGCCATCGGAAACCTTATTTCTGATTATCTCGGCGGTTACCCACCCATCTGCCTTTTTTTTGGATTTTTAATCCAGATTGCATATGGCTACCTGCCTGCTTTGATATTCAACTATTTAAGGCGGCATGACCAGAACAAATACCGCCTTAACCGTGTATCTAAAATCGTCCAGTATCTCGTACTCATACTTTTTGATTCACTGTTAAGTTCATACCTTGTCTGGACCCTCATACATTTTGTTTTCGGGCCGCCTGAATTCGGACTAGGATTCTGGAATACATTCTTCAATCAGCTGATTTTCTTCATCATACTTGGCATTCCTGCCCTTTGTCTTTTCTCTGTAATAAAACAGCTGGTAGAAAACAAGAAAAAGAATCTGGATACTCACCAGTTTATCCTCTTTTCCCTGAATGAGAAATTCATCCTGTTCTTTGTCGCATTTTCAATTGTAATCAGTATCATTGCATCTATTGGTGCATATTTCTATTTTGATGAAATATATGCTGAAGACCCGATGCATTTATGGAGTTATGTATACTTCATGTGCGGCGGAAGTCTCTTCCTTGCCCTTTGCCCTGCCCTGATTTTCCTGTACTTTATAGAACGGGATGTTTCAAAACCACTGGAGCGCATGGCAAGTTCAGCAAAGGCATTTACAAAAGAAGATGACATCCACCTGATAATCGAAAAAATCATAATGAAATGCCAGAAATACCTTTACTTTTCTACAGAAATCGGAGACATGGCCCGTTCTCAAAAAATTATGGCTTCTGAGCTTGAAGATTATGTGAACAACCTTGCAAAAATCACTGCGGAAAAGGAAAATAATGCAACCCAGCTCAAAATTGCTACAAATATCCAGCTTGGTGCACTTCCAAAACCAATCGAAATCAAAGGTGCTGATCTTTACGCAACCATGAAACCTGCTTTAGAAGTCGGTGGCGATTTCTACGATTTCTTTATGATTGACGATAATCATCTGGCACTTGTAGTTGCAGATGTTTCCGGAAAAGGTGTTCCGGCAGCACTTTTCATGATGATTTCAAAAATCATCCTGAGGAAAAACCTGAAAAACGGAATGTCTCCGGCAGATGCAATGACGCTGACAAATCAGGAATTGTGCGACAACAACCCGGCAGAAATGTTCGTTACCTGCCTTTGCGGTGTCCTGGACCTTACGACAAATGTTCTCATTTTTGCAAATGCAGGCCATGAAAAACCGGCCATTGCCCGTAAAGGAGAAAAATTCTACCTTCCAAATATAAAGTCAGGATTCGTATTAGGCGGCATGCCAGGCATGAAATACAAAGAATTTCAGGTACAGCTGAATCCGGGCGATATGCTGTTTACATATACCGACGGAATTCCTGAAGCTATGAGCCCTTCAAATGAAGAATTCGGTAATGACAGGATGCTTTCAGTATTGAATGCTGCCAACGAAAAAGAAAAACCGCTTTCTGAAATATGTGATGACATGAAAAAGGCAATATTTGATTTCAATGATACAGCCCCCCAGTTTGATGACATTACAATGCTCCTGATAAAGATAAGGGAAAATGCTGCACTGTAAAAAAACTCGACAACTGCACATTCTTCTATTATATTAATCTTTATGGCATTAATACTGAATCCAGATTACTCCAATTTTAAATACACGGTTTTCATTTTTGATAAAAACTTGTTCGTTACACAAGACGGGCATCTTCCTGGAACAGAAAATCTTGAAACCATGCTGCAACACATTTCCGGCACTAAAATCCATTCCATTGTTGCAGAACCGGAATACGAATATGTCGCAATCCTGCTGGCCGGGGATGCCACTGAAGAATTGGCACAATTCAACTTAAAACAGATAATGCTGCGGGAATTTTTCGCAGATCACACGGAAGAAGAATCTGTCGTTCCCTCAAGGGCGCGTGCAATTTCTTTATGGCATAATTCAACACGTTACTGCCCTTCATGTGGCACCGGACTCCTGCCGGACTTCCATTTTACGGCGAAAAACTGCCCCTCATGCAAAATCCAGCATTTTCCACGGATTGAACCATGCATAATCGTCCTTGTGCATAAAGGTGACCAGGTGCTGCTTGTACGCCACAAACAGCGGAATCAGGATATCTATGCATGTATCGCAGGATTCATCGAAGTTGGAGAATCAGCTGAACAGGCTGTTAAACGGGAAGTTCTTGAAGAAGCAGGATTGAAAATAAAGAACCTCCGCTTTAAGGGAACACAGAGCTGGCCTTTTCCAGACCAGCTTATGCTTGCATTTAATGCGGATTATGAAAGCGGTGAAATCAAAATTCAGGAAGAAGAAATTTCAGAAGCGAAATGGTTCAAAAAGAATGAAATTCCGGCAGCACCAAAAGAAGGTTCCGTTGCATACCGCCTTATTTTCGGTGATTTTGCAGAATGACGGAGACTGAAACAGGGCATCTCTAAAAATACCTTTTAGAAATGTCTGCCGGGTTTAAAGGGGATGTCCGATAAGTATGGTTCTTAGTGTCATTCCGCTCCTGAATCTGTCCCCCAGAATTTATTTCAGGGTCAGGATGACAGTTTCGGCCCCTTTAAACATCGCATTTTCAAAAATGTCTCTAAAAATTGAGTTTTTAGAGACTCCAACAACATAAAGGATGGTGAACTAATAATGTCAGCAATAAGTGACAAAATCAGAAAAGAATTCGGGGAATCAGACAAAAAACGGGATGCAAATAACGTAATTCCAGCAGATGTGGAGCGTTTTACAGATTTGCGATATGCAGAGGATGATTCATGTCAGAAGCTTGATGTTTACCGTCCTAAAGGCATTAACGGCCCTCTTCCAGTAATTATCAGTGTTCATGGTGGAGCATGGGTTTACGGTGACAAGGAGTTGTACCAGTTTTACTGCATGAGCCTTGCCCGTCATGGCTTTGCCGTAGTCAATTTTACATACCGGCTTGCCCCTGAACATAAATATCCGGATTGCGTTGAAGATCTTAATTCCGTTGCAACCTGGATTCTTGATAATAAAGCAGCATATGGATTTGACTGCAGCCATATTTTTGCTGTCGGCGATTCTGCAGGCGCACACATTCTTGGCGTCTATACAAATATCATTACCAACCACGACTATGCAAGAATGTACCAGTTCAAAGTACCGGAAGGTTTTGCTTTTACGGCTGTAGGATTGCATTGTGGAAAGTATTCTTTTGACGATGCATGTACAAGTGACCAGGACAAGGCCATAATGCGTGACGTCCTTCCTTCTGGTGGCACAGCAGGAGAACTGGAGCTTATCAATGTGATAAAACACGTTACACCTGATTTTGCACCGGCATTAATAATGACCGCAAACTGTGATTTCCTCAAAGATCAGGCACCTTTATTGCAGCAGAAGCTCATGGAATGCAATATTCCACACGAACTGCATATTTATGGTGACAAAAATACACAGGTTTACCATGTTTTTCACCTTAACATGCAGTCAGAACTGGCACATTCATTCAATAAATTACAATGTGACTATTTCAAGCGCTTCCTTTAAAAACACCTGTAAAGTTTTTTGAAACTTGTTCACTATTATTAAAGAAAGTGATACAATGCTTAGACCCTTATATATAAAGGGGTAATGGTAAAAGCAAGGGGATTAAAAATGAAAGAAGTTTCAGCTTTAATGGGTTATCGCCCTGGTATCAAAGTTGTAGATGCCACTTTAAGAGATGGCGGACTTGTTAATGATTTCTATTTTCCAGAAGGATTCGCACGCGCACTCTATGAAGCAAATGTAAAAGCCGGTGTTGACTACATGGAATTTGGATATAAAGCTGCAAAAGATATGTTCGATGTAAATAAATTCGGTCCATGTAAGTTTTCAGATGATGAATATATCAGAAGCGTTGTCGGAGACAATGATACAAATCTGAAAATTGCCGTTATGGCTGATGTTGGCCGCACAAATTACAAGACAGATATCGTTGAAAAATGCAACAGTCCTATCGACCTCATCCGCGTAGCATGTTACCTCCACCAGATTCCAGGTGCAATTGACATGATTGAAGACGCACATAAAAAAGGTTATGAAACAAGCTGTAACATTATGGCAGTTTCAACGGCACAGGAAAGCGACATTAAGGTTGCACTTGATCAGATTGGCCAGTCATCAGTTGATGTAATCTATATCGTTGACAGCTATGGTTCAATCTATCCTGAACAGATGGAACGTCTTGCCGACATGTATATGGAATATGCTGCAAAATATAACAAAAAAATCGGTATTCATGCCCACAACAACCAGCAGCTTGCATTTGCAAATACAATTGAAGCAGCAGGTGATGGCGTAGATTACCTTGATGCAACATACAATGCAATGGGACGCGGTGCTGGAAACTGTTCTATGGAACTTCTTCTGGGATTCCTCCGCAATCCAAAATTCAATGTATATCCTGTCCTTCAGTTCATCGAGGAACACATGAATCCGTTAAAGGAAAAAGGTGTTGTATGGGGCTATGACCTTCAGTACATGCTGACAGGTATTTACAACCAGCATCCTAGAACTGCAATCCAGTTCACAAAGGAAGAACGCAGGGACTTCTCTAAGTTCTTCATGGAAGTAACTTCTCAGGAATAAATAATGACGAATCTCGACGCTGAACGTCGGGGTATTGAGCCTGTCGGCACGAATAAATAATTTTCTACAGGAGACGAAAAAATGACAAAAGCAGAATTGATCGATGCAATTGCAAACGATACAGGTCTTTCAAAGAAGGATACAGAAGCATTCCTCAAGGCATTCACAAGCAATGTCTCAAAAGTACTCGAAAATGGTGATTCACTTTCATTGGTAGGATTCGGAACATTCAGTGTTGGCGAAAGGGGCGAACGCACAGGCCGCAATCCGAAAACAGGTGAAACAATGACTATCAAGGCATCTAAATCACCTAAATTCAAGGCTGGAAAAACACTTAAGGATCTGGTTAACAAGAACTAAATTCCGTTTTTTCTGAAATTAACCTCGTCTTACAGGCGGGGTTATTTTTTTATACTGAAAACTTTCATTCTGGAGACATGATGGCATACAAAATTTTTATTGATGGAAAAGAAGGAACAACAGGCTTAAAGATTTACGAACGCTTTGCAAACCGTACAGATATCGAAATCCTTCAGATAGATGAAGATAAAAGGAAAGATTCTGCCGAAAAACAAAAGCTTATCAATGCATCTGATTTCACATTCCTGTGCCTCCCTGACGCAGCAGCTGTTGAATCAGCCGCTCTTTGTACAAATCCTCACACACGCATACTGGATGCATCTACGGCACACCGTACAAATCCTGACTGGGCATACGGATTTCCGGAGCTATCTACGGAATTCCGTAACAAGATTGTAAGTTCAAACCGTGTGGCAGTTCCAGGATGTTATGCAAGCGGCTTCAACTCCCTTGTATATCCGTTGGTAAAGAATGGCATTATTGCACCTGATTATCCGGTAGTCTGCCATGCAGTCTCAGGATATAGTGGAGCAGGAAAGAAAGCCATTGCCCAATACGAAGATCCGTCAAGGAATCCGGAACTTGATTCACCACGTCAGTATGCACTTACACAGGCACACAAACATCTCCCTGAAATGAAGAAAATCAGCGGTTTGGACTTTGAACCTGTATTCAATCCATATGTATGTGACTACTTCAGCGGAATGACTGTTACAGTTCCGCTTTTTGGCCGCCTTCTGGCAAAAAAAATGACAGCAGCCGAACTCCGTGACCAGATTGCAGCACATTACGAAAGTTCGCATTTCGTAAAAGTCGCGCCATTTATGGGTGAAGGAGTACTTCCAGAAGCATTTATCCCTGCAAATACATTGTCGGGAACAAACAACATGCAGATTTTCGTTTACGGAAATGATGACCGCATTGTGCTGTGTTCACGCTTTGACAATCTTGGAAAAGGTGCCAGCGGTGCTGCCGTCCAGTGTCTCAACATAATGATGGGAATTGACGAAGCAACAGGGCTTGAATAAATTTCAACTATGTCCAAAGTGTTGCTAAAAAACGAATCCCAGCGTCGGTAAAAAAGCAGGCTCCTGTATTGGAAAACGGGAGCCTTGTATCCTCAAAAGGCAGCGTGTACTTCACAGTTTCCCGGAGACTCGCTAAAATCGCTTTCTCGATTTTCCGACGTTGCCGTCGATTCCTATCTGCGTCCTACTTTTTTCACAACCATGCAGTTAATTTTGCCATTAATTTTGCACAGACTTTATCAGCATAGAGGACAATTCCCTGAACATTGTTCATAATCATATTAATTACAAGAAAATAAACGGATTTTATTTTGTTTCATCGGTTCAAATATATCGACCTTTAAGCCTGTTTCTGATATAATTATGATATGGAGCAAAACGAAATAATCCTTGAAATTTTCAGTAATGTTTATAACGCAATTCCGATTTTACAGGCATTGGGTGACAAAGAAAGACTTTTCATCCTGTTGAAGCTTGTATATGCAGGACCTGATGGAATCAGCGTAAAAAATCTTGCTCATAATTCATGGCTGTCAAGGCCGGCGATTTCCCACCACCTGAAAGTGCTGAAAGATGCAAAAATAATCACATCCAGAAAAGAAGGCACCATGATTTATTATTATTTTGATCCTTCCGATAAAATGGAGTATGTACAGAATCTGACAAATAAGCTGCAGCAGCACTTAAAGGAATTGAATTTCAATGCCTTGGATCATACACCTGAAAATCTTGAAACCATCATTTCAAAAGCAGTAGAATTTACCAAATAAAATAGTCCTGCAAATTTTGCAATGACGAACCTTGACGCAAGTGTCCAGGATGCTTGCATCCAAATATAAAACCCGTCGGCGCAAATAAATAAGCCGGAGCAGGGCAGGGTATGTCCATAAAACTATTGTTGAAAATATCTTCATTCAAAAAAAAACCGGCCTGTGAAGAAGCAAACTTCATTTAAGCCGGTTTATTTTTTCTGATGTACATGCTGTCGAAACAATTCCGGCAGCATACGATATTTATGATATTTTTAAGTTCAAACTAGAAGCTGTAGTGAACACCTAACTGAACAAGGCCGTTATTACGCCAGTCATAGAATTCACTCTTTGAATCCTTACATACAATAACAAGCCCCTGTCCGATAAGTTCCCAGCTGTCACGGATTTTCCATGTCAGCTTTGGCATAAAGATAAAGTCAACACGTTCAAATCCATAAATGAATGTCATTTCAGCCTTGAGCTTTTCATACATGAATGTATCACTCAACTGAACGACAAGTTTATTATTTGTGTAGCAGCCTGTAGGATCATAGTCAGCATTGAGCTCTGATCTCGTTTCATTGCGGATTGAATCTGCATTCAGGATGAATGTACCATATCCCTGCACATTCAGTGCTACATTATGGATCGGAAGGTTAACATCAAATCCTGCAAGGTACGAAACGCTGTTATTGTGGATGTATTTTGCTGTTCCGGCAGTATCATGAGTCATGTTGTAGCCGGCTTCAGCACGAAGACCGAATGGACCTACAACAGTTTCAGCTTCAAGACCAAATACCTGCACTTTGTCATAATTAAGTTTTGGATTTGCAGTAGAATATGTATTGTTTTTTCCAAATGTAGCAGCCATCTGCTGAATCTGTGCCATCGTATATCCGCTCGAAATAAGGCTTTGAGCATTAGTACCTAACCAAGCGGTCCCAAGTGCAGCACCGTGTGCTTCCATAGACGAAACATAATCACCATAGTCAACAGAAACCTGCTTCATGCGTCCGTTATAATAAGAAGCACCAAGATTTACCGTTCCTACTGCACCTGTCACCCTCAAACCAAACTGACCGTAATCAAGGTCGTATGTATTCGGATAAAGGTCATCAGCACTAAGCTTGCTGGAAGAAGTCAGCTGATTCAGGAATGCTTTATTTACACTTCCGTTTACATTATTTGGCAATGATACACCAGAAGCTTCAAGCATCTTTGCGCCTTCAACCTGCTTTACAGTATCTTCAAGCTTTGAAACTTTTCCTGGTTTCCATGCACCTTTAGAAGCATAGCGTTCACCAGTCATAACCGGTGTATAGATTCCTTCAACGGAAATTCCGCAAGGTGCATTGTATGTAACATTGAACATATATTCTGCAATACGGCGGTCAAGATAATCCGGCAAAAGGAAGTTTGAATAATCATTTGCGTTGAAATTATCAAGAACGTGAACCTTATCACCTTTTCCCCATACTACACGCATTTTACCGGCAGAGAAAACCCAGTCACCTATAAACATTTTTGCTGTAAGTTCATCAAGAATGTCCATCTGATGATTTGTAACAGTATCTTCATTAAGGTTAACTTTTACATCAAATTCTGTAGAGCTTCCTTCGTAACCTACATCAAATACAACTTTTGGAAGTGCTTTTGCAGGAACATCAATCACATCATTGTGGTTTGCATCAACGTAATAGCGTGCATCAAGCCTTGCATCTGCACCAAGCTTAAATCCAGAAGAAGCACCACCTGTTGAACCGGCATCATCAAATGAATCAAATGATTCGAATCCCGAATCATCCCAATCTTCCTGTGCATATGCAGTACCAAAAGCAAAGGCTGCAACAGCACCAATAACAAAAGCCTTTTTCAATGCTTTCATAACAAAAATCCCCTTTTAACAATTCTGAAATCTAAAATAATGGGCTGCCCGGTACAGAAAACCAACCTGCATCAGGAAGCCCTTAAAAGAAATTAATTATAAATTATTTCTTCTGCATGATCTTTGCGCCGTTTGCAAGGAATGCATCAGAGAATACGGCATCAGGAACAGGTCTGTCAAACTGGAGTTTTGCTTCGTCCATTGCAAGACGTGTAGAATGTCCAGTCTGAACATTTGTCATTACGTTTTCAAGCGGAGTAGGGTAGCCGCTGATTACCTTAAGCTTCTTTACTTCAAGAGTCTTAACAAGAGCCTGGTTCTTAGTCTTGTCGTACATTTCAACATAAACAGGAGTCCATGTTTCTTTGTCAACCCAGCTGATTCTGTATGAATACTGGCTTCCTTTAAGATCTTTTGGAGTAGATTTTACTTTCGCACAGTTGTATCCATTCTTAGATTCTTCAGCAAGAAGTTCATGTGTATCATCATCAACATCGCGGGTAGACATATCATCATATGTTGCATCAGTTCCCATGAATGAAGAAGAACCTTCAGCAGCAGCTACAGGACGAACCTTCTTTAGAGCCGGCATGTAAATCTTCTTAATATCATCTTTTCCTGCACCCTGTTCAGACTGCATGAAACGTGTACCTGCTACAGATGCCGGTGATTTGAATTCCATTACAACATCAGCAAGGTCATTCTTACTACGTCCCCATTCTTCTACAATACGAGTTTCTTTTGCACCACTCTTTTCAATGAGTTCCATTGTTACGAGTGCGTGTGTAAATTTTGGTTCAGGAATATCATGTGCATTCTGCATAACAGTGCGGCCATCAAGTGCAAAAGCAGCTGTTCCCATTGCAATTGCTGCAACTGCAGCAGCAAGAATCTTTGTCATTTTCATAAAAGTACCTCTCAAAAATATTTTCAAGATTTCCGGATTATTTTCATACAGAAAATATAATCCATTTTATCTAAAACCTTGTTTACGGATAAATCCATAAGCAAGGTTCCAGTTACATTATTTGCTTTCCTTTGATTCAGGAAGTTCTTTTGGCTTCATGAATTTAGGATCACTTGCATTAAGTACACCAGGAATTACTGTCATTGCCAGGAAAGAACTTGAGAACATAACAATGGCAACCAGAACACCGATGTAGCGCAGGATGATGAACTTAGAGAAAATCAATACAAGGAATCCAAGTCCAACAGCAAGTGCATTTGTTACAATACCGTGACCGGCAACATTGAATGTATTCAACGATACAACTTCAAGATTACCTGTCTTTGCACGTTCAGCCTTGTAGCTTTCAAGGAAGTGGATTGTATAGTCAATACCAACACCGATTGCTACAGAAGCAATGATACTTGTTACAAGATCAAGATGGATTCCCGCAAATCCCATAACCATAAAGTTAAGGATGATTGTAAATGCCAGTGGAATTGCACCAAGAATACCCGCAAGTGGTGACTTAAAGGAAATTGCAATAATCAGGAATACCATGATGATTGAGAATCCGATGCTTATAAGCTGGCTTGAAATAACCATGTCTGTCATTGAAACTTCCATCTCACCATTACCTGTTGCTTCAATTGTATAACCTTCAGGGAAGTTTGCAGCAGCAAAGTCTTTAGCAGCCTTAATTACAGCCTTTGTATCAACAGTACTGTGTGTCCTGAGCTGAACCTGCATACGGATTGTCTTAGGTGCAAGCTGGTCATCACTGAACTGGTCAAGTGCACCACTGTACAGGAGAAGATACTGTGAAACCAGATCAGAAAGTTCTTCACGTGACGCTACAGGATATTTTGATGTTTCATATGGAACTTCATAATATGCCATACCGTTGTAGTTAAACTGCCTTTCAAGTGCATCAACAATCTGGTCTGCAGAAGCAGCCTTTCCACCAGCTTCAGCATATGCGGAGTGGAACATTGCAAGAGCCTGTTCAACTGTAATTGTTTCGTTGAGTTTTTCAGCAAATTCAACATTTGGATCTACAAAGTCTACATCTGATGCAGTTTCGGAAGCGGCTTCATCAAAGCTGTCAAATGAATCAAAGCTGTCAAAATCACCAGTGTCATCACTGTCAAATGAATCAAAGCTGTCGAATGAATCAAACGAATCAAATCCATCGCCATCAAAGCTTCCTGCATCTGCAACTATTGCAGCATCTTCAGCAGAAGGCACATGCATTACCTGATTCATACGCTTAATGAATGTTGTAAATGACACTGCCTTACCGATGCAATCCGGATATTCTTCAGTCAGATAAGCCTGAAGATCATCAACTGCCTTAAGGATTTCAGGTTTTGTAAGGTCGCCCTTGTCCTGTCCTTGGATTACAAAGTAAAGACTGTTCGTTCCGGCAAATGTTTCATCAACGTAATCAATATCAGTACGGAACTTACTATCAGGCGGGAAGTAGTTTACAAGGGAAGTATCCACAACCAGCATTTTAATTCCTACAAGTGAGAGGATTACGATTATAATTGAGAAAACAACAAGACGGTTCCTTGTCCCGGCACAGAAATGGAACAACGAATAAAGGATTTTTCCACTTACCTGAGCCTTCTTTTCAGATTCATCATTTGATGCAGCTTTTGCTTTTGCTGCACGCTTTTCAGCATTCTTTGCAACTTTTTTAATCGGAGTCACATAAAGCATTGCAGGAATGAATGTAACCGAAAGAATCAATGAAAATGCAACACCAAGAGCTGTAAATACAGAGAATGTCTTAAGTGGTGTTATAGGGCTTGTTACCAATGAAATAAATCCCGCAATTGTTGTTATACCAGCAAGGAGGACAGCAGTCCAAACATCTTTCAATCCATAAACAATGGCATCAAGATGTTTTTCTTTTGTCATTTCGCCTTCAACTTTTGCAAGGGCTGCATTGTAATGTGTGATGACATGGATTCCATATGCAGAACCACAGGCAATAAGTGCAACAGGAATGACACTTGCAACGATTGTAAATGAGATATGCAGTCCTGCCATAATTCCACATGACCAGATTGTTGCCATAAGAACGGCAATAAGCGGAAGCAATGTTCCAGAAACAGTGTGGAATGAGAAATAAAGTGAAAGAAGGACTACAAGTGCAACAAGTGGAATCAGATGGAACAAGTCTGCCATCATGAATTCTGTTGAATTATCACTGAGAACCGGGTCACCATAATAACGGAGCTCAAGTCCAGAATCTTTTGAGGCCTCTTCAGCAATTTCTTCAATCTGATGAAGTACTGCAATCTGCTGCTTTGAATCCATTGAAGGATCAAGCGTTGCAGCAAGCTGTGCAGCCTTGAAATCATCGGAAACAATTACCCGGTTGTACATTTCCTGCCAGTCAGTAATTTTTTCCTTAATCATCTTCATGTCTTCGTCAGAGCCTGTATAAACATTTTCGTCTATAAGCTGTCCTGCACCAAGTCCACCATCAAGGGAATAAACATAATCAATATCAGTAAGGGAATTAATGTTTTCTACACCTGCAAGTTCTTTTACCTGATCCGTAATATTTCTTATGATTGAGATATACTCCGGGGTAAGAATCGTATCACCCTTTGTTTCAAAGGAAATCCCGACAGATATCATACTACCGAATTCTTCTTCTGTAGAAAGAAGTCTTGTATAAGAATCACTGCTTTCAGGCATGTAGCGGCGTACTGTATTTTCTATTGCTACACCTTTAAGCTGGAATCCAAGTACAGCTGTAATTGCAAAACAGACAGCAATTATCAGCCATGAATGCTTGAAGAAATTCTTCATAAAACACTCCCAAAAAAAACAGCATGGAAACTGCGTTTCTCTTGCACTACCGTGCAGGCCTGCAACGCAAGCCGAAATATTTACAAATGTTTATCAGTTTAAGTAATTAAACCGATAAACAAAATATAATATTCTTTTACTACATCGTCAACAGTTTTTAAATAAATTTGCAAACTTGATTAAATTAAAATGTTTTTGAAAAAGAAAGAAAAACAGCATCCATCTGAACTGGTTTTCAAAAAATATAGTACAAATATACTATAAAACGTGAAAATAATCTATAACAAATATTTATAAAATAATTAATTGATTTTGTCAACTAAGAAAGGTAAAGAAAAATCACAACAAAAAAGAAAGCTTTTGCTATTAAGTATTTACAAAAAAACGGAAAGAGGGGGATTCGAACCCCCGGTACCTTTTGAGTACGCACCCCTTCCAAGGGTGTACCTTAAACCACTCGGACATCTTTCCAAAAGTTTTTTCATGAATAATTACGTTGGAATGAAATTGTCTACTAGAATTAATGACGGCTGAACAGCCATTAGATAAGTCGGAAAAGAACCTTGCTCTATCCGGTAGAAAAATGCTTTCTCACCGTCAAGGCATTTACTCTTGTATCAATCTGATAATCACTGATAATCGAAATTACCGAATCAAACCAGATGTAATTATTCATCAGGAAATAACCTGTTATTGAGACTGACACGATTCGAACGTGCGACCCTCACCTCCGCAGGGTGATGCTCTAATCCAGCTGAGCTACAATCTCATATATACAACCAGAAGTTGTAAAACGGAAGCGACAGGAGTTGAACCTGCCCGGCCCTATTGGAACCGACGGATTAGCAATCCGTTGTATTACCGCTCTACCACGCTTCCAATAATCGGAGCGAGAGGGATTTGAACCCCCGATACCTTGCGGTATGCCGGTTTTCAAGACCGGTGCATTCAGCCTCTCTGCCATCGCTCCAAAACGCTTTATTAGAATACAAAATTCATAAAATAATGTCAAGCATTTTTATATTTATTTTTTTAAACTTTTTTATTTTTCTGAATCAGCAATTTTCAGCTGTTCAGGACGTTCATTCCTGTTTTCTACATACTCTCCTGCAAAAGAAAGGGGATAAGCATTCATAAATGACTTGAGTTTTTCAACTGCTTCATAAGGTCCAAGATTATCTGATTTTTCATCCGAACCTGCTCTTTCAAGAAATTCAGTCTTATCAATGATAAAAAAGGCATCCGGCGCAATATTGAAATAGTTTGAGAATAGAGACAGGACTTGTGAACTTATCCATGTAACGCCAGTTTCGATATTTGCCATATGAGGATCTGAAATATCAAGGATTTCAGCAAGCTCAGCCTGTGTAAGACCATCACGCTTACGAAGCAAACCAATGTTTCTCCCTAATATTTCCTGCAAAGTGCCGGCATCCATAATGAAAAAATGGTAAAACAGCCATGATTTATGACATATATTCTAAATAGGCATTTCATATACTATAACTATATAATTTAATTTTTTTTCAGTAACAATGAAGAAATTGATGGACAAATAAATTTTTAAAAGGAGATGTTTTTAACTCGACATTCAAAAAGAATTTGATTATTTTTCTATATTATAGAAATAATCTTTTTATGATATCATCGCCACCCCACCACAATATTGTAACGGCAATTCCAATATTGTGGTGCTATTACAGGAGAACTAATGGTTTATTCAAATTATCTTCTTGCCGCATTAATGGGAATCATCGGACTTCTGATGATTGTTGCTGCCCAGCCGATTGTACAGGCATTGGTCGTTGTAATCGGAGTTTCTGCACTGCTTTCCGGGTTCATTACACTTTCAAGATTCTCACGCCTAATTGAAGATTCTGCCTTTAAAACACAATGCCTCATAAGGGGAATTACAAGTATTGCAGTGGGACTGGCATGTGTCATACTGCCGCTCACAGTTGCACAGATGGCCTGGCAGATAATGATTTACATTGCCGCCGGTTACTGTATAATTTCAGTAGTATTGGAAACCATTTCCGTAATGAAACTCTATTCGAATGGGATTACTGTAAAGAAATATATATTTGAAATCATCTATACGCTGCTTCTTGCAATAATACTCTTTGCGTTGCCATCATCCATCGGATTCATAATAATCCGTATCGGTGGAGTAATCCTCCTGTTATGCGCCATCTTTATTGCAATATCTGCTTACAGAAAGGCCGATATTATCATTGAAGATGCCGAAGTCACTGATGATGACGGAGATTCAGAATGACGAACATCGACGCAGAGCGTTCGAGATGTCGTCGTTCTTAAAGAAAATTGCACTCCGGTTCCAATACCCTTCATACAACAAAGAGTATCGGGGTATTAGACCAGTCGGCACGAATAAAAAAATACTGTCATTAATTTGATACATCAATTTCTAAAAAACACCCCTGAAACCAGATGAAGTGTTTAATTTCGGGGGTGTTTTTATAAGGCTACACCCCTGAATCAGTAGTAAAACAGACCGCATAGTGACGAAAAGAACTACTGGGAAAACCTGTAGAAGGCTTTTCCAGTGTAGGAGCCGCTTTTTTAGTAAAATGCAGATTTTTAGCAACACCTTTTACGGACACAGCCTTTTATAATACGTAATTCTCAAGGAAATCCGCAACACCATCATGATCATTGTCATAACGGGTTATATAAGTGGCAATATCTTTTATATAATCCAGTCCGTTGCACATGGCTACACTGCAACCGCACAGCCTGATCATAGTCTCGTCATTCATACTGTCACCGAATCCCATTGTCTGTTCCTTTGGAATTCCCAGATGTTCTGCAAGATGAAGGATGGCAGGGCCTTTACCGACACCATGAGTCATTACCTCAAGAAAAAAAGGCTTTGAAATAAATACATCAGCGCGGCCTTCCAGCTTTTCACTAAGAAAGTCCTTCAAGGTCTTTACCTTTTCAGGTTCAGAAGGAACAAGGATTTTTGGACGGCCCTGCTTGAATAACGAAGTAAAATCTTCCACAACCTGAAAATTCAAGTGGCACAATTCGGCATCCATACGGGCCCATTCTGTATCAATCCATGAATAAATCGTACTTGGATCATATACTACCGAAGGCATTCCACGCTTTTTTGCTTCTTCATAAACAAGATTAAGGATTTCCGGATCTACTGTATCAGCATATATTTCTTCGCGTTTATGCATGTCATAAATCGTCGCACCGTTAAATGCAATAAGATAACGGCCAGCCTGTGTCCCAGCCCTGTCAATCTGGCGTACAAACGGAAGAATCCCGTTTTCTGCGCGGCCCGAACAAAGGACTATATATATTCCTTTATCAGCAGCTTTCTGCAATGCTGCCAGATTGGCAGGTGATATCTGGGTATCCTTATTCAGAAGGGTATCATCAAGATCAAATGCTATAAGTTTTACATTAAGTTTTTTTTCTGGAAGTTTCATATCAATCCAACACGCTATTGAAGAATCATATTGTCATTTGCAAGTTCATGCTGTTTTATCTGCCGGAACTTTTCGAAGATGATTTCCTTTGTAATGCCTTTCTTTTCTTCGCCTGCAACATCAAAAATTATTTCGCCGGAATCCATCATCAGGAGACGGTTGCCATATTCTATTGCATGCTGCATGTTATGGGTAATCATCATTACTGTAAGTCCGTATTCATCGGCAAATTTTCTTGTGAGGCGCATAACGATTTCTGCATTTGACGGATCAAGGGCTGCTGTATGTTCATCAAGGAGGAGCAGGGCTGGCTTACTCATTACGGCCATCAGCAGAGTCAAAGCCTGACGCTGGCCGCCACTGAACTGGTTCACATTATCATTCAGACGGTTTTCAAGCCCCATATCAAGCTGCAAAAGCTGTTCCTTAAAGTGTTCACGCATTTTACGGTTCAAGCTTATATGCAACCCTTTCCAGCCTTTTTTACTACAGATAACCATGTTGTCTTCGAGACTCATCTTTCCGGCAGTACCAAGCAGCGGATTCTGGAATATGCGGCCGATATACTTTGCCCGTTTATATTCTTTATCCATTGTAATTTCGCGTTTTTCCTCATCAAGGTATATATGACCGGAAGACGGGGAAATGGTACCTGCAATTGCATTATACAGGGTTGATTTTCCGGCACCATTGGATCCGATTACCGTAATAAAATCACCTCTGTTTATTTTCAGGTTGATGTTCTTTAAAGCATGATTTTCATCCGGCGTACCTGCATTGAAAATTACATTCATATCCTTTATTTCAATCATTTTGCACCTCCGGCTTTAGGACGCCTTAAATGTTTCATAAAATCAGATTTACCTTTCATATTTGAAACTATGAGACAAAGGATGATCAGGATTCCGGTAATGAGCTTAAGGTCATTCGGAGTAAGGTTTATATTGTGTCCATATTTCCTTGCGATAAGCATAAGCGCGCGGTAAACTGCAGAGCCAATAAGTACACGCAAAATCTGAAGGCTTATTTTATTTGAACGGATTATGAATTCTCCAAGCATAAGGGAAGCAAGACCGCTGACTATCACGCCAGTTCCGCTTCCAACATCTGCGAATCCGTTGTACATTGCGGCAAATGCACCGGCCAGGGCAGCAAGACCGTCACCAAAACAGATTCCGATTCCGCGCACAATCTGGGGATTAACTCCCTGACTTACAACCATCTGCTCATTTGCACCAAGGGCACCCATTGTAAGTCCAAGATCAGTGTGGAAAAATGCCGTTAATATTACAAACAGCAGGATTATGAACAGCAAAAGGAAAAACAAAATTCCAGTTTCAGGAGGAAGCGCTGGAAATGATTTTTCCATAAAACGGGTAATTTCAGAAAAAGGAGTAGGAATACGGAGGAATGAAACATTTGCCCGGTTTGACATGATCCTTAAATTGACAGAGTAAAGCATGGTCATCATAAGGATTCCTGCAAGAAGATCTGGAATCCTGAGTTTTGTATAAAGCAATGTCGTGCACAATCCTGCAATACAGCCTCCTGCAAAGGCAAGGATAAGTGCAAAGAAAGGAGCTATCCCATGTGTAAGACAGGCTGCAAGAATACAACCGCCCATTGGAAATGCACCGTCAACCGTCATGTCACAGAAATTCAGAATCCTGAAAGCCATGAAGACTCCAAGAACCATTATTCCGAAAATCAAACCTTCTATTAAAATTGTTTCTACCATGGAAATTCCTGAAAAACTTCAGGCAGCCGGAAAATCACCAGCCGCCATAAAATTGTCCGTATTAATGTTCTGGGCATCTCTAAAATATTTTTCCGAGACACCCGTAGTTTTTGTACTCTTAAATTTAAAAGTTAAAGGCACAATATTTTTAAAGTCACCCTAGAATTGCAATTCTTAAAGGCTGCCTTCTATAAGTTTTGAATCTTTGATAATGAATGTAGCATTCTTGAGATATGACTCTGGAATGGTGATACCACAAATTGCTGCTGCATCAAGGTCAAAAAGCAGGTCCGAATCACTTGGTTCAGTCATTAAACGGACAGGCATTTCTGACGGCTTTTTACCTTTAAGGATCTGCACAACCATTTCACCTGTCGCACGTCCTGCCTTGTAATAATTGAAACCGCTTGCCATAAAACAGCCGCCTTCTTTTGCACCAGTAACATCGCCACTGAAAATCGGTTTCTTTGCCTTATTAAATACTGAAACAAGGCTTGGAAGTGCACTGAAAACGGTGTTGTCCGTTGTGAGATAGATTCCGTCAACACGGTCAATGATTGCTTCAGCAGCCTGTTTTACTTCGGCAGATGTAGAAATTGCCTGGGTTACAAGCTGGATTCCTGCTTCGTCACAGCCTTTCTTTACCAGTTCAAGGCTTGAAATGGAATTAGCTTCATTGCTTGTATAAATGTAGCCAAGGGTCTTTATTCCTGCAATTTCCTTAAATGTTTTAATATGCTGCTCCGTTGGAATTGCATCACTCATTCCAGTGACATTGCCTTCACCATGTGCAAGGGAAGCTACAAGTCCGGCACCTACAGGGTCGGTAACAGTACCGAAAACTACAGGTATGTCCTTCATTGTGTTTGCCAGCGCAACAGCAACTGGAGTTGCAATTCCGACTGCAACATTGACATTTTCATCCTTATACTGGACTGCAATCTGGTTTGCCGTATTTACGTCTCCATTTGCATTCTGGAGGTCAAACACAGCTTCATAGCCGGATTCATTTACAACATCAATTATTCCACGCTCAACATCATCAAGTGCTACATGCTGAACGATTTTAGCAATCCCAATCTTGACTTTTTTTGCAGAAACATCGGAAGACGGCTTCCCGTTTCCACATCCAGATAAAACAAGTGCACCAGTCACGAGACCGGCAAAAATCATATTTTTCTTCATAACTACCTCAACTGGCTCAAAAATGAACCATAATGAGGTGATTATAACATGTTCCTATGTATAGAATCAACTGTGGAAACGCTTTGTTTTTTGTTGACACCTTGGGGAACATCACCAAAATTGCAATTTTTGGATGCAACTTTGAACACGCAGCCATCTCTGTAAACTATTTTTTAGAGATGCCTTCTACAGTACGATGCCATTCTTGTGGCTCAGGAACTTCAAAAGTCATCTTTTTTTCCGTGAACGGATGGATGAATGTCAAAGTCCTGGCATGAAGGGCAAGCCGTCCGAAAGGATTTGAATGGGATCTGTAATTCGGATCTCCGGCAATAGGATAGCCGCGGTTTGAAAGATGGGCGCGGATCTGGTTCTTACGGCCTGTATCAAGTTCCAGTTCAAAAAGTGAATATCTTTTTCCAGAAGCAATAATCCTGTAATTGGTTCTGGCTTCAACGGTCCTTACCGGTTTTAACGCTCCTTCATCCTGCCCAGTCTTTGGCTGACGCGGCACATATGCAATGTTGTGTGCATTATATGCAAGGGGATCATCTATAAGCCCTTGTGGAGCAAGTTGATGCATGCGGTCACCAGAACGTGGATTTTCCGCAACTGCACGGTATTTCCGGCTTTTTACCATATCCTGCCATGTATCCATGATTTTTTTCTGGGCTGCTTCAGACAGTGCAAACATCATTACGCCGGACGTATCCCGGTCAAGCCTGTGCACTGGAAATGGTCTATGACGATTTGAATAGGTTCCTTTCCTGCGCATCATCTGTTCAATCATATCCACTGCATTCCTTGCATTGCTTCCAGAATATCCTACAGACAGAAGTCCCGACGGCTTATTTATTATTACGAGATATTCATCTTCGTAAAGGACTTCTATTTTTCCCGCCTGATTTTCTTTAGGATGTGTTTTTTTTACTTCATGCATATCAGGAACTGCAGTTCTTTTTTCAGGTTTTAATGCCTTGAATCCTGTTTCTGAATTAAATGTTGAAGAATGCATTTTACTACGGCGCATCTGATTCTTGAAATTATTTATCATTTTTACTCATCCTTAGTAATGTGGTGGTTTGCGGTTAGGAATTTCTTCCATTGAATCTGAAATATCATGAAGCCTTTCTGAAAGCAGTCTGTTTTCCGTCCGCAGTATTTCTACAAGTTTTGCCTGCTTTACGGTTTCTTCCTGAAGCTTTTGTACGAAATCTTCAAGATACGCAAATTTTGTTTCCAGGGTTATGAACCTGTCATCAGTCTCTTTATCCATAAATCCATTTTATTGATTTAAAAGAAAAAAGAAAAGGAGAGTACCGGAAGATTCAGCTTACGATAGTCCCACTACAAAAAAAATCCGCATCTTCCGGTGGTCTGCCACAGAAAAATGCGGATAAAACAAAGTGTCTATGTACTACCGCCAGAATCAGGAGGCTTATTCCGGCGGCTTACGCTTTTAAGCTACATCAATAGTAATGCGTCTTGGGGCGGCAATTTCTTTTCTGGCAATAGTCAGGAACAGCACACCATTCTTGAATACAGCAGAAATCTTTTCAGAATCCACATCATCTGGAAGTGTAAAGCGGCGCGTAAACTGGCTCTGGCGGCGTTCGCGGATGAGCCACCTGCTCTTTTCTGTTTCAGCAGCAGGTGCAGCAGTTTCATCAGAGGCAGGAGCTGCAGCTTCTTTTACTGATGCAATTGTAAGGACATTGCCGTCAATCTCCACATTGATATCTTTTTCCGTGCGGCCAGGAAGATCCATTTCAAGTACATAAGAAGTTTTTGTTTCCTTTACATCAACCTTAGGTACTGAAGTTGAATTGTAAGCATAACCAGAAGCTGCGTTGTCAAAAACGTTGTTGAAAAGTGAGTTGAAAAGTGAAAGTTCGTTCATAATATTCTCCCGCATTGACCTTAGATTTTTTTTGCAGATTCAATGCATATCTGTTGATTAAGTTCTGAATCCTCAAGGATCCTGCAGTTTTTAACCTGCACTATATATTAAGCAAAAAGCATGCCAACTTTTTATTTCACTTTATATCTACAAAATAATATGATTTAGCAGGAAAAATTCTCCCAGACAGGTATAGCACATCAATTACAGTGTCCAAATTGATACAATTTGCAGCAATATGACACAGCTTACAGTGTCAAAAAGACACATTTTTTATTCACGCTGATTCCCCTCTGATACAAAAGTACCCGGAATATTCTATATTTCGTAATTTTATGATACATTTAAGCGGGAAAAATTATGTTAAACATCAACAACAAGACTTCTATGATAAAACAGGAGATTCTGGTGCGCATTGCCAGACTCCAGCTGGATGGAAAACTGGAAGAAGGCGTGCACTTCATTCCAAGAGAAATGGCTCCAAAAACACGGGCGCCAATGAGATGCTGTATTTATCATGACCGTGAACTCCTGCGTACAAGGGTTCTTGCCCGGTTAGGATGGTCAGTCGAAGACATTGACGAAGAGCGTACACTTGGTTCTTATGCAAAAGAAGCACTCCAGAGGGAAAAACCAACATGGCCAATGCTTACGGTTTTAAATGAAGCCTGTAATGCCTGCGTCCAGTCCCACTATATGGTAACCAACGCATGTCAGGCATGTTATGCGCGCCCATGCATGATGAACTGTCCTAAAAAGGCTATCTCCGTTGAACGCAGGGCATCCATAGATGATAAGCTCTGCATAAACTGCGGTCTGTGTCTCCAGAACTGCCCTTATCATGCAATCATTAAAATCCCGGTTCCATGCGAAGAAGCTTGTCCTGTAGGTGCAATTTCAAAAGATGAAAACGGCCACGAGCGCATTGATTACGATAAATGTATTTTCTGTGGCAACTGCATGAGGGAATGTCCTTTCGGTGCCATGATGGACAAAAGCCAGCTTGTTGATGTAATCAACAGGATAATGAAAAAGGAACGGAAAGTTGTCGCAATGTACGCACCTTCCATTGCCTCCCAGTTCAAGATACTTCCCGGCCAGCTTGAAGCAGCACTTCTTGCAGCAGGATTTGATAAAGTATGGGAGGTTGCTATTGGCGCTGACATCTGTGCTGACAATGAAGCCCGTGAATTTGAAGAACGTATGGCCCGTGGAGACAAAATGATGACCACATCATGCTGTTCCGCATATGTACGCGCAGTCCAGATTCATGTTCCTGCATTAAAGCCGTGTGTTTCCGAAACAAGAAGCCCGATGCACTATACCGCAGAAATTGCAAAAAAAGCGGATCCGGACTGTGTAACCGTATTCATCGGGCCATGTCTTGCAAAACGCCGTGAAGCTTTTGATGATGACATTGTGGATTACGTACTTTCTGTTGAAGAAATTGCAGCATTGTTTGAAGCAAAGGAAATTGATGTTGCAAAGATGGAAGCTGCACCAGGTTCTATAATCCCGACATCAAGCGGACGTAATTTTGCAAAATCGGGCGGAGTAGCAGAAGCTGTCCGCATCCGGCTGAAAGATGAATCCATACTACGCCTTACAAAAATCAACGGATTGAATAAATCCGGTATGAAAATGCTCAATGCTTACGGAATGATCAACATCGGCAAGATTCCGACCCCAAAGGAATGTCCGAACCTGATTGAAGTAATGGCATGCGAAGGCGGATGTATTGCAGGGCCTTCCGTAATTACAAACGCAAAGCAGGCAGAAATACAGCTTGAAAAATATGTAAAAGGTGGCGCAAAAGATACTGTTAATCAGAATTAAAGCGCAAAAAAAAAGCCTGTCCGGATTTCAATGCTTTACTGGAACCGGGCAAGCTTTTTTTAGTTACAGGTACATCAGAACTTCACAACTTCTGGAGCTGCTGAAAAACTTGAAATTGTTGCAGTTGCATTCTTAAAGTACAGGACTTCCGTGTTGTCATCTTCCGCAGAATACATTTTCTGGAGTGACGGATATTTGTCCAACATATCCTTTTTGGCTTCAATCCTGTCATCACGGACAAGTTCCCCGGAAAGCCTAAGCCATTCCTGCCCATTGAAACAGCACAATTCTACTTTTGGATTTGCCTGAATCTGCTTTGAAACATCCTTGTTTTTTCCTGTCTGGATATAAAGCTTATCTTCAAAAAGATTTATTGTTCCGAATGGACGTACACGCGGCTGTCCGCCTGCATCAACAGTTGCAAGATAATAAGTTCCGCAAGCTTTAATAAAATCTAAAATTTTGTTCATCACATTCCTCCTGTAAAACTGATGTATAATCGGTCATCTCAGAAAGATGCTGTCATCCAGTCATTTCCTGAGTGGAAATAATGATACCACACGTCCGCCATTTTTAAAACTGAAGTTTGATTAAAATTTCATTTAAATAAGGCTATGTCCGTCAGTCCATACGGTTTCTGATTAATGCCGAACCTCGACACACATTGGAATCAATTCCGATGATGTAGATAAAGGCTGGGCTTCGAAGGCGGAAGGGAGCGACAGCATCAGCCGGCAAAACTCACGAGGTGAGTTTTGAGCTAGTCTCCGGGAAACGGTACTGCACACGTCACCAGTGGAACTACACGAATCCCTTTTCCAATACAAGAGCCTGCTGTTTTTCCATGGCCAGACCACGCTTCTTTTTATAAGGTGCAGATTTTTTAACAACACATTTTAAGGACACAGCCTTAAATAAAATCAAGCAGGACATTAGATTCCTTTATCTGAAGATTGATTGAATTAAGGAGCCGCCGGTGAGTATCGGCAGTAATGTCACCATTATTCAAAATGAGTTTTCCGTTTTCATTTGTAATGGTGATTTTCGTCATTGTAATTCCACGGAGATTGTTTTCCGTAAAAGTTTCAATTTCAATGTGATTCCGCAGCCGGGATTCATAATCCGCCTGAATTATACCGTTTTCCTTTTCCCAGGAAATCGATCCGCCCAGAGTCATGTCAATGATTTTTTCGACCGCCAGCTGTTTTTCACTTCTTTTCAATGCCAGAAACTCATTCATAATTCCACCGCCTTATCCATATGTAGAATCAATATATGCGCTTTTCAGGAATTGTAAACATTAAAAGAACTTTTCTTTTTACCACTCAAAAATGTAGATTCTGGCTTCCGTAAGCGTAAGAAGATCTTTCAGCGGAATTGAAAAGCGTTTTTTTATATTTCCGTTTTTATTCAGTTTGAAGTTTATGAAAAGGTTTCCATCTACAAGTTCTGATGCAAGGCTTTCCCCATAAATGGAAATAAGGAATTCCCGGTATTCTTCTGCTGACATCTGTTCCCCGGTAAAAATCGGTGCCATAAGGATGTCGGCGAAATTCCGTATATAAGAGTCATCCCGCATAATTGCCTGCCGCAATGATTCCGGACTCAGGGTAAGTATCAGCCGCTTTTTTCCTTCCGGTGACTCATCCTGCCGGAGCAATGTCTGGGATGCAAGGCTTTTCTGCGGAATCTGCATATTTACAATAAACTGGTTATTTTCACGGATGAATACTTTTGAAACTGCGGCAAAATTCTTTGCCAGTTCTGCTTCGATTTTTTCTGTATGGATTACGTCAGACAGGTTTATTTCTTCCTCTGATCCGGCATCCTGTCCGGATTCATCATCCTGCATTACAGACATTTCGTGGATTGACTCAAGGAATTCCGTACCGAATTCCGCCTTGAAATCCATTTCAATTGAATCATCAGTCAGGGAAACTACAGTTATTGCAAGAGGGCATCCGCAGAAAAGCAAAGTGCACAAGACAGGAACAAGCAGAGTTAAAAATTTTTCTTTCATAATTCACCTTAATAAAGACAGGCATTTTTGTCAGGACCTAATTTTCAGAGACGTCCTTTTCACACCGTATCAAGTTATTTCTATAAAAGATTTTTCACCGGCAGAGTTACACGGACACCAGTTGAAAATACAAATCCAGTTATGAAACTTTCGCCAAAATTAAGTGCACCGCCATCCGCATCGTTAAATACAGTATATTCAAGATTCTGCATCACTGAAATCCTTGTCTTGCCTGCTTTAAAAGACGGAGTCTGGAACGATATGCCGATTATCCCCGGAAAGAACGAACCGGAAATTTCACGGCCGCCATCAGGCAGCTGAGGTGCACCGAAATTTATCACCGGACCGGCAAATGCACGCACATATTCACTGAAGGTAAGCGAAAAAATCAGCGGAATCTGGAAATTCCCTGTTCCGTGATTGTATCTGAAAATCGTACCGATGCCCGGTTTTAATATCCAGCCGTTATCATAAGTTGCAACAGTGGTCAGGGCAATGCCTCTGAAATTCAATATGAATCTTGAAGGAAGGAAGAAATTCCAATCGCATGCAAGGCTGCCGTCAAAAACAATATTTGAATACCACGGCTCCGAAGATTTTGACGTAGTTTTTTTTGCCGGTACAGATTTTGCAGTTGCAGCCGGTACAGCTTCTGTTTCCGTCACAGCTGCTGTTTTAGATTCTGATGATACCGGAACTGCCGCAGTTTCCGATGACGGAGAATCAGATTTTCCGGTGGCAGGAAGCATCTGTCCTGCTCCTGCATAACAACCGCTCCAGTACTTTTCTTTTAGCGAAGAAACTATTACACCAGTATTTGATCCGTCACTCACGGCATGAATGAACTGGTTCCTTCCGATGTAAATTCCGACATGGGAAATCTGCCCGTCTCCTGCAGTCTTAAAGAAGACAAAATCCCCCGGCTCAAGCTGGGACTGCTGGATTACTTTTGCCGCTGAATAAAGTGCTTTTGCCGTACGAGGCATCTGCATTCCAGCCGCATCACGCATAACTGTATAAATCAATCCTGAACAGTCAAAGGAATCAGGTCCGATACCTCCAAGCTTATATGTACAGCCGATATATTTTTTTGCTTCTTTTACAACATTGCTGCGCATGGTCTGGACTTCTTCCGTGCTATATGATTTTCCGCAGACTTTGAATAGAATACATGAAATCAAAAGTAAAAAAATAACCGCTTTTTTAGATTTTACCATATTTTCTTTATCGGTATTTTTTTGCAACAATAAAGAAGATGTGATAAAATAGAAGGGAACAACAATTTTTGGAGTAATTTATGAAAGCAATCAGAGATGAAGTCTCATGGAAATTTCTTGATGAATTCAGGGGAAAAGTTTTTAATTCGGAATGGCCGACATTACCGGAAATGTTTAAAATATCACAGCTCCGTTATCCTGCAAGGCCATGCTTTGTAGATTTTGAAGGAATGGCAAGTTCAAAACGCTCTCTGTCTTATACACAGGTATGGAGCAACATACTTTCACTGGCATGCTGGCTTAAAGAAAATAAAATCAAAAAGGGAGACCACATTGCCCTGACTGGTAAAAATTCACCTGAATGGGCTACAACATATTTTGGAATCATGCTTGCCGGCGGAATTGCAATTCCAATTGATTATGCACTCCACGAAAATGAAATTGAAAACCTTCTGAAAACTGCAAAACCAAAAATGTTTTTTGTTGATGAAGAAAAATTTGAATATTTTTCAAGCACCGCAAAAAGCATTAAAATTTATTCCCTTTCTCCAAAACATGAAGATAAATATATTTACAACCTCAAGCCTAAGTCTGTAGAACAGGAACTTCCGGAAGTTGCTGATACCGATACAGCAGCAATCCTTTTTACATCAGGAACCACAGGAACTCCAAAAGGCGTAATGCTCAGCCACAAGAATCTTGTATGCGACAGTTTCATTGCACAGCAGAACCTCTGGCTTTATCCGTCTGATGTTTTTTATGCACTGCTTCCGCTTCACCATGCATATACAATGCAGGCTGCCCTTATAGTTCCGCTTTCAGTAGGAGCTTCGGTAGTATTCGGAAAGAGCATGGCTGTTTCCCGCCTTATGAAAGAATTGAAGGAAGGTGCTATTACCGTAATGCTGGGAGTTCCGCTGCTTTACAACAAGCTTTATTCAGGCATCATGAAGGGGATTGCTGCAAAAGGAAAAGCGGCAGAACTTCTCATCAACGGCATCATGAATTTAAGTTATGTAATCAGGAAGACATCAGGAAAGAATGTAGGAAAGAAACTGCTAAGCGCAATCCTTGAAAAGGCGAACCTTTCTACAGTGCGCATTGCAATATGTGGCGGCGGTCCTCTGGCTTCAAGCATCTTCAGGGGCTACAACTCTCTGGGCATTGATTTCATCCAGGGATACGGACTTACGGAAACAGCTCCAATCATTGCACTCAATCCTCTTGAATACTTTAAGATTGAAAGTGTCGGAAAAGATTTCTATCCATATGAAGAAATAAAAATACTAAATCCAAATGCAGATGGTATCGGCGAAATTGCAGTTAAAGGTCCTATGGTCATGCAGGGTTACTACAACATGCCGGAAGAAACAGCTGCGATGTTTACGGAAGACGGCTTCCTGAAAACCGGTGACCTTGGATGGCTCGACAGCGAACATTACCTTATGCTTTCAGGACGTTCAAAGAACCTTATCGTTACTGAAGGCGGAAAGAATGTTTATCCAGAAGAAATTGAGGACGCATTCCAGCTGTATTATGATGTTGAACAGATTATGGTACGCGGCTACATCGAAAATACTGCAACAAAATCAGAAGCAATTGAAGCACTCATCTATCCTGCTGATGACCTGCTTTCACGCCTGAATGTTACCCGCGAAGAAGCTGTTTCAAATCATGCGGTTGCTGATGAAATAAAGAATATCGTTGACAAGGTAAACCATACGCTCCAGCCATATGCAAGAATTTCAAAAATCACAATTTTGGCAGAAGCACTTGAAATGACAACAACAAAGAAAGTCAAACGGCTTTCTGCTAATGTGCCTGTGCCAGAAGTTCCGGCAGAAGAAACTCCTGCAGATCCGGAAAAACCAATTGTCGCAGAAGAAAGCGCCACACCGGCAGAATCTGAAGCCACAATAGTTGCAGAAACAGCAGCACCGGCAGAAGAAAAACCAAAAGCAAAGCGTACAACAAAAAAGACTGCGGCTAAAAAATCAGAAGAAACTTCTGACGCACCTGCAGAAAAGAAAAAGGCGACCCGTACAAAGAAAGCCGAAACAGCAGAAGAGAAACCTGTAAAGAAAGCTGCTGCTAAAAAAACTACGGCAAAATCTGCTGAAGAAAAAGCTGAAAAACCGGTAAAGAAGACTGCTGCAAAAACAACAAAAAAAGCCGCAGATGCTTCTGATGAAGAAAAGCCGGCAAAGAAAACTGCCGCCAGAAAGTCAACAGCAAAATCCGCTGAAGAAAAAGCTGACGGAACTGCAAAAAAGACTTCAACCCGTACAAAAAAGACGGCAGAAAAAAAAGATAAGGAATGACACAATCCGGCACGGTGAGTTTCAGGGTATCAGCCCCGGCGGCACGAATAATGACGATGGGTGTCCCGAAAGTTCTGTCATGCTGAACTTGATTCAGCATCTATACTAGATATTGTGTAGAGATTCCGAAACTGTCATCCTGACCCTGAAATAAATTCGGGGGGACTGTTTCAGGATCGGAATGACACTATGAACTATACTTATTGGACATCTCCATCGTCATTCTTAAAGGAAATTGCACTCCGGTTCCATCCAGGTATTGGAACCGTCGGCACGAATAACGGAGAAAACTCGTTTATGAAGATTATTTCTTGGAATGTAAACGGCATCAGGGCTGTAGAGAAAAAAGGCTTTATAGAGTGGATAAGTCAAAGCGGTGCAGATGTGGTCTGCATTCAGGAAACAAAAGCAAATCCATCGCAACTTTCGGAAGAATTAAAGAATCCGGCATCATGCAACGGAACTGTCTATAAATCATTTTTCTCAAGCGCAAAGAAAGCCGGATATTCAGGTACGGCAATATTCAGCCGTATTGAGCCGGATTCAGTTGAAAATATGGGCAATCCCGCTTTTGATGATGAAGGGCGCGTAATAATTGCAAAATTTGGAAAACTGGCGGTCATTTCTGCTTATTTTCCAAACAGTCAGGATGCCGGAGCGCGCCTCCAGTACAAGCTGGACTTCTGTTCCGCCATTCTGGAAAAATGCAATTCCCTTGTAGCTGACGGATATGACATCGTATTAAATGGCGATTACAACATTGCCCACAAACCAATTGACCTGGCAAACCCGAAAGCCAATGAAAAGAATGCCGGATACCTTCCGGAAGAAAGGGCATGGATGGACACATTCACACAGGCCGGATATGTCGATACATTCAGACACTTCTGCAATGAACCTGGTAAATACACATGGTGGAGTTACAGGTTTCATGCAAGGGAAAAAAACATCGGGTGGCGCATTGACTACCAGTGTGTAAATCCTGAATTCATTTCAAAAGTGAAAAGTTCGGTAATACTTGATTCCATTACAGGCTCTGACCATTGTCCAATACAGATAGAAACGGAAGATTGACATGAAAGGCGATTTATTGATTGTAATTGACATGCAGAATGTTTACAAAAAGGGTGGTAAGTGGGAATGCCTCAACACTGAAAAAGCTGCGGAAAACATAATTAAAATCGCTGAATCTGGAAAATGCGATAATGTAATCCTTACAAGATTCATTGCATCAGAAAATCCGGAAGGCGCATGGAATGAATATAATTCCGTTAATGCCGCTGTAAATAATGATGAGTACGCAAACCAGATGCTCCCGGAACTGGAACCGCTGGTAAAAAAATACCCTCTGTTTACAAAGTCAGTCTATTCATCTTTAAAACATCCGGATGTCCTTGCTGAATGCAGGAAATACAAAAGGGTAATAGTAACCGGTGTCGTTGCCGAATGTTGCGTACTTTCCACAGTCTTTGAACTTATTGACTATGGAATTTATACGGTTTACATAACCGATGGTGTTTCTGGTCTTGATGAACCAAAAGAAAAAGCAACGGAACTTATGCTGGAAGGACTTTCACCGTTGCACTTGAAAATGATGACGACAAAGGAATATCTGGAAGAGAAATGATTTCTAAATAACGGATTTTTTTGCCTTTTGAACTAAATCTGCGTATATTATATATGATATGAGTAGAGATTTAGTTCCACAGGCTGGAAATGCAGAAGCTCCAGGATTAATTGATCCGGCAGAACTCCTTAATTCGGCAATTGAATTCCAGCAACTTCTTATGCTTTATGAAAGTGGAATAAAGCAGCTTAAAACAAAGTTCGAAATTCTTGAAGATGAATTTGAGAGCAAACATCAGCGGAATCCCATAAGTACGATTTCGAGCCGTATAAAGGAGCCTTTGAGCATTCTGGATAAAATGAAGCGCAAGGGACTTCCGGTCACCCTTGACAATATGGTAAATAAACTTTATGACATAGCAGGAATCCGCATTACATGTCCTTTCATCAGTGACGTATACCATGTAATGCAGATGCTTTTGAAGCAGCCGGATGTAAAAGTTGTAAAAATAAAGGATTATATAAAGGAACCGAAGGAAAACGGCTACAGGAGCCTCCACATAATAGTAAAAGTGGAAGTCTATTTCAGCGACAGAAAACGGCTTATTCCTGTAGAAATTCAAGTCCGGACAATCGCCATGGATTTCTGGGCCTGCCTTGAGCATCAGTTGCATTATAAAAAGGATTATCCGATGCCGGAGGATGTTGAACAGGAACTGAAGTCAATTGCAGATTCAATTACAGAAACAGATATGAGGATGCAGAGCCTTGCAAAGCACATACCTGATTTTGTAGATTACAGCTGCATGAAGACAGGAGAATAAATATTTCTTAACAGGAGAATAGAATGAGGAAGAACCTTGGAAAACAGACATACGCATATCCAATGCCGGTTTTTATAATCGGAACATATGACGAAAAAGGAAATGCAAATGCAATGAACGCTGCATGGGGTGGCATTCATGATACGAATCAGATTGGAATCTGTCTCAGTCCAGAGCATAAAACTGTAAAAAACATTCTCCTGAAAAAGGAATTTACAGTAAGCATGGGGCAGGCAGATTATGTAGTTCCATGTGATTATGTAGGAATTGCATCAGGAAACACAGACTCAGGAAAGATGCAGAAATCCGGTTTTCATGTGACAAAAGCAGAAAATGTGGACGCTCCTCTGATAAATGAACTTTCAATGGCACTTGAATGCCGTCTTGTTAGTTACGATGAAAATTCAGGATATCTGGTAGCAGACATAATAAACGTAAGCGCCGACGAAAAGATTCTCGATGAAAACGGGAATATAGATGTAGCAAAATTACAGCCAATTACATACGATCCGGTAAATCACGCATATTATGTACTTGGTGCAAAAGTCGGAACCGCATTCAAAGACGGTCTCAAGCTGAAATAGACTTTTTACCAGTAACTTTGATGATCCCGGAAATATCTCCCAAAGCATTTTCCGGGACTCTCTTTATATTTTGGCTATGTTCGGCTATAGTGTTGCTGATTAATGAAGAATCCCGAAATATCGGCGTTCTGGCAGGAAACTATACTCTATGCTGATGAGGACTATGTAAAATAAGTAGTAAACTGAATGCAGGGTATTAAAAAAATGCAGATTTTTTAGCAACACTTTTTACAGACACAGCCTATATTTTTTGCACGGCAGCTGCATTTTCATGCGGCTGTTTTTTCCGTTCCATTTATTTCAAATCAATGCTATAATTCCCACAATATGAAAGACTCTGTTGTAAAGAAATTCGGCATACTCACTTCAGGTGGTGATGCCCCAGGTTTAAATGCTGCAATCCGTGGTGTCTGCCGTGCAGGCATGATTCAATACGGAATGGAAGTAGTCGGAATCCGTAACGGCTACAGGGGATTGATTCAAGGAGACTGTTTTCAAATCACACCCGCAGATCTTACCGGAATCCTTACAACCGGAGGAACACTTCTCGGTACATCCAGGGAAAAACCGTTTAAAGCAAAAGAACCTGATCCAGTTTCAGGACTTATGCCTGTTGAAGCAATCAAGAAGAATTACAAAAAATGGGGACTGGACGCCCTCGTCGTTCTTGGTGGAAATGGAACAAACACAACTGCCGGACTCCTTGCAAAAGAAGGACTTAATGTCATCGGACTGCCTAAGACCATAGACAACGATATAGAAAAGACAGACATAACTTTCGGATTCCACACGGCACTTGATGTTGCAACGGAAGCAATAGACCGCATCCATACAACGGCACACAGCCACAGCCGCATCATGGTCATCGAAGTAATGGGACACAAGGCAGGATGGCTTGCACTTTATTCAGGGATTGCAGGCGGTGGTGATGTAATCCTTCTTCCGGAGATTCCTTACGACATTAAGAGCGTTGCAAAAGCCGTTAAGGCCCGTAAAGATGCAGGCAAAGCTTTTTCCATTGTAATTGTTGCCGAAGGTGCACTCTCCAAGCAGGAAGCCTTGATGGAAAAAAAAGAATTCAAAAAATCAAGGCAGAACATGCCATATTCAATTGCTTACAGAGTTGCAAAAGAACTTGAAACAGAAACCCAGCTTGAATCCAGAGTTACAGTACTTGGTTACCTGCAGCGTGGCGGAACCCCATCACCATATGACAGGGTACTTGCAAGCCAGTTTGGTGTAGCTGCAGCAGATTTTCTGGCCCGCGGAGAATTTGGAAAACTTGTTTCAATGCAGAATAATAAAATAGTTGGCGTACCGCTTGGTGAAATTGCAGGAAAAGTAAAAAATGTTCCGCTTTCCCACCCGATGATTGAAGCCGGACGTAATTTAGGAACTTGCTTTGGCGACTGAAAATAACTACAAATGCAGCCTTTGTTCCGTATGTAACGGTAAGGCATGTGGCGGTACCCTTCCTGGAATGGGCGGTGTAAATGGCGGAAAGAATTTCATGCTGAACTGTTCTGCATGGAAAGAATATTATTCGGAACTAAGCAGCCGCCAGATTGAAGAAGCAACAGAAAAACTTTCTCCATCAATAATACATCTTGGCCCTATGACCGGTGCCGAAGAGAACATGGGCTGGCATGATGAAAAATCATTTTACAAGCCCTTCATTCAGGCAGTTTATAAAAGCGGAGTCAGGCTTTCCATTGGTGACGGCTGTCCCGATGAGAAACTCCTTTCTGGAATTGAAGCTGTAAAAGCATTGGAAAATGGTTCTGACTCACCAAAAGCAGCCGCATTCTTTAAGCCATATCCAGACCAGATGCTTTTCCAGCGCATAGACTGGGCCGCCGGAATTTCTGACATTGTAGGAATAGACACAGATGCATACAACATTGTTACAATGCGGAATAAAGTCCATCTTGAACAGAAAAACGCAATCCAGCTGAATAACCTCCGTAATTATGCAAAGCGGCCCTTTGCCATAAAAGGAGTATTCACAGCCGCTGATATGGAACTTGTAAAGGAATTCAAACCAGAAATTGCAATAGTTTCCAATCATGGGGGAAGGGTAGAAACCGAAACAGGAAGCACAGCCGCATTCCTGAAAGCACATGCAAAGGAATTACGGAATTACTGCGGCCAGATATGGGTTGACGGCGGTATCCGCACACGGCAGGATATTATTACAGCGTTGTCCCTTGGGGCCGACCATGTAATGATCGGGCGTCCATTCATAACTGCTTTTTTCAGGAATCAGGAAACTGGAGTTACAAAAATGATTCAAAACATAATTTATGGAGTGTAAGATAAAAGCACCGCTATCTTGATCCTTGACTTTTTACAGGAGATGAAAAAATGACAGACAATATACCGCTGTGGAACATGAATTCAATCTGGAGCAGTCTCGAAAGCACAGAATACAAAAAATCATTTGATGAATACATTTCCGGAATGGATGCAGTTGACGGACTTCTTTCTGACTCAACCAGAATAAAAGAAGACTTTAACGGATGGATGAATGAATTCCTGAAACTTTCAAACAAAACCGGTGCGCTTGAAGAATCAATTGCAGCCTATGCATATTCAGTTTATTCAACAGATACTACAAATAAAAAATTCCTTGATAATCTGAGCCTTATCGAAGAACTTGAAATCCGTAGCGGAAACCAGTCATTAAAAACCGAAAAAATTTTTTTGGAAAATAAAGAAAAACTGGATTCATTCATTGCTGAAAACCCGGAAAAATCACAATACCGGTTTCTTTTTGATGAAATACTTTCACATGCCAGCCATAAAATGGATGATGCACGGGAACAGCTGGCAATGGAAATGCAGCGCACCGGTGGCAATGCATGGGCAAGGCTTCAGGAGCAGCTTATTTCAAACCTGAAGGATACTGAAAGCGGAAAGACATTCAACGAAATCAGGAATGACGCATACTCGGCAGAGGGAACTGTCCGGAAAAATGCATGGAAAACTGAAACAAGACTTTTAAAGCAGAATGAAATTGCATTCTCTGCCTGTCTTAATAATCTCAAAGGAGAAACCGTTACCTTAAACAAATACAGATCCTGGAACGCAGCCATTGACCGCGCACTTTCATCATCAAGAATGAAAAAAGAAACATTGGACGCACTGATTTCGGCAATAGAGGAAAGTCTTCCATCATGGCGCAGGTATCTCCAGCATAAGGCATCATTATTAAAAAAGGCAGGTGCAACAGAAAGTAGTTCCGGTACAGAACAGAACCCCGGTCTCGCTTTTTACGACCTTTTTGCGCCATTACCAGACAATCAGCCAGCCAATGAAAGGAAAGAAAAATCGATTTTGTCAAAAATCTGGACTTTTGAAGAAGCAAAGGCTTATATAATTGAAAGATTTTCTTCATTCAGTGAAAAAATGGGAAAATTTGCAGAACATGCATTCAACTCGGGCTGGATTGATGCAAAAGTCAGAAGCGGAAAAGTCGGCGGAGCATACTGTCAGGATTTTCCGTATCAGAAAGAAAGCCGTGTACTATCAAATTTCACAGGTGCATTCAGTGATGTAATTACACTTGCCCATGAACTTGGACACGCTTTCCATCATAACTGCATAATTCATAATGATTACCTGCTCAGTTCATATCCCATGACTCTGGCAGAAACAGCAAGTACATTTGCAGAAACAATCGTAAAGCAGGATATACTGGCAAAAGCTTCTCCAAGTGACAGACAGCAGATTCTCGAACTTGACCTGCAGGATACATGTCAGACTCTGGTGGACATTTTATGCAGGTTCTATTTTGAACGACAGGTTTTTGAAGAAAGGAAAAGCGGTGAACTTACAGCAGAGGATTTCAACCGAATAATGGCAGAGTCCCAGGAAAAGTCATATGGATGCGGATTAAGCAGTGAACGCCACGAATACATGTGGGCCGTAAAATCACATTATTACATCACCGGCCTTGATTTTTACAACTTTCCTTATGCATTCGGACAACTTTTTTCTGCTGCACTTTATGCACGCTACAAGAAAGAAGGAAAATCCTTTGTTGAAACTTACTGCCAGCTTTTAGGCGACACAGGCCGTATGACTTGTGAAGATTTGTGCAAAAAGGCCGGCTTTGACATTATGGAAAAGGAATTCTGGAAATCCGGAATCCAGATGTATCAGGAAGAAATAGAACAGTTCCTATCCTGCTGAAATCGACGGTCATCCCAAAATTACAGGTCGTTATGCCAAACTGAGATACCGCCAATTTCGAGTTTCAAAGATGCTGAATCTGTCGGTGGTGTCCCGAAAGTTCTGTCATGCTGAACTTGATTCAGTATTTGTTTTGTTACTCCAAAAAAAGATTCCGAAACAAATTCGGGATGACGGAATCAGACTTTTTCAGTGGCCGGACAAAAAAAAGGACTGATTCCTTTTCAATTCAGGAATCAGTCCTCCTTAAAGCAATTGATTGACAGTACAATGAAAACTTACAGGGCAGCGTTTTCCTTTGTATGCTTTATCGTATTTTTAAAATATTCAATTGCATCTACTCTTTCAAAGCTTGTGTTAAAATTCTTGAAAAGTGCCGGATTGTTTATAAGGCTTACAAATTCATCAAAAAGGAAGTTTGTATCAAGCGGGCCGCCGGCAGCTTCCGGATGGAACTGAACTGAAAAAGCAGGAATATCAGTATAAGTAAGACCTTCGCAGGTACCGTCATTTGTATTTACAAAACTTAAAACTGCACCAGATGGAAGGCTGTCATTATTAACAGCATAACCGTGATTCTGGCTTGAAATATAGACACGGCCGGAAGAAAGATGCTTTACAGGCTGGTTTCCACCACGGTGTCCGTATTTAAGCTTGCTGGTTTTTGCACCACGGGCAAGTGCCAGCATCTGATGACCAAGGCAGATACCGAAAATCGGTTTACCGGTTTCACAGAGTTTTTTAATTTCCGCAATTATGCCTGTATTTTCAGAAGGATCGCCAGGTCCATTTGAAAGCATGATTCCATCAGGATTTTCAGCAAGGATTTCGGATGCACTGGCAGTACATGGCATAGTAACAACAGAAAGACCACGCTTTAAAAGTTCGCGACGGATATTTGCTTTTGCACCAAAATCCCAAAGGACGACCTTCTTTCCCTTACCATCCTTCATCGCAATTTCAGGCTCGTTTACTTTCAACCCGTCTTTTGTAACAGGAACAGCACGATATTCAGCTGAAGTAGAAAAAACGACATCAGCACTTTCTTCTATTTTTACAGCATCAAGAGTCACTGATTCAACAGCTTTTTCGATTTTATATTCAGCAATTTTCTTTAAAAGCTTTTCCTTTTCTTTTGGATTTTCAAGGGCGGCAAATTCTTTAAGTGCGTCTTCAGAATCACCGGAAATAAGACGGGCATTCATGACGCCGGCTTCACGGAGAACTTTAGTAAGTTTCCGCGTATCAATTCCATAAATACCAATGATATTATTTGCTTTCAAAAATGAATCAATATTATCTTCACAACGGAAATTTGAAGGTTCATCACAAAGAGACCGGACAACATAGCCTTTTGCATGAATCTTTGAACTTTCGTAATCATGTGGAATAACACCGTAATTTCCAATCAGAGGGAATGTCTGGGTAATTATCTGTCCGAAATAACTTGGATCTGTAAGTGTTTCAAGATATCCAGTCATTCCAGTTGTAAATACTGCTTCTCCGGTTATACATCCGGAAGCCCCAAATCCCATTCCTTCAAAGACAAGTCCGTTAGCAAGGACAATACACGCTTTTGTACTCATACCGGAAACTTATTATAACGATTTTCCGGTACTATTACTAGCAGTTTTTTACAGTTCGATTTTCTGCTTGTCAGGATCTTCAGACTTTTTGTAGAGGATTGCAATGTTTCCAATAATTCTCACAAGGGCTGCATCACAGGCATTACAGATTTCCCGAGTAATTTCCTGTTTTTCATCCTTAAAATCAACAAATTTTACTTTAATAAGCTCGTGGGCTGCAAGGGAATCAGAAACCATTTTCTTTACACCGTCAGTAAGCCCTGCCGATCCAACCATAACAACAGGATTCAGTTTTGTAGCAATATAGCTTAATTTTCTTCTCTGTGCACTGTTCAATTCAATCATAATTTACCACCAATTTCGAATTTCAATTAATTGCAAGTGTCGGGTAATTTAGATACTACACAATTATTTTTGCAATGTCAAAAGGCGGTAAAATTTACATCTAGCATTGTTTACGCCGCACGTGCATTATCATTCACAGTACGAATAATAGTAATCAATCGTTTCTGAGCATCCATTCCAAACAAACTGAAAAGTTTACCTGGTCTGTCAAATGGAGGTTTACCAGAACCGAGACGTTCAAGATTGATTTCACCTTGCTCAATAATGTTTTCTACAATTACCTTCACGAATTCAATCTGTTTAATGTTCAAATTAAATTCTGCAATAAAGTCTGCAAACATTTCATTTGTTGCTTTTCTATCCATCTTTGCAATAGAACGAACAAAAACACCTAAAGGCTTACCATCTCTAATTTTATCAAACTGCTCCTGACTGCCTAATTCTTTTGTGAATACTTCATTAAGTTTGTCATAATCTGACTGAGAAAGCTTTACATTATTTCGGAGTTTGAAAATAGCTTCATCTTCCAGATGTTCATTAATGTAAGAATTTACTTTCTTTTGATAAGCTTCAAAATTATCTGCAGTATATACAGGTTCACCTTCGCCAATGTACAAAGTTGTATCAACATAATCCGTGTAGCGAACCTTCTTACGCTTGCTTTCTACAAGGAACTTAATCAAATCTCTAATCTGATTTCTCATTTCTTCAAGATTAAGGATTGTTGCATTTGGGAAATATGAATCATCAATTATACGAGTAAGTAACGGAATCTGCTGCTTAACCTGGTCAATAGTAGCCTTATTTTTTAAAAGCAATTGAGCATCTTTTACAATTTCAGCTTGCTGCCTGGAATAAGTTTTTTTCTGCATTTTAAGAACTTCAAGGCCATACACAATGTTATCAAAACCTTTTGCGTATAAATCAGACTCATCCATATAAACAAGTCCTGCTACGTGTTTTGAAAGATTATCTACATCAGATTCTTCCAGATTCTTGAATGCTTCAATATTCTGGAATTTCAAAACATGCTGTCGAACAAGGTGTACAGGAGTCAATTCCAAATTCAACTCTGAAATCTGTTTATGAACAATACCTGTAAGTTCATTTCGGAATGATTCATATTCAGGAGTCTGGAACTCATAGCTTTGTAATTCCTTAATAAGTTCAATTCTGCGAATAAAGATACTTTCTGTAAGGCTGGTAGTTTCAGAACCTTTAACTCCATCTTTATGTACTCTAAAAAATTCAAAATTTCTAAGCCAGTCAAAAATGTAAAAGTATTTCTTTCCTTCATAAATTCCATTTTCACCATCACTACAGGCAAGGTCAGGACAAAGACGAGTACCACGACCAATCATCTGATTGAACTTAATCTTACTCATTACTTTCTTAAAGAAAACAAGATTTACAACTTCAGGTACATCAACGCCCGTATCAAGCATATCAACACTTACAGCAATAAAAGGATTCTG
>JAZLGS010000065.1:0-50479 GCA_045616425.1 Treponema sp.
CTCCGAGAAGCTGAGCTTCGAAGGCGGAAGGGAGCGACGGCGGCAGCCGGCAAAACTCACGAGGTGAGTTTTGAGCGAGTCTCCGATAAGCTATGCTTCGAAGGCGAAAGAGGCAACACTTTTTACGGACATAGCCTATTCTAAAATATTTTTTCCCGGTTCTTTTTTATTTCGGATCTGATTTTTTTTAATTTCAATTTCCGTTCTTTGCTGGCTTTTGTGGGTTTTGTCTTTATCCTTTTTTTCTGGACCTGCAGTGCCTGCAATATTCTGTTTTCAATCCTTGCAAGTGCAATTGTGCGGTTCCGTTCCTGGAATCTTTCTTTGTCAACATCAATAAAAATAAATCCCTCTTTGTTGATGATAGAAGAAAGTCTGGTGCGCAGCATGAGTTTTTCTTCTTCCGTAATTCCGCCTAGTGATTCTAAAGGCAGTGCAAGATGTACTTTTGTGTTCACTTTGTTTACATTCTGTCCGCCGTTTCCGCCGCTGCGTGCAAATGTTATCTGTGAGTTTTTTATTATGGATTCATGCAATTCATTTCTGTTCATTTTTGTTCCTGATGTTTAGTGTGGAAGCGCAGCTGACTTGTACAACATCCGTGGCCGTCCGCCTGTTTCGTAATTTATGCTTTCCTGTATGTTCCCTGATTGGACAAGGTAATTCATGTACCGGCGGACTGTGACGTTTGAAAGTCCTGTGTTTTCTGCAATGCTGTCGCCATCAATCCATGTTTCTTTGTCTTTCAGGAAATCTATTATAAGCTGCAATGTTTTTTTCTGGATTCCTTTCGGATAGTCTTTCTGGTTCTGGCTTCTCCGTGGAATGGAAATTATGCTGTCCACCAGATTCTGGTCAAGGACACCTGTACCTTTTAATGCGCTTGTCTTTGCAATGAATTTTTCCAATGCAATCTGGAACCGTTCATAGGCAAAGGGTTTTATCAGGTAATCTATGACGCCAAGGTGCATTGTGTTTTCCAGTGTGTCCGTATCATTGGCTGCTGTCACCATGATTACTTCCGTGTTGATTTTTTTTCCGCGGATTTGTTTCAGCGTTTCAACTCCATCCATAATCGGCATGTATACATCAAGGATTACAAGGTCAATTTCATTTTCTTCAAGAAATGCCAGAGCTTCCTGTCCGTTCCTGCATGTGCCTGCAGTCTGGAACATTTTGTTTTTCTGGACATATTGTCCGTTTATCATTGCAACCATCGGGTCATCGTCAACAATCAGAACCTTGTATGTCATGCGGTGCCTCCATCCTGATTTTTCCTGAAGCTTACTATAAAAGTGGTTCCTGCATTTTCCTGTGATTCAAAATATATCTTTCCGCCAAGAGATTCAACCAGCTGTTTTGTGTGATAAAGTCCAACGCCTCTTGAAGTTCCTTTTGTAGAAAATCCATTGTCAAAAATTTTTTCTTTTATTGAATCTGGAATTCCGCATCCGTTGTCTGTAACACTGATAAGTAATTCACCGGCTTTACTGAATGCACCAAAAACCAATTCCCTTGCGTATCCGTTAAAGCAGTCATTTGCAATCTGTGTCATGTTCATTGAATCAAGCGCATTGTCAATAAGGTTTCCAACAATGGTAACCAGTGCTTCTGATGGAATCTGGATGTCTTTATCGGAAAAATGGATTCCTTCTTTCAGGATGAACTTTACGTTGCATTCTGAGGCCCGTGCAATTTTTCCAATCAGGAGGGCTGCAAAAGAAGCATTGTCTACGGAATGCATTACTTTGCTCAAAGTCTCCCGCTGGATTATGGAAATATTTTCTATGTAAGAAACAGCCTTGTCGTATTCACCAATCTGGATCAGCCCCAGGATTACATGAAGCTTGTTTGTAAAATCATGATTGTTTGCACGCATGGAGTCTACAAGATATTTTGTTCCGGAAAGGTCTTCCATTAATTTTGTATATTCAGTCCGGTCGTGGAGGATTGCAACAGCTCCGGTGATTTTTCCATCTTTCTTTACCGGAATGCAGTCAATCATAAGTTCGGTTCCATCCTGTGTCTTTTCCTGCATCCCGATTATGGATTCTCCTTCCGTCAGTGTTTTTGTAAGGATTTTTTCCGTAAATACTTTCTGTTTTATCAGGTTGATTTTTTCATTTTCCTGCCAGTTCAGGATTTTTTTTGCAGCCTTATTCAGAAACTCAATGTTCCTGCTGCTGTCTGCTGCAATGATTCCGTCCTGGATTGATTCAAGGATGTTGTCCCGTACCATGAACATTGAAGAAAAAGTGTCAGGTTCGTAACCTAAAAGTTTCTGCCTTATCCTTCTTGAAAATGTTCCGGAAATCATTATTTCGATAAGGATTGCGGCCAACGTTACGGTTATGAAAAGCAGTACCGTCCTGTCCGTTACTGATCTGATTGAAGTCTTCAATATTATTGTCATGATGAATCCGCAGTAATTTTCCTGTCCGTCATAAATTGCAGAATAAATCCTCCGCTGTGGTCCCGAAGGCCCGTTCTCTTCTACAATATGCAGGTCTGTCCGGCTGCCTGTAAAGTCCGGTATCTTTCCGTCGTAAAAAGTTCCGATGAGGCTGTTGTTGGTGTGGTAAAGCCTTATGCCGTGGGAATCGACAATTGAAATTACGTCCACATCTGGAAGTTCGCTGCAGACAGAATTTAAATAGCTTGTCATTTCATCACGGCTGTAATTTTTTATTGAACCGTAAAGCCGCGAAATTAAATTTGATGTGTTGAGCAGGTTCTGGTCCAGGTTCTTTCCGTTTGCATTTATATCAATGAATGCGCTTCCTGAACTGAGTAAGATTGTAATGATGACGATCAGTACAAGATGGGTCCGCTGTATTTCTTTCCTTAATGTATTGAGGGAACTTTTCTTTGAAGCTTTTGTTTTCACGTTTATAAATATAACAGATAAAAAAATTATGAAAACCTTTTTTAACTAAAAAAAATATCCGTAAAAACCAATTCCGTGTTTTTATCTTTCAAAAAATTGAATGCAGAAAAATTCCTGATATGATGTGAAACATAAAAGAACACGAATCACAAAAGTAAAAATCTTGGAGGATTAGAAAATGGGTTCAATATTTGAATCGGCAATGCTGGTATGCTTTGGCTTTTCATGGCCAATGAATGTAATGAAGGCTTATAAGGCACGTTCTGCAAAAGGAACCAGCCTTGCATTCATCCTGCTTATAATTACAGGATATCTGGCAGGAATCACTGCAAAGTTCGTTAATCATCAGATTAATTATGTACTTGTAGTTTATTTCCTGAACTTATTTATAGTAAGCATAAATCTTTTGGTATATTTCAGAAACCGCAAATTGGACAGGAGGTCAGAACCAATGGCAGCAAAGATGGAAAAAAATGATTCAGTAGTTTTGTTTGGAGGAAGTCTTGATAAGGTGATTCCTGTAACAGAAATTGCACAGGATTATGAATTCACTTTCAGGATGTACAACAGAAGTGTGTTCAACCTTTCATTGAAAAATGCAAAGGAAAATTTTGTAACCCAGGTTGAACCTGTAAATCCGGAAGCAGTGATTTTCCATATCGGTGCAGAAGACCTGGATATGTTCCAGAAGAATTCCGCAGAGTTTGACATAAAGTATCTCGACCTTATAAATCTTGCAAAGTCAAAGGAAAGAAGGGTAGCTCTGGTTTCCAATGTTGATGCAAAGGGAAGTGCAGCATACGAAGAAATGAACCGCCACATCAAGGCAATTGCCGATTCAGAAAGATGTACTTACATCAATATTGATAATGCAAAACTCTGGAATCCGGAAGCAACAAAGGAACTTATGTCGTTCATGTATAATCTTGGTTTTGACCAGCCGCTTGCAGTAAAGAAACCGCTGGGTGACATTGCAGAAATCATTTTCAGTTATGCATACCAGAACGGAATCCTGCACCATGTAGAAAGCCAGGCCGTATAAATCAATTGGCTGCGTCTGTAAAAAACTGGTGCAAAAAAAATCTGCACCAGCGTGGAAAATGCGGAGATGTCCAATAAGTCCATGTCATGCTGACCCTGAAATAAATTCAGGGTAACAGTTTCAGCATCTATACCAGATACAGTGTAGAGATTCAGGATTGGAATGCCACTATGAACTGTACTTTTGGGACAGGTGCATTTTCCATTATCATGCATTTAATTCTACATAGCTGAATGTCGTGTTTTGAAAATATTGCAGGATTGACAGAAAAAAATCCTTGCGCCGGGAACCCTGACTCCGGTTTTGCATCTCTTGCATTGTAATTTTCACACCCCGGCACTTGAAATTAATTGAAACTCGAAATTTGTGGACATAGCCTTTTTCCACATCATCAAAACTGATTCCGCCGGATCAGGGTACCACTTTTTTCCTGACTTCAAAATCATAGCATTCCACTAAAATAGCTTCCGCGATTTTCCAGCTGCCGCCGTCGCTCCTTTATGCCTTCGAAGCACGGCTTCTTGGAGACTCGCTAAAAACTCACCTCGTGAGTTTTTCCAGCTGCCGCCGTCGCTCCCTACTTGTTTTTTTCAATCTGTTATGACTATTATTTACGTTGACTATGGAGCGCTGTTTCTGTTTGTTTTCATGCGCTGATGTTTAGTCAAATTTTTAACGGAGAATTTAATGAAAAAGTTTTTTACGATTGTCGTTTTACTGCCGCTGTTTTTCTTTGCAGCCTGCGGAAAAAATTCCGGTGAGGATTCAAAAAAAATAAAAGTCGTCTGTACGGTTTTTCCGGTTTATGACTGGACCCGTAATATTGCATTCGGTGATGAAAATCTTGATGTTTCACTTTTGATAAAAGGTGGAACGGATCTGCATAATTACACTCCTACTGTGGATGACATAATAAAGATTTCTTCTGCAGATCTTTTCATCTATATCGGTGGCGAATCTGATGCCTGGGTGACAGATGTGTTGAAGCAGGGTGGCAATAAAAAACAACGTGTCCTTAATCTTATGGAAACCCTTGGCTCTCTTGCCAAAGAAGAGGAATTTCGCGAAGGCATGGAGTGCGATGAGGGAGAAGAGGAAGAAGCATATGATGAACATATCTGGCTTTCTTTCCGAAATGCCGTTTTCCTTTGTAAAAAGATTGCAGGAGTCCTTTCAGAAATTGATTCAGGATCTGCCCAGCTGATTGAACATAATGCCGCTGACTACACCGCAAGACTGGAATCCCTTAATGCCGCTGCAGCCTCGGCTGTTACATCTGGCTCCAAAAAATGCCTTCTGTTTGCCGACCGCTTTCCATTCCGTTATTTTGTTGATGATTACGGCCTTGACTATTATGCCGCATTCCCAGGCTGCTCAACGGAAAGTGATGCAAGCTTCAAGACCATAAAATATCTTGCAGACAAAATTGATGAACTGGAACTTAATTCAATCTGTGTCATTGATGGTTCTGATAAAAAAATTGCAAAGCTGACAGGCGAAACATCTGTCCGCAAAGTAAAAGACTTGGTTACATTTGATTCAATGCAGTCCGTTTCCGCTGAAAAGATTTCAGAAGGAATTTCCTATATTTCCGTAATGGAAAAAAATGTATCTGCCTTAAAATCCGCTTTGGAATGATCAGGCATCATTCCGGCCTGGTTCCGTCATCCCGGACTTGATCCGGGATTTTTTTTGGTAACAAATCAGATGCCGGACCGGGTTCAGCATGACGGACCGAAATGAACATGACAGACTGAACAGGTCACTCTGAATTCATTTCAGGGGCTTATATGACATCTCCCGGTTTTCAGAGTTTCATTTATATTGCGGCTGCAGCCCATAACTTGCATTTTTCAATATCTTCTGCTTCCGGCGTAAGATGAACCATAAGGCTTTCCGTTACTGTTGCTCCGGCCGACTTTACGCGGTCTTCCCAGTCCCTGAGCCACTGTCCATCGCCCCAGTCATAAGAACCGAAGAGTCCGACCTTCTTTCCACTAAGTCCGCTTTCTATAGTTGTGTAGAATTCTTCCATGGAATCTTCCAGGACTTCATCACCCATTGCCGGACTACCCAAAAGAATTACATCACATTCCAGAACTGAACCTGCATCTGTACTGGAAGCCGTTCCAAAAACAACTTTTGCCTTTGCGCTGGCAGCTTCATTAACTGCATTTGCCATAGCTTCCGTATTACCGGTCGTACTTGCATAAATTACTGCAACTTTCATATGTACCTCACTTTAAACAGCTCTCTTTACTGTTTCCTTGTATTGTTTTATTATCTGGGGAACTGACAGTCCCTCTTCAAACCATTGTCTGCACATCTGACTGCACATTTTGTACTGTCTGCAGCAAAGTTCCGCTGCAGAAGGATTTGTGTAGGATTTCCAGAACCCGCAGTATTTGCAATTGTGGCCGCTGTTCTGTTCAAAACTTATTACATCTTCAAATGGATAGCCCAGAAAAAGTCCGACTTCATGAGGAAAACCTGTATGTTTTTTCAGACGGGAAAATAATTCATCCAGCGTCTTTAATGTATCCAGAGGATCAGAATATCCTTTGCCACGGAGATATGCCTGGATAAGGTCATCGGAAAGCAGTTTCCTGATCCAGGCCAGGTCATAGATAAAAAACATCCATCGGTTTATGGAAGTTCTGAATGACACAAGACATAAATTCTGTTTTTCAATTTTGTACTTCCATTGCCTTACGATGGATTCTGAAAAATCCTTTGCAGACAGGCTGAAAAGATTCGCCGGTTTTATTCCGCACAAGGTGGGGGCTATGGATTTTATAAAAGTTTCACTAAGTTTACAATAGTTAGCCATATCTAATTCCAATGGGTAGACGATATACTTTTTTTTCTTTATTGTCAATAAGTTAGTTTGTGCTAATTAAACGAATCTGTTATGATGATAAAATCACGGTGATACTTACTGTCAGTAAAAAAAATCATCTTCAAATTTGATGCTTTGCTGAGAAGCCTGAATGCCGTTTCTTGAAAATATTGAAGGATTTGCAGAAAAGATCCTTACGGCTGGAACCCAGATGAAAAAAGTCTTCCGCGGTACCCTTGTGCTGCGCATGTTACCTGTGGGGGAATCCCGGAACGGCTTTTCCATCTCTTGTATCGTACTTTTTAAAAACGGAACTTCAATTAATTGAAACTCGAAATTGAAGTTTCGTTCATTGAGTGTTTATAGGAAGAATGAAGGATGAAAATTTTAACCGTTGCAGACAGCCACGGAAGTCCGGCACCGTTAGCAATTGCAAAAGAAAAAATTAATGACTTTGAGAAAGTAATTTTCCTTGGAGATTTTTTTGACCACGGTGACGAAGACTATGAAACCCAGAAAAAAAATTTTCTGGATGTAATGAAACTAAAGAATCAAAACAGCGGAAAGGTTTCAGTCCTTCTTGGAAATCATGATGCAAATTACCTGCTGGCCGAAATGTACAAATGGCAGGAAGAACATGCATACGAAATCCGGAAGCTCATTCTTGATGAGCTGGTAAATATTGATATTTTCTTTACGGAAGGCAGCTGGCTTTTTACCCACGCCGGAGTTTCAGAAATATGGTTCAAGCGGATTCTTAGTAATGAAACAGATGCAGAAATCAGCAGGGAAGAGTGCAGCAAGGCTTTCCGTCATATGAACATGGAATTTCATTCCGGTGATTTTTCCTGCATAAAATTCTGCGGAACTGATCCGGCTGGAGATGAAGTGACCCAGAACCCGTTGTGGATCCGTCCTGATTCATTGAAACTCTTTCCGCTGCCGGGCTGGAATCAGGCAGTAGGGCATTCAGCGGTGGTGGATGAAGAACGCATTTACAAAACTGCCGGCGGCACTGTCCTCCTGTTCCTTGATTCAGAACCGATGTTGCGGAATGTGTACGCAGAAATAAATACGGAAGATGGTTCCTTCAACATCAGCAGGGCACCGGTTGGATGAGTATTTGCCTTTGCACCGGACAAAAAAAAGCGGCCGTAATGCCTGGACATTATCAGCCGCTTGCTTTATAAGCAGTTCCTTAATCTTGCGGAATTATTTATGCCTGTAATGCTGTTACGGCAACTGTTGCTACGATGTCGTCTACATTGCATCCACGGCTAAGGTCGTTGAGTGGTTTTGCAAATCCCTGACATACAGGACCGATAGCCATCCATCCGCCCATGCGCTGACAGATTTTGTAGCCGATGTTTCCTGCGTTGATGTTAGGGAAAATAAATACGTTTGCGTGACCTGCAACTTTTGATCCTGGAGCCTTGAGTTCTCCAACTTCAGGAGCTACGGCAGCATCAAACTGGAATTCACCGTCAAGTGCAAGGTCCGGAGCCTTTTCTTTTGCAAGTGCTGTTGCCTGCTGTACTTTTGAAACTGTGTCATAGTATTTTGCATCGTTTCCGCTTCCCTTTGTTGAGAAAGAAAGCATTGCTACACGAGGTTCAATTCCTGCAATCTTTTTTGCTGTATCAGCAGAAGCAATTGCTATGTCAGAAAGTTCTTCTGCTGATGGTTCAATGTTGATTGCACAGTCACCGAATACTGCAACACCTTCCGGAACGTATTTGTTTCCAGATTCAGGAGCCACCATGATGAAACATGAAGAAACTGTCTTGAATCCAGGTGCAGTCTTGATAACCTGAAGTCCAGGGCGGAGTGTGTTTGCAGTTGAGTGGCATGCACCAGAAACGAAACCGTCTGCTTCTCCTGCCTTAAGGATCAATGCACCATACATTGTGTAATCTTTAAGGATTGCTGCCTTAGCACTGGCTACATCTGCATATTCTGGAGCACCAGTCTTCTTGTTGATTTTTCCTTCCCGGGCCTTGAACAGGAGTTCTGCATACTTATCTGCATTTGCATCAGTTGCAGGGTCAATTACATTTACTCCTGAAAGGTCTACGCCCGGAACGAGCTTTTCACATTCTTCCTTCTTTCCGAGAAGGATGATTTTTGCAATTCCTTCCTTTACGATTTTTGCAGCAGCTTCAACAACGCGCTTGTCTTCGCCTTCACAGAGAACGATTGTTTTTCCTGCAGCTGCAGCCTTTTTTTCAAGTTCCTTTACAAAGTCCATAATTCTTTCCTCTATTTATAATAAAAAATTATCATTCCCTTTCAGAATATCACTTTTAGAATTTTTATCCAATAATTTGAAAAAAAAAAGCCACCTGATTTACTGTTTTTGTAACAGAATCTGGCAGCTTCTTTCCGGGAGCCTTTGGAAAAACCGGTTTTCCCCATCCCGTTCCTCAGGCTACTGGAGCCGGATTTTCTCTATTTTTTCGTGCTGTTCTTCAAGAATTTCCATGACACGGTCAATGGTCTTCTGTTTTGGATCAGCTTCATCAGCCGGAAGTGAATCCAAGACTTCCTTGCGGAATGCCTTACAGTCAATTACCGGACTTGCTGTATGGATGATTACATCTTCTTCAACTACATCGGCCAGCATGTCATCCGGGTTTTCAGGATTGATGCGGAGGCAGTTTCCGTTGTTGGAAACCAGCAGCATGACATCGAACATCCTCAGGTAGCTGTCGATTTCACGGAGTCCGCGTTTTGTTTCCGGTTTTCCAGGTCTGTATCTTGTTCCTGACGGGAATACAAGTATTACTTCACCATTCTTTTTGCATGTATCCATTGCACGCATTGCTGCAAGATTGATTTTCCTTGCTTTCTGTTCTTCCGCCTTTTTTTCCTCTTCGCTTCCCTGTACCGAATCAAGGCTGCGGCTTGGATAAATTACAACCCGGGTAAAACCTTCTGCCCATGCGCGGACAATAGGATCAGCTTCGTTCAGCTTCATTCCTGCAATGGCAACAATTCTTGAAGAAAAGTCCTTTGCCCAGTCACTTCCTTCTTTTGCAAGAAGATAAATGATTTCCGGCAGGTCCATGTTCGTATAATGTTCCATCAGGATAAGGCCGCTTTTTCCGCCCTTTACTGCGTCATAAAATGCCTTGAAATTTTCCTTTCCTTCCAGTCTTGACCCCGGAAGCATGATTTCTTCCAGCATTGAGAACATTATTTTCTGTGTATCAAAATTCGCCTTCTGATAAACTGTAGTTTCATCTATTTTTGCTGCTGCGTGTGAATAATTCCTCAGTGCTTCAAAATAATCCTTGTATCTTTCTGCAAGTGACAGACCCATTGTATTTCCCCTAAAATAAAAATCTGTTGGGAACCTCTGAAAATTTCAATTTTTAGAGGTAACTTTGAAAATGCGATGTCTAAAGCCTTGAAATTTCAAGGCTTTAAGCTCGTCAGGCATCTCTAAAAAGTATTTTTTAGAGATGCCATGTTGTACTAATTTCCATTCTATGACTGATTGTGTTTTATGTCAAATCTATGGCAGTATCTTCCGGCTGCGGAAATTCATCCTGCACGCTTTGCGTCCAGTTCCGTCATCGGGCATCACTTTTTGCCAGTTTCCTGTTTACTTCAGGACGGTGAACTACATAGTAAAACAGGCTTGCACCAACGCTGTTTACGGCTTTAATCTGTTTTATGTAATTGCTTTCCGGCACTATTTCTGTTGCGGCGTCAAGCAGTTTCCTGCATTCTTCCATATTTCCTGCATCAAAATAAAACTGGCTCAAGAAAATCTTTGAATAATATTTTTCAGCCCGGGTAGATGCCAGTCTTTCTGCTTTTTCAAAAAATCCCTTTGCCTTGGACTTGCTTCCGCCTCCGATGGCCGGTGCCTGGAAAAACCACTGTCCGCAGTTCATGAGGCAGTAAACGAAATTTTCATCCTGCTCCAGTGCCTTTAAATAGTGTTCCTTTATCTGTAATCCCCGTTTCATGGCCTTTGTTTTTGGCATGAAAGCCATGGAACACGAAATTGCGTCGCCTGCAATGCAGTAAAGCCACTTATTTATGGTTTCATCCTGATGTGTGGAAAACCACTCATCAATTTTTTCCACCTGAGGAACTATCAGTTCCCTTATGGCCGGATCGCTCTGGTTCCTTTCGTAAAGATAATTATAGGTTTCAAGTGCAAGAAATGTGTCGAGTATGAGGATTGTTTCGTCAGAAAGCGCCTGGGATTCTGCATTTGCCATTACCTCCTTCCGGTATGCATCAGTCCTTTCTATTGCTATGGCAGGATCCAGTGATGCCAGTGTAAGGCGGAAGTCCATTACACCCTGAATGGCAGCTTCTTCGGCCGGAGTAAGGTTTTCTGCCGGAAAAACATTCATTCTGCAGACAGAAAATACCAGCATGACAAGAAAAATTGTTTTCTTTCTATAAATAATACAAAAAAAATGATTCATAAACACTCCTATAAAAAATCTATGAGTAAAATATCAATTTTGCGAATGACTTTTTAGCGAGTCTCCGAGAAGCTGTGCTTCGAAGGCGAAAGGCCGATATTGCAACTTGTTGCACCGGAGGGGCAGCGTGCTTTACACGCAGGCGCATTTTCCACGGTAATGCAGATTTTTCAGCAACATTTTTTACGGACACAGCCATGATTATATACATTCCTTCCGGGAATTTGCAAGAATCTGCATGATATCGCATGATTTGTTTCATATTGCGTTGATTTCTGCTAATTGATAAAATCTGTCTGAAAAAAATGCAACAAAAAACAGGATATGGTGTCTGATATGGAGAGAAGCACGAGATATTATTCTGATGAACTGAATGATGAATTTTCCGGCGTAGTACGGAACACAATCGATATCGACCAGAATTTCGTATACAGTCCAAAGAACTTCTTGTGGCATCTGGCTGCCTTTGTCTTATACAGGCTCATTGCAACGCCACTGGCCTGGGCATTCATGAAACTGTATTTCGGCTTTAAGGTCGTGAACCGCAAAGTATTGAAGACCGCAAAGGGAAAACCTTTTTTCCTTTACGCAAACCATACTCAGATTCCGGCAGACGGCTTTATGCCTACCGTTATTGCTTTTCCCCGGGGCTGTTCCGTGGTGGTAAATGCTGATAATGTGTCGCTTCCGGGAACCCAGAATGTAATGAAGATGCTGGGAGCTTTTCCGCTTCCAAACAAACTTGCCGGAATGCGTAATTTCATGGCTCATATGGAAAAATGCATCGGAAATAAGAAATGCATCGTAATTTATCCTGAAGCCCATATATGGCCGTATTTTACAGGAATAAGGAATTTCAAAGCTGATTCATTCAGGTTTCCATGTTCTTATGGTGCCGGAACTTATTGTTTTACAGTAACTTATAGAAAACGGCATTTTACCAGTATTCCTGGCATTACGGCTTATGTAGACGGCCCGTTTTTTCCGGATGAATCTCTTTCTAAAAAAGAGGCTGTCCAGAATCTGAGGGATAAAGTCTACCGGACCATGCTGGAACGGAGTAAGAATTCAAATTATGAATACATCCGGTATGTCCATGTGCAGTAAACCGCTTGAATAGTGTGACATTTTATTTTTTGGAGAGAAAAATGAAATTGGAAAAAGTCCCTTTGATGTATTGTGGAAATGTAAAGGTTTTTGACGGAATGTTGATTTCCCTCCTTTCCATAATCAAATATGTAAAACTTCCCTTAGATGTCTATGTCCTTACCATGGACCTGCAGGATATGAATGAAAAATACATTCCTGTAAGTGAATCCCAGGTGAAATTCCTTGAAGGAATAATCCGTAAGGTAAATGATGACAGCTGCATCCATCTTGTGGACGTTACAGACGTATTCAAAAAAGAAATGGAAGGTTCCCCGAATCTTGCTACAAATTACGGACCTTATACACTGGTCCGGCTTTTTGCGGATTTCGTTCCGGATATTCCTGACATACTCCTTTACATGGATACTGACACCATAGCCCACGGCGACATTACGGAAGTTTTTGAAACTGACATTGACGGCTATGAATACGCAGCTGCCATAGATTACCTTGGCAAATTCTTTCTGTTCCCGACGTACCAGAATGCCGGCGTCCTCCTGCTTAATATGAAGCTTATAAAGGAAAACGGATTTTTCGGCCGTGTACGGGAATGGTGCAGGACAAAGAAAATGTTCTTTCCTGACCAGACAGCCTTGAACAGAGTGGTTCCAAAGAAGAAGTTTTTTTCAACAAGATTCAACGAGCAGCGGATGCTCCACAAGAATACTGTAATCCAGCATTTTTCAAAATCAATCCGTCTGTTTCCTTTTTACCACACAGTAAATATAAAGCCGTGGGAAATTGAACGGATGCATTCAGTTTATAAAATCCACGCTTACGATGATATTCTTGAAGAATATCTTAAATACAAAAACACGGAGTCCTGAAACTTTACGTTATCAGATGGAGGAGTTATGTTTAATCCGGTTGACCTTATTTTTAATCTGAATTCCCTGGAATTTGTTACGTTGATTTTCATCGTACTGTATTTTCCACGTATCTGGGCTTATTTTTCCGCTTTCAAAAAGCAGGAACGCCTGCATAACGAAAAGAAAAACAAGCTTGCACTTCTGATTCCTGCAAGGAACGAAGGAAAGACAATCCTTCCGCTTCTGGAATCCCTGAATAACCAGACATATGACCGCAGCTGCTATGACTTTTTTGTCGTTGTAAAAGAGCCTGATGATCCTGTAATCGGTTATGCAGAAAAAGCCGGTGCAGAAGTTTTCGTTGACCAGAACCAGCGCTGTAAAGGTGACTGCCTTAATTACGGTTTCCACGAAATACTTCACCGGCATCCTGGAAAGTATGATGCATTCCTTATTGTGGATGCTGACTGCGTACTGACACCGTCTTTTATGGAAGAAATGAATAATGCAATGGCTTCCGGTGCTGATGTAATAAACTCAAAGAAGCTCATTAAGAATTTCTATCTTGGTGCAAAGAAGGACAGGAATCTTGTAACAGACTGCAACTGCCTCATCTGGTCATTTATGGATGCCCTTGGAAATGTATGGAAGAGCAGTCATGATGTTACTACAATGACAATCACTACAGGAATCCTGCTTAAGGCTCACATCATCGAAAAATGGGATGGCTGGATCCACCGCAGTACTTTGACGGAAGACATGGAACTGCAGCGTGACTGTGCATTAAATGATTACAAGACATTCTATTACAGCCATGCAGAATTCTACATTGAAGAAAGCCCGAGTCTTAAGGAAACTGACAAGCGCCGTTCAAGATGGATGGAAGGCCTTACTCACGCAGATTTCATTTTTGCAAAGCGTCTCTTTGAAAGGAAAGGTTTCAAGGCAATGGTCAATAACTATTTCATGTTCTGCCTCTGGATAGTTTACGCATTCATGGCTGCATTGGCAGGTCTTACTGTATTCCATGCAGGAATGGGACTTTTCTATTACCTGAAGGGAAATGGAAATTCCGTTGAAATGTTCAAAATTGCGCTGCAGGGACTTGCAGAGATTTATTTTACATTCTTTGTTCCTACACTTATTGCACTTATTGCGGACCGCAAGGCGCTGAAAATGAATCCATTCCAGTGGCTGGATGTGCTCTTTGTACATCCGTTGTTCTATATGGGCTACCTTCCGATTGAGATTCATGCAATTTTCTGCCGGAAGACTTTAGACTGGAAAGAAATTGCCCGTGTGGAAGTAGAAGGTTAAGGAAATTATGGATTTTACTTTCCTTGCAGAAACCACGCCGGATGTATTGGAAAAAATCAAGGTGGCCGAAAGCGAAGGCCGTTTTTCTGACCACCTTGACCCGATTGCATATGATGAATGTGCTCCTGTGGATGAAAATTTCCCATATATTCCGGGACCGCTTTTAAAGTTGAAATATCTGTGGCTTAAACTTACTTTCCTTAATCCTTTTACGGAAAACCTGTGCCGCAAAGTTTTTAAGGCAGGAATTACGGGGCAGGAAAACCTTAAAGGAATAAAAGGTGCAGTCTATACATGCAACCATATAAATAAATTTGACGGCCTTGTAATGATCTGGGCATTAAAGCACAGCGGTAACCGCCGGCTCCAGATAATGACTGCTGATTTCAATAACCGTAAGGATGCCCTTGGGGAACTGATGCGTGCCGACGGAATCATGCCGTTTAAGAATACCCGTGGTGTCATCAAGGCTTTTGGAAACGCGGTGTCTTATTACCTCAAAAAGGGAACCGGCGTGCTTTTTTTTCCAGAGGGCTCAGAATGGTGGTGCTACGAAAAACCCCGTCCTTTTATGGATGGCGCATTCCATTACGCAGTGGAAAACAATGTGCCTGTAGTTCCGGCGTTCATAACCTTTACAAAAACCGGTGAATATTTTTCTAATGGAATTGAAAAACGGAAATTTACCGTACATTTCCTGAAACCTGTCTTTCCGGATCCTTCACTTTCCAAAAAGGAAAATGTAAAGATGATGAAGCAGAAAGATTTTGACGAATGCATGGAAAAATACAATGAGTGGTATGGAAGCCGTTGACATTGCACTCTGTGCTGATAAAGGCGGAAGGGAGTTTCTTTGTAACAGGACAGATGCTGAGACAGGTTCAGCATGACCGACTGAATCTGTCACCATTAAAATTAATATTATATCAAATACTTTTCTAGCAACATTAAATACGTACATAGCCTCTAAAAATTGCAAATTTCAGATATTGAGGTATAATGAAAGGCAGCAGACTGATTCCCATAAGCTGGATTGTCTGCTGCCTTTTTTTGGTAATTCTTATGAAAATTGAACATCTTATATTTGACCTTGATAATACATTATATTCTCCTGATGCAAAAATGGATGCCGGAATCACATTCCGCATGATGAGCTGTGTTGCCGAATTCTTTGGAGTTTCTTATGAAGAAGGCCTCAAGATACGGGAGGGGCGCATAAAGAAATTCAGTACCACATTGGAATGGCTCAGGAGCGAAGGCCTTACTGATATTGAAACTTATTTTTCAAAAGTGCATCCGGAAAATGAAGCTGACGAACTTGAAGAAGATTTACGGCTCAGGCCTTTGCTTGAATCTATAAAAATTCCGAAGATTGTCCATACGAATGCGCCCAGGGAACATGCAGAGCGGGTTCTTTCAAAATTGAAAATCCGTGACCTGTTTGACTGTGTGTGCGACATAAGGGACTGCGGGCTAAAAGGAAAGCCATATCCCGGGGCATACCGGACAGCATTGGAAAAATGTGGCGGTAATATAGACAATACCGTATTCTTTGACGATCTGTATAAATACACTGACGGTTATGAAGCAATGGGTGGAACCGCTGTCCTTATGGGAAGCAAAAACGGCCATCATCTTGACCCTGATTCCTCTTCCGCATTCAAAGGAATACCGCCACATCCGGGGCGGACATTACGGGCTGCTTCAATTTACGATGTACCTGCACTGCTTGAACAGATAAAGCAGCTGGACTGATTCCTGCGGCTGTTTCCAGAGATGCCTATAACTGCTTTTTATAATTGTGCCATAGCTGGAAACTCGACAATCAGAATCAAGTATTATATAATTTAAGAAACGGGGTATTAGCTCATCTGGTAGAGCAGCTGGTTCGCAATCAGCAGGTGGTCGGTTCAAGTCCGATATACTCCATAAAACAGCTTGAAAAAGCTGTTTTTTTTTGGAGGTCTGGATGCTTACTACAATCCTGAAATTTTTAAAGGCCCTTAACGCCAATACCAATCCTTCTGAAATTGCCCATGCAGCCTGTCTTGGTGTAATGCTGGGCTTCATGCCTAAAAATAATGTTTTATGGTATCTGATTCTGGTATTTTTCCTTTTTGTGCGGATTAATAAGCCTTTCCAGGCAATTACCATAATCATTGTTTCCCAGTTTGCATGGCGTCTGGATCCTTTTTTTGACCAGATGGGTTACGCGATACTGAATATGGACCGGTTTGTAAATATCTTTGCAAGACTCATAGATATTCCCTTTGTAGGATTTACGAAATTCAATAATACGATTGTAATGGGAAGTTTTGCATTTTCCCTTGCAATTTACATTCCGCTTTTCATCATTTTCCGTGTACTCATAATGTTATGGCGAAAATATGTTTCGCCATTCCTTATAAAGACTCCGCTTGTAAAGCATATTGTGGGCACTCCGCTGATTGGAAAACTTTCTGAAATTGATTTTGAATAAGGAACTGAAATGGAAAAAGATATTGATGCACCTGAAACAGAAAAAACGCAGCCTGTAGAAAATCCTTCAGATTCAGGAAACATGGAAAATGTGACAGTGCAGGCTGCTGCTGCTGGTCTGCCTGCTGAAACTTCCGGAAAGGATATACAGAAAAAAGAACCGAAAAAAGAAAAGCAGGTACCCGCAAAGAAACTGCCTGGAATCCTGAAAAAGAATTACAAGGCTGGAAAAATTGAAAAGAAGCTGTACAAAAGGATTTTCGTTTCTTCAGACCTTGAACTTGTAAAATCATTTTTTGTAGAAAATCCCAAAAAGCCTGGTTTCCTGTATATTCCCCGGGACACGTTGATTGGAAAGAAATCATTCAAACGCATGAAGCTTATCGGAAAACAGGTTGCTAAACAGAAAGCATCATTTAAACTGATTCCTTTTCTGGCTGTAGTTGCATTTATTGCGGCCCTTTTTATGGGTGTGGTTACATTTAAAAATGTGATTGCAAAAAAAGCACTTGTTGCCGCAATGCAGGGTGCCTTTGGAGCCCGCACGGATGTGGCCCGTATAAATGTGGAAATTCTTGGCTCCTCGGTCAGGATTGAAGGTCTGCAGCAGGCAAATAAAGATTCTCCAATGAAGAACCTTTTCCAGTTTGATGTGGCAGAAATTGATTTTAACCTTACCGAAGCGCTCCGCGGAAAATTTGATGCCGAAAATATTGAAATTTCCGGGCTTGCTATAAATACGGACCGTACTTATTCCGGTGAACTTCCTGAAGACCAGAAGAAAAAGGCAAAAGCAAAAGAAAAGGAACAGAAAGAAAAATCAGAATTTACCCTGAATCTTGAATTGAAAAAAGATGAAGCTTTAAAGAAAGCTGAGAAATCAGTAAAAGGTATTTTTGCAGAATATGATCCGCGTAATGTTATTGCTAACCTCCAGAGTCAGTTGAAATCTCCTCAGGTTGCACAGGAAGTGCAGCAGGAAGTGGAAGGGCTGATTGAAAAATGGAAAGACACTCCTTCCGAAATGGAAAAGCAGGTTCTGGAACTTACCCAGAGTGTGAATGATGTGGTCAATACAAACTGGTCTGAAATTTCTGACATTGAACAGATACGCACTGCCGTTACTACTGTCAATGCGGCCATAGAGAAAAGCCGGGGAATGTATGCAAGCGTAAACAGGATTGTAGAAGATGTAAAATCTGATGCAAAACGGGTGCAGTCTGTTTCAGTTGATGTAAAAGATGCTTTGCAGTCCGATTACAATCTTGTAAATGACCAGATAAAAAAGATAAAGTCATTTTCAATAAAAGACGGAACCACCATCCTTACAGATTCTCTTGATACATTCCTTTATGACATGATTGGAAAATATTATCCGTATATCAAGACCGGTGTAGGTTATGCAATGGAAGCAAAAGCAAAATCTGATGCTTCAAAAAAGAAGGTAGAGGTAAAGCCTGAAAACCGTCATGTAAGGTCTAAAGGCCGTAATGTTTACTATAAAAAAGACCGGGTACCGAAATTCCTTATAGAACGGATTGCATTTTCCGGCTTTGGTGTAACTGCAAAAGGATTGGAAATTTCAAGTGATATGGATAAGCGCGGAAAACCTGCTTCTGCCGAAACCACCTTTACAACCGGTAATCAGAATCACAAGGCAAATCTTATAGTTGATGCCCGTACTGTAAAAGAAAATCCTCTTGTGGCTGTAAATTATTCCGGCGACAATTATGCAATGAATTTCTCTGTTCCATACTTTGGAATGGATTCTTCCGGTGTTGTAAATGCTTTGTGCAATGTAAGTGACGCAGGGGATGTAAGCGTAAAGGCTGATTTTGACATTCAGAAACTGCATCTTTATTCAGAACATTTTGAACCTGATTTTGCATACAGGCTTTATGAGACGGCACTTTCTTCTGTAAAGCAGATGACCCTTGGGGCTGCAGTTGAGTGGCTGCATGATGGCGGATTGAAACTCAGGGTGACGACGGATCTGGATAAACAGTTCAATTTAATCCTGAAGGATCTGGTAAATGCGGAGTTGAACATCCTGAAAAACGAAGCCCTGAAACAGATCAACCTCCTGCTTGATGATCAGACAGCAGGTGTAATGAGGGAAATTACGGAATTCCTTGGACTTGAGGAAGACATTGATATTCAGAATATGAATATGAATAGGCTCAAGACAAAGCTGGAAGCAAAAGGTAAGGAGCTGCAGGCTGAACTTGAGAAGCGCCTTAAGGCTGCTGCCAGTGATGCATTGAAGAATGCAGTTTCTTCGAATCCGGCTCTTGAAAAGGTGACTCAGAATGTAAATCTGAATAAGATTCCTGGTGCCGCATCTATACCGGGACTTGATGCAGTTGCCGGAAAGAAAGATGAGTCTGCTGCATCTCAGGAATCCCAGGAAAACGCTGCTCCGGTAGAAAATCAACCTCAGGAGGAGTCAAGAAAATCCCTGAACATGTTGAAGGGATTCTTAAAGCAGTAATCAGGTCGTCTTAAAAATTGCGTGAATAAAGGCTATGTCCGTAAAAAGTGTTGTCTCTTCCGCCTTCGAAGCACAGCTTCTCGGAGACTCGCTAAAATTGCTCTCGCAATTTTTCCGGCTCTGCCGTCGCTCCATACCACTACCATGCAGTTAATTTCACCATTGATTCTACATAGCCTTTATCAGCATAGGGTAGAAGTGCTTCTATCAGGACATCAATACCTCGAAATTCGTTGTCACTCAGCAACACTATAGCCGGACATAGCCAAAAAAAAATAAAAAAATTTTTAAAAATATTGGCTTTAGCTATTGAAATAAATTATTAAAAAGTATATAGTTATTACATCGTCTGGTAATCAGAGTGGAGGTGAAATACCCGTTCCCATCTCGAACACGGAAGTCAAGACCTCTTACGCCGATGATACTGCCCTCGGGTGGGAAAGTAGGTAGTCGCCAGGCATTCATGCGGTAGTCATATAACGGCTCATTATCTCAGCCTTCCAAGCTGATGACGAGGGTTCGACTCCCTTCTACCGCTCTAAAGCAGTTTGGTTTTCCAGACTGCTTTTTTTATGTCCATACAGGTATCATGAAAAAACGGGAGCCGAACCAAGGTTCGATCGTAAAAATCACGGATTTTTCCGAGACTCGCTAAAATTGCTTCCGCAATTTTCCGGCGCTGCCGTCGCTCCCTTCCGCCTTCGCTTCAATAAAGTAAGTTGGTGGCGGACATAAAAAAACCGCTTATACATCATTAAGTATAAGCGGTTCCGAATCAGTCTTTCAGGCTACAGGTTGGTGTATCCCATAAGGTACTGGTCAATTTCCCTTGCACATTCACGGCCTTCTGCAATTGCCCATACAACCAGAGACTGACCTCTGTGCATGTCACCTGCAGTGAATACCTTCTCTACATCAGTCTTGTATGTTGAAGGCTTTTCTGTAGATACAGTTGAGCGTGGAGAAAGTGCAGTTCCGAATGCATTTGCTGTATAATCTTCGCAGCCAAGGAATCCGGCAGCAATGAGAACCAGGTCTGCAGGCAGGTCCTTTTCTGTTCCTTCGCGTTCAACAAGCTGGCGTTTTCCATCAATCATCTTGAATTCTACCTGAACAGTCTTTACACCACAGACTTTTCCATCTTTCCTGTAAACTTCCTTTACTGTCGTTTCGTAAATGCGTGGATCGTGTCCATACATTGCGATTGATTCTTCTGCACCGTAATCGGTTTTAAGAACCTTGGGCCACTGCGGCCATGGATTATTTTCAGCCCTTTCTACAGGTGGACAAGGCATCATTTCTATTTGTGTAACGCTGGCAGCTCCAAGACGGATGCTTGTTCCTGTACAGTCATTACCGGTATCGCCGCCACCGATTACTATTACATTTTTGTCTTTCGGATCAAAGAATGTTCCATCTTTAAGTTCTGAATTCAAAAGGCTTTTTGTTACTGATTTCAGGAAGTCAACGGCAAACATTACGCCTTCTGCATCGCTTCCGGCTGCTGCAAGTGGCCGGGCTTTTTTTGCGCCACAGCACAATGCAACTGCATCATATTCATTCAGGATTTCCTGGGCATCTACATTTTTTCCGATGTCTGCATTGAATACGAATTTCACACCTTCTGCTTCCATCAGCTTGATGCGGCGGTCAATGATATGCTTTTCAAGCTTCATATTCGGAATGCCATACATCAGGAGGCCTCCGGCGCGGTCATCACGTTCGTATACGGTAACATTGTGTCCACGGCGGTTAAGCAGGTCGGCAACAGCAAGTCCTGCAGGACCTGCACCTACTACTGCAATTTTTTTGTCGGAGCGTACTTTTGGAATCTGAGGCTTCATGTATCCTGATTCGAATGCCTTTTCGATTATGAAAAGTTCATTATCGTGGATTGTAACAGCTTCTTTTATGTCACCGCCGTTTCCGCAGTTACATGCCTTTTCACAGAGTGCAGGACATACCCGGCCTGTAAATTCCGGAAAGCTTGAAGTCTTCAGAAGACGCCATGCAGCCATATCGTACTGTCCCTTGTAAAGTGCATCGTTCCATTCCGGAATAAGGTTGTGCAAAGGACATCCTGTTACCATTCCTGCAAGCCTGATTGCCGACTGGCACATCGGTACGCCGCAGTTCATACAGCGGGAAGCCTGTTCTTTGCGTTCCTTTTCTGAAAGGATGTTATGGAATTCCTTGAAGTTTGCAGTTCTTAAAAGTGGAGCAATACTGCTGTTTTCTTTCCGTTCATATAATAAAAAACCGTCATTCTTTCCCATTATAGTATCCTCCTGTATTTATTTCTGGCCTGTTACGACTTTGAATGCTTCCATGACTGCTTCTTCGTGATTCAGTCCCCGTTCTTCGCTCTTTGCGATTTCAGACATCATCTTGTGGTAGTCATTTGGAACTACTTTCTTGAAGTTAGGAATGTATGATTCAAAATCTTTCAGGATACGTGCACCCAGTACTGAACCAGTTTCCTTTGTATGCTTTTCAATCAGTCCTTTAAGGAAGTTTGCATCATGTTCATCTGTAATTTCATACATTGTTACAAGCTGCTTGTTAATCCTCTTGTAAAGGCTGTGGTTTTCATCAAGGATGTATGCAGTTCCGCCTGACATACCGGCAGCAAGGTTTTTGCCTGTAGGTCCGAGGATTACTGCAGTTCCGCCTGTCATGTATTCAAGTCCGTGGTCACCACATCCTTCTACTACAACTGTTGCACCAGAGTTGCGTACTGCAAAGCGTTCACCTGCAATACCATTGATGAATGCCTGTCCGCTTGTTGCTCCGAATAATGCAACGTTTCCTATGATGATGTTTTCTTCCGGAACATATCCTGCATTCTTTGGTGTAGAAACGACAATCTTTCCACCGGAGAGGCCTTTTCCCAGATAGTCATTGGCATCACCTGTAAGCCGCATTGTAAGTCCCTTTGGAATGAATGCTCCGAATGACTGTCCGCCGCCACCCTGACAGTTTACAGTGAATGTGTCTTCTTCCAATGTATTGCCGAATGCTTTCTGGATTTCTGAACCGAGGATTGTACCTACGGTCCTGTCTGTTGAAGAAATGGTCAGCTGGAACTGGCCTTTCTTTGTTTTCTTTGCCTTTGCAAATTCCTTTAAGAGGATGCCTTCATCAACTGTCTTTTCAAGCTGGAAGTCGTAAACATCAGCCGGGTCGAAATGGGTTTTTGCATCTTCCGGAGCCTTGTATCCGATGATTCTGCTCATGTCGATGAGGTTTGCACGTGGGAATGCGCTCTTTTCCTTAATCTTGAGAAGTTCTGTGTGTCCGCACATTTCATCAAGAGTCCTGAATCCGAATTTTGCCATGTATTCACGGAGTTCCTGTGCAATGAACTTCATGAAGTTCTCAACGTATTCTGGTTTTCCTGTAAAGCGCTTTCTTAAATCACTGTTCTGTGTTGCGACACCGAACGGACATGTATCAAGGTTACATACACGCATCATTGCACAACCCATTGTAATGAGCGGTGCAGTTGCAAATCCGAATTCCTCGGCACCAAGGAGGGCTGCAATTGCAACATCCCGTCCGCTCATGAGCTTACCGTCAGTTTCAATCACGACACGGCTTCTCAGTCCGTTCTGGATCAAAGTCTGGTGTGTTTCTGCAAGTCCCAGTTCCCAAGGAAGTCCTGCATGATGGATTGAACTTAACGGAGCTGCACCAGTTCCGCCATCGTGTCCGGAAATAAGGATTACCTGTGCACCTGCTTTTGCAACACCGGCAGCAATTGTTCCGACGCCTGCTTCTGAAACCAGCTTGACTGAAATACGGGCTGCACGGTTTGCATTCTTCAAGTCGTAAATCAGCTGTGCCAGGTCTTCGATAGAGTAAATGTCATGGTGTGGTGGTGGCGAAATAAGGGATACACCTGGAGTTGCATAACGTGTCTGGGCAATCCAAGGGTAAACTTTCTTTCCTGGAAGATGTCCGCCTTCACCTGGTTTTGCCCCCTGTGCCATTTTGATCTGGATTTCTTTTGCGCTCAAAAGATATTCTTCCGTAACACCAAAACGGCCTGATGCAACCTGCTTTATTGCAGAATTGTATTCAGTTCCCAGGCGCTCAGGTTTTTCGCCGCCTTCACCGGAATTTGATTTTCCGTGCAGGTGGTTCATTGCAGCAGCCATGCACTTGTGGGCTTCTTCTGAAATTGAACCGTAAGACATGGCTCCAGTCTTAAAGCGCTGTACGATTTCTTCAACTGATTCAACTTCATCAATACTGATTTCTTTTCCTTCCGGATAATCAAACTGGAGCATTGCCCGGAGTGTATGCGGATGTGCATTATCATCAACAAGTGCTGTATATTCCTTAAAGCGGGCATAGTCTCCGTTTCTTGTTGCTTCCTGAAGTGCAATAATTGTGTCAGGGTTGTAAAGGTGGTCTTCTGCTGTAGGACCGCGGCGAAGCTTGTGTACACCTACGCTGTCAAGGTGAGTGTTGACTGTAAGGCCAAGGGGGTCAAATGCCTTGTTGTGATGGAAGTTTACATCTTCTTCAATTTCTGAAAGTCCGATTCCACCGACGCGGCTTACCGTGTTGGTAAAGTATTTATCAACAACTTCCTTATTGATTCCCACAGCTTCAAAAATCTGTGCTGACTGGTAAGACTGGATTGTAGAAATACCCATCTTTGCAGCAATCTTTACGATGCCGTTAATGATTCCCTTGTTGTAATCATCAATTGCAGTGTGGTAATCCTTGTCCAGAAGCTTCTGGTCAATGAGTTCTGCAATACATTCATGGGCAAGATATGGGTTTACGGCGCGGGCACCATAACCAAGGATCATTGCAGACTGGTGCACATTCCTTACTTCTGCCGATTCAAGGATGATTGATATGGCAGTCCTTTTCTTTGTCCTGATGAGATACTGTTCAACGCCGCTGACTGCCAGCAGTGAAGGAATTGCAACGTGGTTTTCATCAACGCCTCTGTCTGAAAGGATGATGATGTTTGAACCATTATGATATTCACGCTCGATTGAAACGAAAATATTTTCCAATGCTTCCTGAAGTGAAGTATTTTTATAGTAGAGAAGTGAAATTACAGAACTCTTAAGTCCAGGGCGGTTAAGGTTCTTGATCTTGAGCATGTCAACACCGGTAAGAATCGGATTGTTGATTTCAAGAACTGTACAGTTCGTACTTTTTGGTTCAAGAAGGTTTCCATCTGAACCTGCATAAACTGTCGTATCAGTAACAATCTTTTCCCTGAGGGAGTCAATAGGAGGATTTGTAACCTGTGCAAAGAGCTGCTTGAAGTAGCTGAAAAGTGCAGGGTGCTTGTCTGACATTACAGCCAGCGGAGTATCAACACCCATTGCGCCTGTAGGTTCAATTCCTGCCTGTGCGAGCGGAAGTACCATTTCGTTTACATCTTCGTAGTTCCAGCCGAATGCACGGTAAAGCCTGTCTCTTTCTTCTTGAGTGTAAACAGGAATCTTCTTGTTAGGAATCGGAAGGTCTGCAAGGTGTACAAGATGCTGATCAAGCCATTCACCGTAAGGATTCTGGTTTGAATAAGAGGCTTTGCATTCTTCATCAGAAATGAGGCGCTTCTGTACAGTGTCAACGAGAAGGATGCGTCCCGGCATGAGCCGTGATTTCTTTACGATATTTTCTTCCGGAATATCCAGTACGCCGACTTCCGAAGAAAGGATCAGCATATTGTCTTTTGTAATGTAATAGCGTGAAGGACGGAGTCCGTTGCGGTCAAGGGTTGCACCAAGTACATCACCGTCACTAAAGAGTACGGCTGCTGGACCATCCCAAGGTTCCATCATTGTTGCCCAATAATGGTAAAAATCCTTCTTTTCGGTCTGGATTGAACCGTCATGCTTCCAAGGTTCAGGAATACATACCATGATTGCAAGCGGGAGAGGCATTCCGTTCATTACAAGGAATTCCAGTGTATTGTCCAGCATTGCAGAATCTGAGCCGGTTGCATCAATTGCAGGGAGGACCTTCCTCATGTCTTCATCGCTGAGCTTTGGAGAAGAAAGTGTTTCTTCCCGGGCAAGCATTCTGTCTGCATTACCACGGATTGTATTGATTTCTCCGTTGTGGGCTATGAAGCGGTTCGGATGTGCACGCTGCCAGCTTGGGTTTGTGTTTGTACTGAATCTTGAATGCACGATTGCAAGACTTGAAACATAATCTTCAGACTGCAGGTCAAGGTAAAAAGTACGCAGCTGCTGTACAAGGAACATTCCCTTGTAAACGATTGTGCGTGAAGAAAGGGATGCGACATAAGTATTGAATTTTGTCTGTTCAAACTGACGGCGCAGTATGTAAAGTTTGCGGTCAAAATCGATTCCCTTTGCAATGTCGGAAGGGCGTTCAATGAATGCCTGCATGATTACCGGCATGCAGTCCAATGCGCGCTGTCCGAGGACTCCCGGATTTACAGGAACATTACGCCAGCCCAAAAGTTTGAGTCCTTCCTTTTCTGAAAGATATTCAAACATTTTCATGGCCTGGGCACGGATCAATGCATCAGAAGGAAAGAAGAACATTCCCACACCATAATCACGGCTGTTTCCTATTTTTATATTCAATTCATCACAGGCTTTTTTAAAGAATTTGTGGGAAATCTGGACGAGGATACCTACACCGTCACCAGTTTCTCCAGTTGCGTCTTTTCCGGCGCGGTGTTCCAGTTTTTCTACAATGCATAAGGCATTGTCCACAATTTTACGTGATGCTGTTCCGTCAATGTTTACTACAGCACCGATACCACAGTTATCATGTTCAAATGAGGGTTCGTATAAAGTTTTATCCATGTAAAGTCCTCCTCAGGGCAAAAAAAAGACGCCTGCAGGCATACGTATAGCGTGTGCCTACAAACGTCATCGTTTACTTAAGTAATATACAAGAATTTAAATATTTATGCAAGTGTCAAGGTTGTTTTTGTATGTTTAATCAATGTTTATGTTGATTTTATAAAATTTTACTATTGATTGTGTATAGCGTTGACAGAAAAAATATCTGCAACTTATGGAAAAAATCGGTCCTGCAACAAGTATTGCTTAAAAATTCCTTCATCTGTCAGCAATACTTATGGAAGGTCAATGCAAAAAAAATGCAAATTTATTGTAAAATATTCGCCAGAAAGAAGTAAATATTTTATACTGTATAGTGAAGATTAAAATCCTGACTTTTAAGGGACAGCTTGAATTTGGAGAACGAAAACGAATATGAAGAAAACAATTTTATTTGGTTTACTTTGTGCATTTATGGCAGCTGGTATAATTGCTGCCGGAGAAAATAATGGCGATGATATATTTACTGAAATGAAACCTGAAAGGAATGATTTTTATACAATAACCGTTGAGCCGACAAAACAGGAATTGAAAAAATCCGTAAAAGCGCAGATGGACAGCTTGAAGGCTGTAAGGATGGAGCACCTTAAGAAAGTCGAAGATCAGAAAAAGAATTTGAATTCCGTACAAAAAGAATATAAGAAAGATTCCCTTAGTGCCAGCGAACAGCTTAAGCGGGACCTGGAAGAACAGCGTAAATCAATTTATGGAAGCAGCGGAAAAAAACAGCCGCAGAAAGCTGCCGGAACTGCAAAGACTGAACCAGCAAAAGCAGCACCTGCAGAGTCTGCACCGGCAAAGCCAGCTCCTGCAAAAACAGAACCTGCTGTAAAAAGTGCCCTGACACCCGAATCATCTGCAAAAATCGCAGAGGCTGAAAAACGTATTGATTCTGCCATATCCCAGAGACAGAAATTCATAGATTACAGCATGGGACTTCAAGGCACAAGATACATGTATGGAGGAAAAACTCCTAATCCTGGAATTGACTGCTCAGGCCTTATCACTTATTCAGCAAGACAGAGCCTTGGTATTGATTTGACTGGAAATGCCCAGATGATTTACGACAAGACGACTCCTGTTTCGATTGATGAAGCCGTACCTGGGGATCTTGTATTCTTTAAGTCATCACCATTTTCAAGGATTTCCCATGTAGGAATCTTCCTTGGAAAGAATGAGGGCATAAATGATTTTGGCAACCAGAACCTGTTTTTAAACGCTGCCAGCGGAGGTTCCAGAACCGGCGTCATAGTGAGCGGACTTAATGAAAATTACTGGAAGCGCACTTACTACGGCTGCGGCAGATTCTTGAAAGACATAAGATAGGTTTGGCTGCCTATAATCTCACTGATTGAATGCCTGATTTGAAAATATTAACAGATAAAAAATACTTACGCCGGGACCCCGGAATGAAAAATCTATGTCCGTAAAAATTGTCGCTCCCTTCAGCCTTCGAAGCACAGCTTCTCGGAGACTCGCTAAAATTGCTTCCGCAATTTTCCGGCTGAAGCCGTCGCTCCCTTCCGCCTTCAAAGCACAGCTTCTCGGAGACTCGCTAAAATTGCTTCCGCAATTTTCCGGCTGAAGCCGTCGCTCCCTTCCGCCTTCGAAGCCCAGCTTCTCGGAGACTCGCTAAAATCGCTACCGCAATTTTCCGGCTGAAGCCGTCGCTCCCTACCGCCTTCGAAGCATAGCTTCTCGGAGACTCGCTAAAATTGCTTCCGCGATTTTCCGGCTTTGCCGTCGCTCCCTACCACTACCATGCAGTTAATTTTACCACTGATTCTAGATAGGCTTGTAATTAAATTCTTGCAATTTTTTTCAAAAAAAAAGCTAAAGGTTTTCACCGGTTATGCCGAAAATTTTCCACATCATGTGGATAACTTGTTGAAATCATTTGCATGATGTGGAATATTCTGTGGATAACTGCAATCCGGTCTGTGGAAAACTTGTGCACCATCTTAAAAGGATTGTGACAGCTAGATTTGAAATACATTTACATTATTTTCTATTTCTTTGTATTATATAGAAATAATTTGTAAAAATATGCGTCCTTGAGCTGTTTTCTTGTTAATGCAAAATGTGTTTTCCTGCCATAGATTTTCCCACGTTTCTTTTATGGTTTTCCACAGGCTTTGTGCAGAACTTGTGGAAAAGTGTGTATAAAAAGTGTAAAACTTCATGCAGGTTGTGCATATTGGTATCTCTAAAAATAGTCTTCAGAGATGCCTGCGGGTTTTAATCCTTGAAATTACAAGGCTTAAAATGCTCGGTTCTTGAATTCTTGATTTCAGACCTGAGGAACTGGAACAATCTGGAAAACTATTTTTTGAGATGAACGAAACTAATTCACTTTATAGCTTTTTCGTGATAAAATCGTAAAAATGAAAACATCTGTTTCAATTATATTGGTATGTCTCATCCTGAGTATTTTTGGTACGGCTGCAGGCGGCCTTATCATAATGTTATATAATTCCTGTTCAACATACATTATAGGCAGTCAGTCAAGCCTTTTTTCCTTGAGCGGATTTATAAACGGAATGCTGTTTTTTTATCCGGTTTTGATGCTTTTCATTCCAATGTTCCTTGTGCTGTTGCTTATCCGCCACTCTTCAAAGGACAAGCTTCCCGGAATCATTACAATTACAGTCCTTACAGCTCTTATCTGGGGACTTGCAGTTCCTTTTGAACTGAGCCTTTCTCCGATTGTTCCAAAGTCTGCTGGTATTCATGACGCTAATACGCTTTCATCAGGCTATTTCAGAAAAAAGGATGATAAAATCTTCTATTTTACTGACGTAGATATAGAAGAAAAAGTTTCAGGTCTTGAAATCACTGTAGGTGAAGGACTTTCCGGCCGTGTAATTGACGGGGACAAAAGGATTTCTGATTTCGGTTTTACAAGGCTGGACAGAAATGAGGTTGCAAAAAAGCTTGCGGAAAAGCGTCCTGTTGAATCAATTTCCCTTGGTTTTACTGATCCACTCATGAAGAATTCCATAACAATTCCATATGTCCTGGAACTTTCCGTGGATGCATTCTACAGGATAATTCAGTATGCTGCTGCCCAATATCCTAAGGGGATAATTGCCTGGCTGGTCTTCTGTTCAATGATTCTTGCATTGAATTCCGTGTGTGCCATTTGCTGCTCTTGTTCATGGCGTCTTGGCAGTGCATTTTATGTTGTGTTTGCCACATCTGCCACGGTTATATTTAATGTACTTTTCCTTCGTGGTTTCTTTGCGCCTTTTATGGTAAAAATCATGGATTTCAGTTACAACCTTGAATGGCTTTGCCGGTATTTTAATGTTGCAGGTAATCTGCTGATTACTTTCATACTTGTTGTGAACGGAATAATTGCAAAATTAATCAGCAGCAGAAACATTCAGCAGGAAGTTTAATATGAAGAAAATTACTCTGACATTTGTTGTTTATCTTGCCATCGGATTCCTCTGCTGTTTTGCCGGCGGAATTTTTACACTTCCTGTTCCTCAGATTGAAGCATCAAAAATCATTGCTTATAGGCTCCAGAACGGGCTTTACCTGGGATTGCAGATGCTTCCTGCTGTTGCCATGACCGGATTCCTTCTTGGCTGTTCAATCGGGTTTGCGCAATATGAAGGAAATGTAAAAAAGCGTTTTTCTTCTGTCCTGACCGGGCTTTATAAATGGATTCTGATTATGTCGCTGTGCATTATACTTGTACTGACTTTTGCCCAGCAGGTGTTTATGCCTATGGTAAAGGCGAATCAGGAATCTATTTCTGCAATGCCTTTTATCGTGCAGAAATATCTGGATATGGCACAGACTCATGTTGACCGCGAAGCTCCTGAAGTTGCCATGCTTTACATTAAAAAGGTTCTTGCAATGGATTCTTCAAATGAGCGGGCAAAGGCGCTTATGCGTAAAGCTGAAATGCTTGATAAGGAAATAGACATAAGTGTGGCAGAACGCCGGCTTGAAGAAAGTGCTGCCGAAGAAACTGCCTATCAGCAGACATATGCTCCACGCAATGAAACCATGATGTCCACATATGACCTGCTCCTTCTTTCTCAGGAGAGTTTTGCGGAACATAAATGGTTTGATGCCCATTACTATGCAACTCTTGCGGTAAGGAATGCAGAACCTGGCGACATCAATCTGGAAGCTGCCCGTCTTGCTGCTACCGAAGCCTGGAACCGTCTTTCGACTTCCCATGTTGATGGAGACTACGAAGCCAACATATTATATAGAAAAAAACTTGCTGGATATATGGCACTTCTTGCCGGCGACTATCTTGAAGCATATTATGCATTCCATGATATTTCCCTTGAAAATATCAACCGTGCCCATGATGCTGATGTAGTGCGTTATCTTGCAATGGCTCATGAAGAACTTGTCCATGAATATTTCTTTATTGACGAAACATATGATTTAGGCCGTTTTGAAAGTGCCGGGAATGTGTACTTTGCATTCAAGAATGAATATGAAGGAACAAGTATCCTGCTTGTGGATGGTATAACAGATGTAGAGGGAACCGGCGGACTTTTACGCTATCTCAGGAATCTGAAGATTTATGTTTTTGACAATGCAGGACGCTTCCTTAATTCCATTTGTACGCCGTATGCAAAAATGCTTGCCTTTGAATCTTCAAAAATGGATACTGAAACTAAAAACCGTTATCTTATTGATGATACAAAAAAAATCGTGCCATATCTTATGTTGTGTTCCATTGACAGGAATGCAAAAGGAATCCGCCTGCTTCCGGAATATGAGTTTGCCGTTGACCAGCGGACAAAGTCATACGAAAATGCAAACCAGATTTTCCTCCCGATGCCTTATGACGATTTTTCACTTCTCGTAAAGGCATGTCATGGCACGGATGGAATGAATCCTCTGGAACTGGGGCTCCTTTCAAAACATGCGGAAGATTTCGGTTTTTCCCGTGAAGTTTACGAAGCTTCATCCCTTGCAAAGATTTTCTATCCGGCGCTGCTTTTGATTTCGTTCATTTTCATTGCAGCAATTGCATGGAATTACAGACTTGCCTCTGGTTCCTATTTTAAATTTATCTGGATTTTCATACTTCCTCTGTTCAACCTGATTTTCTATATTGTGCTTTTGTGCATTCATTTTCTTGTTGAACTTCTGGATTATGTTTTCATTGCCTGTGTAGGTATTTCTTATGCCATTTATATTGGCGGCATAATTTACCTTCTGGTACTTATCGGTGTAAGCATTCTCTTCCTTGCAAGAAAAGGTGACTGATAAGTGGGTGCCGGATTTGAATTTGTAAAAAAGCATCCTTTTGCGTTTGCATTTACTTTTGCCGGTGCATTTGGCGGCTGGCTTGGTGTTGCCGGTGGTCTTGCTGCCGGTATTTTTGCGGATCTTATTGCCGGCCGCTTTCTTGAAGAATGGAACTTAAAAAAGGCACTGGATGGGGATTCTGCCTATACAGAAGAGAACCAGCCTTTTTCCGGAGCCCTTTACCTATGCGGAATCGTAGTTTTTTGTACTCAGGATGTTTCTGTGGCAATAAGGAATCTGGAAGCTGTTTTTTCTGCCAGTTTCCCCGGCGATTGGCGGATACTGTGTACGGCCGCAAAAGACAGCAGTTCCCTTAATGTTGACCTTTTTACAGAATGTCTTGCCGCCTGTCTCAAAAAGTCACCGGATGCTTTACTTTTAAAGAATATCTTTGAACTTCTGAATGTTTCAGAATTTACATGGAATGAATCTGACCGTGGAATGCGGCCTTCTTCTTATCTTGCTGAACTTTTGAATTACACTTTTGTAAATGATGAATTGAATGCAGCATACGCAATCCTCGGACTCAATCCGACAGCAACAGAAAAAGAAGTAAAGGCGGCTCACCGTAAACTTGCTGCCCGTTTCCACCCTGATAAGACAGGTAAGGAAGGGCAGGCAGCATTTACGGAAGTCCAGAATGCCTATGAATATATCATGGCTGCTGTCCGCCAGTAAGAATCAGATTATTTTACATCAACACATTCAATGTGGGCACCCAATGAACGGAGCCGCCCTGCCAGATTTTCGTAGCCACGTTCAATCTGGTATACGTTACTGATTACGCTTTCGCCCTTTGCAGCCATTGCTGCAATTACCATTGCCATACCTGCCCGGACATCCGGAGAAACCAGCTTGTCACCATGCAATACGGATGGCCCTGAAACTACGGCTCTGTGGGGATCGCATAATGTGATTCTTGCGCCCATGTTGATGAGCTTATCAACAAAGAACATGCGGGATTCAAACATTTTTTCAAAAATCAGTACATTGCCGTCAACCTGTGTGGCAACTACCGTCATGATGCTGGTAAGATCCGGCGGAAAACCCGGCCACGGTGAATCGTCGATTTTTGGAATCATTCCCCCCAGGTCAGTATTTACCTTCATTTCCTGTGCAATCGGAACTTCCAATGTATTTCCGGTAATATTCCAGCTTATTCCCAGCTTGCCAAATGCAATGCGTAATGGACGCATATCCGCCGGGTTTATGTTTTCAATTGTAATGGACCCCTTTGTTGCTGCCGCCAGACCGATAAAGGAGCCGACTTCCATATAGTCAGGTCCGATTGTAAAGTCACATCCGTGCAGTCTTTTTACACCTTCAATATAAAGGATGTTGCTTCCTATGCCGGTGATTTTTCCACCCATGAGGTTCAGCATTTTGCAGAGATCCTGCACATGTGGTTCGCTGGCTGCGTTTGTCAGAATCGTTTTTCCTTCGGCAAGAACGGCCGCCATCAAGGCATTTTCTGTTGCAGTTACGGAAGCTTCATCAAGGAAGATGTCGTTTCCAACAAGTTTATTTGCAGTAAAATCAAATTTTCCGTCTACATCAACCCTTGCGCCTAATTCTGTAAGTGCAAGAAAGTGGGTGTCAAGCCGGCGGCGGCCTATTACGTCGCCTCCCGGTGGCATCATGCTTGCCTTGCCAAGACGGGCAATGAGGGGGCCTGCAAAAAGGATTGAAGCACGGATTTTTTTTGAAAAATCAGCAGGGATTGTATTTGAAGCTATGTTTTCTGCCTTTACTTTCCAGACATGTTTTTCAACTTTCGTTACTTTTGCGCCAAGGGATTCAAGCACCTTGAACATTACGCCACAGTCCTCAATTTCAGGAATGTTCCTTAATGTGACTTCTTCTCCAGTAAGAAGTGTCGCTGCAATGCAGGGAAGGGCGGCGTTTTTATTTCCACAGGTGGTGATTTTTCCTTTTATCGGAAATCCACCTTCTATATGATATTCATGCATAAAATGTCTCCATTGACTCTGGGAAAACTCTGAAAATTGCAATTTCCAGAAATATCCACTCCTTGATTTTCGGCAGAAAACGGGCTGTACTCAAATTTTTCTAGCGTTTTGTCCCTGCAATGACGCACAGGTTCACTATTACATCACTGGCTTTCCGCATCTGGTCAAGGGAAACCCATTCTGCCGGGGAATGATAATTATGTGCTCCGGTAAAAATATTAGGAGTCGGAATCCCCATTTCACTTAATCTTGAACCATCTGTGCCGCCGCGGATAGGTTTGAATTCTACATCAACACCGGCTTCTCCATAGGCTTTTACCAGCTGGTCTTTTACCAAAGGATTTTTTTCTATTGCGTCCCTCATGTTAAGATACTGCTGGGTGTGCTTTACTTCCGCTTTTCCTCCGAATGCGACAGCGGTTGCAGCTGCAATCGTTTCAACGGTCTTTTTCCGTTCTTCCATCTTGTCTGCAAAGAAATCCCGGAGATAAAGGCTTACTTTTGCCTCTTCCATATTTCCGCAGATGTCCATAGGTGCATAAAATCCAAGATAACCGTCTGTAGTTTCCGGAGCTTCATGCCGTGGAAGGTTTACCGTAAATGCAGAAGCCATGGTTATGGCATTGACCATTTTATTTGCCCTTGCATTATCCGTATGGCTGGCCCGGCCTTTAAATGTGACTTCGGATTTATATGCATTAAAGCATTCGTATTCCAATTCACCTATATGACCGCCATCTACTGTATAAGCATATTTTGATTCGAGCAGTTCCAGAGGAACCTTATCCATACCGTGTCCTGTTTCTTCATCAGGAGAGAATATTACTTCGATTTTTCCATGAGGAATTTCAGGATGCTTTAAAAGATAGTTCAATGCAGTTACGATTGCCGCAATTCCTGCCTTGTCGTCACCACCTAATAATGTAGTTCCGTCACTTGTAATGATTGTTTCCCTGTTCTGTGCAGAATATGCAAGATGTGGATTTTTAGATGGATCAAGTACTACATTATTTTGCAGTTCAATGACTTTTCCGTCATAATCTTTTATTACATTGGGTCTTACATTCAGTCCGGAGACCTCTTCAACTGTGTCCATGTGAGCCAGAAGGCAGAAGGTGGCACTTTTTTCACATCCTTCTGATCCCGGAATGAATCCATAAACATAGGAATAATCTGTTATCTGGACATTCTGGAATCCAAGTTCCTTTATTTCACTTGCCAGCTTTACTGCAAAATCTTTCTGGCATTCCGTTGACGGTGTAATTCCATTGTCTGCATTTTTTTCAGAACTGGTGGAATATGTTTCTGCGTATTTTACAAATCTTTCAAGCAGTTCTTGTTCTTCTGACGAATTCTTCAATAAATATTTCATTTCATTTTAAGAATACTTTATTTAATAGACTTCCGCAACCATGAGATATTTTACAAGGGTACGCATTTAGTGTTGCTGATTGATGATGAATTTTGATTTATCGATGTTCTGATAGGAAAACTTACTTTATGCTGATAAAAGCTATGTAGAATTAATGGTAAAATCAGCTTCATTTTCCACGGTAAGGAAGATTTTTTGCAATACATTTACGGACACAAGTTTTTAAAATATGTTGTATTTCGTATTGTCTATTTTGCAATTATTCAATTTCATGGTATATTATATATATGCGATTTACGAGTACTAGAAATAAGAATTTGAATAAAAGCTTCATTCAGGCGGTTTTAGATTGCATGCCGGAAGATGGCGGCCTTTATGTTCCTGAAGGAAATGCGGATTTACGCCGCTGGATTTTATATACAAACGAAAAAACTACTTTCTCTTCTGTTGCCGGTGCCCTTACATTGGCATGTATAAATGATGAATACAGTCCGATTATCTGCGAAACCATTGCTACAAGGGCATTCCCTTTTGAACCGGTTTTAAGCCAGCTGGATGACAACCTGTTTAAACTCGATCTTTATCATGGACCTACTGGCTGTCACAGGGATTTTGGAGTTGCATATCTGGCTGCCGGGCTTGAAACAATTCTTGAAATGGAGAATAAAAAGGCTGTGTTCCTTGATGTTACTACCGGTGAACACGGTGCCATACTTTCTGGGGAACTCCGCGGAAATAAGAACATAAAAGCCGTCCTTGTATATCCAAAAGGAAAGGTTCGTGGATTAAAGGAAGAAGACCTTTTCTGGAACGGTGGAAATGTTTATCCTGTTGAAGTTGATGGTGATGAAAGTGTATGTCACCAGTTTGTCCGTGAGATTTTTGCGGATCATTCTCTTGTGGAAAAATTCAATCTGACGGTTTCTAATACTGCAAACATCGGCCGCCTGATTCCGCAGGCATTTTTCTATACATATGCATTTTCGCGGCTTAAAAATAAGGTTTGCGGAGATATTTATTATGCCCTGGATCCGGGAAATTACAGCAATCTTGTTGCCGGTCTTTACAGCTGGAGGCTTTCACTTCCGTTGAGTGGCTTTATCGTACCTGCAACAAAAGGACTTGCTGCCGATCCTTGCGGCTATCCTGAAATCACGGATTCCCTTGTGGCAATAAAAGACAGGCCTGCTTCTGATCCTGCAGATCCATCTAATATTGAACGCCTTGAAGATTTCTTTGCAAATTATTCTGCAATGATGAAGAGTTTTGTATATCCTGCTGAGGTTTCCGAAATGGAACGGGATAATGCCGCTAAGGAACTGTACAAAAAATATGGCCTATATGCTGATCCCCATACGGCAAATGCTTATGCAGCTGCCCTGAAGCGCAGTGAATTTGTTGATGAAGATGGCGGTGCCATTGTACTGGTTGGTCGCGACCATCCAGCCTATTCAAAAGATTATATCCAGCATACATTGGGTGAGATCATTGAAGTTCCTCAGAGGATTGCTGACATCTTGACTCCTACGCCGCTTTCAAAGCCCATGATAAAAACAAAGGAAGAGATTATAAATATAATTGATACTGTAAGAAATTCAATGTAACCGGATTATTCAAAAAAATAGGGCTGTCCCAAAGGTTTAGTTCATAATATCATTCTGATCTTGAATCTGTCACCCTGAATCTATTTCAGGGGCAGGATGACAGTTTCGGAATCTTTACACAATATCTGGTGTAGATGCCGAATCAAGTTCAGCATGACAGAACTTTTGGGACAGCCCGTTTTGTTTTTATGGACTGATGTTTACCGTAATTGCGGGGCAGGGAGGTTCCCTGTCCCATTTTTTTATCAGTCTTTATCTGCCGGTTTTACAGAATCCTTTTCTTTTACAGCTTTCTTTGAAGCCGTCTTTTTAGCAGTGGCTTTCTTTGCAGGTTTCTTTTCTGCAAATGGAGCTGTAAAATCATCGCATTTGTATTCAGCCTTAATTTCTGCTTCTGCAAGTGTCTTGTAGAATGCAAATATGTTTTTCAGTGCAGATTCTTTAGCTTTCATTATCTGGTTTTCAGTGAGCAGGAACAGTGAAGCTTCCATTTTCTCCTTATTGAACCATTTGATATTGTCAAAGCTGTTTGCACCTGAAAGAATCTGTGCCTTTGGACTGTCAGCAATAAGGCTTGCTGCCGAAAATGCAGATTTCTTTACATTTTTTGCATCCAGTTTTGCTTCGGTGGTTTCTGCCAGAATGAATGCAGCTTCCATAGTATTGCGCTGTCCTTCGATTGCAATTCCGGCACTCTGCATGTATTCTGCGAACTTACGGGCAAATGACCATTTTGCTGCCAGAGCCGGTTTCGTAAGTGCAAGTGCAACAGCCATTGCAACAAGGCTTTCTTTCTGTGTCAGTCCGTTTTCAAGACCTGCACCGATAAAGCTTTCTGCATCTTCCTTCTCTGCTGCATCAAGAAGCAGCTTCTGAATGTCAATTGCAGGCTTTTCTTCTGGTTCAGTTTCTCCTGATTCTGGAGCTGTTTCAGTTACCGGAATTTCTGCCGTTTCTTCATCTTTCTTGACGTATGCAGAAAGATTCTCAAAAATACGGGCAAATTCCTTAAACTGCTTTTCCGCAGATTTCTTAGCAGCTGCTGCAAGTGCCTTTTCATCCGGTTCTGCAGTTTCTGCCTTTTCTGTTTCTTTTACGGCTTTTACATTAGCAGCTGCCTTTGAAACAGAACCTTTCTTTTTTGCTTCATCTTCTGCATTCTTTTCAATTTCTGCAAATTCATCTGCAACGGTATAGAATCCGGTTCCCTTTTCTTTTACGCCTGCAATAAATTCCTTAATCTGCTTTTCATCGTCGGCTTCAAGTGCCTTTACTGCATCTGTCAGGAATGAACCTGAAACAAAACTGCTTAATGCAGCATAAAGGTCTTTGTAACGGATTTCCTGCCATTCAACTTCAAGGTCGTAGCATCCGCGTCCCTGCAGCATTGAACACAGGGTGCTGTATTTTTTATCTGCCGTATCAGTTACCTGCTGGATTTCCGTCATTACCTGATATTCAAATCCGTTAAGGTTGATGAACATTCCGTTGTGGCAGATGTCGCTGCTCTTGCGTACGAACCATAGTCCGGAATGGTGTTCCTTAAAGATAAGGTATTTATCATCTTCTGCCGTAAGCTCCAGTCCTTCGCTGATGGAACGGGAAACCATCCTGATTTCATCACCGTTTCCGGTTTTTACTGCATATTCACATGACTGCTTTATCCATCCGGAAGCGCGTTCGTATTTGTTGTTGTAGAATACAACCGCATATTCGTTGCCGCAACGGTTTGAATAGGCAAATATATTTTCGTTTACATGTCCGTTATCCCATACATCGTAGAAAAGGAAGTCTTCTACGCCTGCAAAGAGGTAGCGTTTTTTCATTAATGGGAAAATGTCATGCTGGTGCTTGTGGAGCAGGTCAATATCCGGTGTTTCGTTGCGGTATGCCTTTGTATATTCCATACCGTATTTTTCTTCAAAACCTTCAATCTGGCCGTGTCCGAACATAGGAAGTCCAGGCATTGTAACCATCAGCGTACAGATTCCAAAGTATTTGTCACCTTTACCAAACTGTGCAACTGCCGTTTCTTCATCCGGATTGTTCATGAAGTTTACATAACGCTTCAATACCTGAGGATCGAATGAAATTGTGTTTTTTACAGTCTGACGGTATTTCTGGTTTTCTTCTTTTTTCAGCATGTTCATGAATGCCGAGTTGTATACACGGTGCATTCCCAGTGTGCGGACAAAATAACCTTCCATCATCCAGAATGCTTCTGCAAGAAGGAGTGTGTCCGGTACTTCTTTTGCAACACGGTCAACAACTTCGCGCCAGAATTCTTCTGGAATTGCATTTTCAAAATCAGAAGATGAGATGGCGTATTCACTTCTTGTAGCAATATCACCACCACGTCCAGGCTCCGGATACCAGAGACGGCGGATGTGTTTCTTTGCAAGAACCATTGCGGCATCAAAACGGATGATAGGGAAGTTCCGTGCTACATGAAGGATTTCCTGAATTACAGCTTCCCTTGCTGCCGGATTAAGGAAGTCAATCTGGGCAGTATCGTTCCACGGCATTCCTGTTCCATCATTTCCGTGATAGATGTATCGTGTATCACCTGTGTAATTGTCTACACGTTTGAATACAACTGCACAGTCGGATTTAGAATAGTAGTGGTCTTCCAGATATACGCTGACCCTTCCGTCATGTGAAAGGTTTTCTCCATTATATGTGTACTGTGGGAACGGATTGTCACGACGCTGTACAAAAAGGTCAGGGCGTTCAACAACCCAGCTGGCATCCATACCAGTGTGGTTTGGAACCATATCCGATGCCAGTCTGATTCCTCTTTTTCCAAGCCGGCGCCTTAAATTATCCAGTGCTTCCCATCCGCCAAGGTTTCCGGCAATATTGTAATCCATAAGACTGTATGCACTGGCAGCAGCTTCCGGATTTCCACAAATCTGCTTTACGCGTTTACTTGCATTACTTCTTTCCCACAGACCGATGAGCCACAGTCCTGTAAATCCTGCATCTTTCAACGCATCCAGTTCTTCATCCGGAATGAGGTCCAGGCGGTTGATAGGGCGTCCGTATTTCTTTGTAAGCTGGTCAAGCCATACCAGTACGGTTTTTGCCATCAGGACTACTTTCGGCATCCAGTCCTGGTCAGGGCTGAAGCGTTCATATTCGTCCATCAGATTTTCGTAGCTGTATGGTGACATGTCCGGTGAGCCGCCGCTAGTAGGATGCCAGGCTGCCTTTTCTTCTTCACTTAATGTATCGATTCCACCGAGAAGGCGCTTCTGGATCCATTCACCGATAAGAGCCAGCCAGTTTTTCCTGATATAGTCCAGCTGTCCTTTCAGGCTGTCCGGGCTGAATGTTACAGGCTCTTTAAGGAACGTGATAAAATCGTTGCCGAAAGGTCCGAATTTCGGAAGGCCTTTGAAATATTCCTGTACTTCAAGCCATGAATCCTGATAAAGCGGATTCCGCGAAAGCTTCTGGTCATTAAAGAGTATACTGAATGGCCTGAATGCCGGATTTTCGTTGGCAAGGTGCAGCATCATGAGTTCTTCAAATGTCTGTTCACGGTTACTGCGCATTGCACCGGTTCCTGCATCAACAGCAGATTTTTCCATATATTGCTGTACTGTCAGTTCGCCGCGGTATACGGCAACAGGAGGAAATTCGTTTGCGAATTCCGTAAGCACTTCATCAATTTTTTCCTTACCGAATTTATCATCAAGAGCCTGTAGTGCACCTGAGAATGCAGAGAGGACTTTGTCACGACGGTAAAGCATGCTTACATAATGCAGGATTTCGTCAATCAGTCCCATTGCGTTCAGCTGGCCGGCAGAAATGCGTTTTTCGCTCTGTCCAAGCTTGTCAAAAAGCTGGTTCAGTTTTTCTGCAAAAATCCTTACATTCTTTAAATCTGCAATTATCACATTCCCACTTGAAGAATAAAGAGATCCTGCAAAATTACATTTGTCACGGACATCTTTTCCTACATGGAATTCGTTATATGAAAAATCCATCCAATCCCCCTTTTATGCTTTGTCGTGCAATGTTGCCACGGCTTTTATGTTTTTTACCAGTTCTTTGTTTTTTTCAAGCGACTCAACATCTGCCGGCATTCTGTAAGTCCAGTTGAAATCTGTAACTTCGCCGGGAACATTGACCCTTTCATCTTTTTCATCTTTCATCCAGTATTTTTTATCCATAAAGAGGAAGTCCTGCAATGGATGTACGCACCAGACGCTTTCTGATGTTGCAGCCGAATTCAGAATTGCCTTTGCAACATTTTCAGTAAACTCACCTGATTCTGAATCAGCACCAGCTTCCTTGAAGATTTCTTCATATGTTTCTGCAAACAGTTCTGCTGCTGCCTTGTCTTCATTCCACCACTGGCGCATTGCCGGTGAGTCATGCACGGAAGTCGTAGTAATCGAAAGCCTGTCATAATCTGCAAAAGGCACATATGGCTGGCTTTCTTTTTCCCACTGTCGGCTCCATCTTACGACCCTGAGTCCAAGTATTGAGTTGTCCTTCATTACGCCAGGCACGCATGGCAGGTTTACACCTAAATCTTCGCCACATGGAACCATGTCCACGCATGAAGTGAGTTCACCAAGAATATCTTTTGCCTGACTTTCCCATTTTTTGTCCTGAGCCAGATTCTTTTCGTTGAACATTTTTTCCATGCTGTCCTTTTCTTCATCAGAGAGGGTAGACCAAGAGTAAGTGTTTTTATAAGTCCACAACGGAACGAACACATCTGGTTCAATTTCAATAAGAGTCCTGTTACTCCAGAATTCTGCCAGTTTTTTCTTTATGTTCATTTCAGCTTCTTTTGTACAGAATTCTGAAAGGTCAGCTTCCCAGATGTCTCTGTCGCCGGTGATTTCCCTGTTGAAATTCCACAGTTCTTCCCCCGGAAGCCTTACGCAGAGTTTTTCAAGGATTTTAACGGAATTATCATGGTTCCATGTAAAATAATCGATTTCTCCCGTAGGAATGTGAGGTTCACTGAGCCAATGTATACGGCCCTGGTCGAATCCCAAGTCTGTAAGTTCCTGTCTGGTGATGACTTCTCCAGGTTCGGAATGTCCAAGCAATGCTGTAGAATCTCTTGCAGGAATTGCCCATATCCGGAAGAATCCGAGAATGTGGTCCAGACGGTATGCGCCGTAAAATTTTCCTGCGCACTGGAGTCGTTCCTTCCACCATGAATAGCCGGCAGCCTTAAGGTTTGTCCAGTTGTAAGTCGGGAATCCCCAGTTCTGTCCGGAAGGATTTTCACCATCAACAGGAGAACCGGCCCTGAGGGAATGGTTGAAGATTTCCGGTAATGCCCAGGCATCGCATGAATCTTCATTCATCATGATAGGCATGTCACCTTTAAGGATGATACCCTGTTCCTTTACTGCGGCTGCTGCTTCTGAAAACTGTTGTTCCGCCCTGAATTGAACCCAGGCATAAAAAAGGTGATCCTTTTTCTTTGCGGAATCATTCCAGCGTCTTTCGATTTCTGCAAGTCCCGGAGTCTGGTCTTCTTTTTTCCAGCTTTTCCAGCTTGCCTGCATGTATTTCCATTTCAGGTTTTTATAAACTGCGTAATTCTTTATCCAGCTGTTTTTTTCTATCCAGCTTTCAAGTTCCTTGTCCGGAGTTCCTGTCTTTGCTGTTTCCGTAGTTTCGTAAATCTTCATCAGCATGGAAGTCTTCATGTTCAAGATTCCCTGATAATCATAGCGGCTCTTATACTGGAAGAATTTTACAAATGAGTTGTAATCTTTTTTTAGTTCGTCATCTGCTTTGCATGCTGTTTCAAATTCCGGTATTTCCGGGATTGAAATGTAAATCGGATGTAAGGCAAATGCTGAAAGCCCGCTATAGGGTGAAGACTGGGTACCAGTATCATTTACTGGCAGAAGCTGGATTATTTTCAATCCTGCTTTCTTACAGAATGAAGCGAATTTCTTAAGAGACGGAAATTCTCCAATTGCTGGGCTTTCCTTTGTGTATATTGCACCAAGAGGAATTGCTGTTCCGGTTAATTTTTTTACGGCAGATTTATTCATGATAAACATTATATCATATTATTGTAGAAAATGCTAAAAAATCTTTATAAAATTTAAACTCATTATATAAAGATTTTCACTTTTTTAGGGAGAAATTTCTGATTATTTGATGATTTTTATAATAAATGGGAATCTCTGGTAATTTCATTTTTCAGAGATTCCCTGCCATGGGGCTGGAACAGGTGCTGCATGGTAAAAGGAGGGCTTTTCAGTGTTTCCGTTTCATAAAATGGTGGAACTTTTTACTCTATGAATCCTGTTTTCCAGTGCCAGACCGGTTTTGCCAGTTTGTTTGGAAAAGGTTGTCCGTTACTGAAATCCGGGAGCCAGTCCGTATCCGTCGTCAGATCCTGATAGAACAGATAATCAAAATCAAAGGCTTCTATTATGTCCTTCAGGTCTCCGTCTTCAGTTTCGTTGACAAGCCGGTTTTCCATGGAATCCAGGGCCTTTTTCCGTTCCTCAAAATCGCCGTCATTCTTATTGAATGGTACAGGCGTATATTGTGACATAAGGGAGATTATGGCCCTTCCGTCTGCATTCTCCTTGAGCCACATGAGGGTGTCAGCAGTGTCTTCAAATTTTCCAGGAAGAAACAGATGCCGTATGATGACGCCTTTTGTCATTTTTTCCTTTGTTTCACCGTTTTCTGTTTTTTCCGTAATTTCCAGCGGATGATTTTCCAGCATCCATTTTATTGCCCTGGTTGCACTTTCCGGATAATCTGCAGCTGCAAAAAGGATTTTGCTTACAGAACTGTTCAGTGTCTTCAGGTCTGGAAGCCAGATGTCTACCAGATCCTTTACAAGTTCCAGCATTTCCGGCTTTTCGTAAGCACTGGAATTCCAGCAGAAGGGGAGTGTGATTCCATTTTCCCTTGCTGCCTTTAGGTATTCCGCAAGAACGGGAACCGCATGGCTTGGAGTAATCAGGTTGATGTTTTCGGCACCGGCAGCTTCAAGACGCCTGCATATTTCAATGAATTCTTCCTTTCCTACTGTCCTGCCCATTCCCTGTTGTGAAATCTGGTAATTCTGGCAGAATGCACATCTTAATGTACATCCGGTAAAGAAAATGGTTCCGCTTCCACCAAATACGGTGACAGGCGGCTCTTCGCCAAAGTGCAGTCCGGCACTGGCTATGCGTAATTCACTTCCTTCGCCGCAGATACCGCACCTGCCGCTGTTCCTTGCCGCCTTGCAGTTTCTTGGGCACTGGCAGCAGCTTTCGTACAGCTTGTCCATCAGAGTGCGCCTTTTTCCACAATGATTTTCATCATGTCGCTGAGGGTTTCAATCGGCAGGTCTTCAGCCTCGCAGTTGACCATTTCTTTTATTTCTTCCCAGTCAGAAGCTGAAAGTGCGTCCGTCTGCTCATCATTATTGATGAATGCATGAAGTGCCACCAGTTTTTCTATTGCAGCCTGATTCGGTGCATTTTCCAGGTCTTCTGCGCAGTCTACATAATTCCTCTGCCAGTAATCAGAAAAGGAGCGGGCAAGTGAAGCATAATTCCTGTTTTCCCGTTCAAATAATTCCGTAATCCTGCGGCTTGCTTCACGCCAGTCATATCTTCCGCCATTGTCAGCCCGCGCTAATTTCTTTGCTCTTTCGATGTCTGAATAAAATTTCTGAATGTTGTCCATAATCTTTTTTTATATCATAATTTTATAGTAAATAAAAGTCTGGTGATTTCGTGATGGCGTGTTAGAATTTTCCACAGTAATGCAGATCTTTTAGCAATATTTACGGACATAGCCTTTTTATTTACACTTTGTGCATAATCATAGATGTTACCAAAAGAATCCTGAACTTGATATCTGATTCAATCTGTTCAATTGATTCAGAAATGGAACTGAAAGCAACGCCGTCTGTCTTACTTTGAGCACCAGATTGTTCAGTAAGTTTTCTGTTTTTTTCTTGACTTTTTTCAGAATACCCCTGTAAATTGCAGTTTTCCAGGCTGGCCTTTACTTTTTTTCCATTAATCTCCATGTTTCCAGCGGATCTGGACAGCTATAGGTGGACATAGACATTTTCTGCTGGATTCGATGAAAAATATTGAAATCGATGACAAATAATGGAAAAAAAGTGAATATCATCATGAAATTTCTAATGAAAATGGAACTTTTTTTTCATTTTTTTTCTTGACTTTTGTATTAAGTAAACATAAACTGAATCTATGGATTTACGAACTGTACTTACACCTGAAACGGTGAACCTTCACTTGAAAGGTAAAACAAAAGAAGAAATTATTGATGAAATGCTGGATATTTTGGTTAAGGCAGGCAAAGTTACTGATAAGGCTGCCGCACTTGAATGCGTGCTCGAGCGCGAACGCAAAATGTCTACAGGTATGAAACATGGAATCGCCATTCCACATGGAAAGACAGATACAGTTTCTGATTTAGTTGCATGTATCGGTATTTCTGATACTGCTGTTGATTTTGATTCACTTGATCAGGAGCCATGCCGCATATTTATCATGACTCTTTCACCAATCAACAAAACTGGTCCACATTTGCAGTTCCTTGCAGAAGTAAGCCTTCTGTTCAAGAGTTCTGACAAGAGACAGCAGATTCTTGAAACTCAGGATAAAGCTGAAGTTATTAAGATTCTCACAGAATAGTTTACAGACTGGTTTAGTAATATTAATCTGTTTTATGCAGCCTTTATGCAATCTGCTGGCAAAGCATTCTGCATAAGGGCTTTTTTTTTGTTGTCTTTGCCATTAATGAAAATCTCCCCATAGGGAAGGAATAAAAAGATGAGATTTGATGCTGAATATATTGTTGAAGACAGAAAGCTTTTTTCTGTAGATAAGGAACCCGTTGATCCATCTGTATTTAAGCAGATTGATTCTATCAGTCTTTGTGAAAAGCCGGCTGTGGAAGTGATTGCTGCTGCCGATGGTTTTGATATTTCCGTTCCATCAGAAGCAAGGATTTATAAAGTCCTTGTACCATATAAAAATGTGGCACTTTTTCCTGAAGAATACGACGAGTCTTTCCTTGCCATGCTCCGGGACATGCTGAAGGCTCTTGAGGAAGACGGCTGCCATGCTATTATCGTTCCGATAGTAAATGATGTGGTGTTCAAGGATTCAGACAATACTTCATATTTTACTGCCGCAATGAAGCACTGTGCCCGCCGTGTAAAAGACTGCACTTCTGTTATTGGTTTTGAAATTCCTGCCGGATTTGCAGCTTATCCTGACGCTGCACTGCTGGAAGAGTATATTGATGAATTAAGTAAAAAGCACCAGCATTATGTCTTTGCAGGTCATCAGGAACTTGCTGATTTTGCTGAAAAAGTTAATTTTAGCGGAATCAATGCAATGTTTGTGTATTAAATGCGAAATAGTGCAAAGACTGCAAAAGAATATATAATTTTCTGTAAATTTACTTGATTGTTTTTTTCAATTATGCCATTATTCCATTTGTTGAAAAACTTTTCGAGATTTTGGAGAAAATTATGGAATTTGAGGTTTACAGACGCCCTGATTTTGTTAAGAGCACTTTATGCGTCTTTGTCATTTCTTCATTATTCATCACTGCCGGCCTGCTTACATTGAAGTTTTTTCCAGCAGCCGGAGAAACTCCTGCTGTTGATGAAACAACCGTGAATGCACATCCTGCTTCAATTTTTGTAAATGATGTTTCATACGAAAGTGAAGAAGCAGATGCACTTCCTGCTGTGTGGCTAGGAAAAGAATCTTTTAATGCACCGAGATATGATGGTATAAAAAAGAATCCGGGGGTAGACAAGGGGCTGGAACTTTACCGCAATCCTGCGACCCGGGCTTCTGTTGAATGGTTTTATCTGCGTGTAACTGGACGCCGCGATGTAACTATGGCAATCCTTGAAGCTGCAAACCGGGAAAACATTCCTTTTCCACTTGCATTTGCCCTTGCATATACGGAGAGCCGTTTCAACAAGAAGGCTGTAAATTCAAATGTAAATGGTTCCATTGACCGTGGATTGTTCCAGTTGAACAACAGGACTTTCCCGAAGCTTGCCGAGTCGGATTTCTTTGCTCCTGAAACAAGTGCCCGTTATGGCATGAGCCATCTGCGTTTCTGTATGAATGTGGCAGGTAATGATCTTACAGCTCTTGCAATGTATAATGCCGGTGTAAGCCGTGTGCGTAATGATACTACACCAAAGACAACACTTAATTATGTCAATAAGATTGTAAGTTACAAGAATAATCTTGAAGCAGCTTTTGCAGAAGAAGTCCTTTCTTATTATCCTGAATCAGATTATGCTGAAATAGTTCCGGTGGTAGCTTCCCGCTGATTTAAGCATTTCTGACAGTTGTTATTGGAAAAAAAGAGGTTTTGTGAAAAAAATCACAGAAACCTCTTTTTTTTATTTAAATATACTTTATTTAACCTGTATTTCCTCTATTCCATTTCCAGTTGCATTGACCCTTTATAAAATCGGGAGTAAAATTATATGCATATATTGTGAAAAAAATCACAATATTTTTTTAATCATGAGTAAGATTCCTGTTCCAACTTGCAGAAGACTTGTACAACTTGTAAGGATGCTTGAAAAAAGAGGCAGCGGAAAGATTACTTCTGCTGAAATACAGTCTGTAACAGGCTGGTCAAGCGCCGTCGTCCGTAAGGATATTTCACAGATCGGGTATAAAGGCGGTGTTTCAAACGGATATTCTGTCGAGGAGCTGCGTAAGGCAATATGTTCCGCATTGGATATTCCTGATATGGATGAAGAAACGGAGCACCTCTGCTGCATTGTAGGTTTAGGGAAATTTGGTGCAGCACTTCTGGAAAACGGTTTTCTGGCCGGGACTTCGTTCAGGATTGCTGCCGGGTTCGATGCAAATGTGAACCGTACCGAAATCCTTAAGGCCAGTTTTCCGCTTTATCCGGCAAGCAGGCTGGAATCCGTGATTTTGGAAAATAGAATAGAATATGGGATTCTTTGCGTAAGTGACCAGACGGCTCAGGCAATGGCCGAACGGCTTGTGAAATGCGGAATCCGTGGTATTGTGAATTATACGGGGGAAATGTTGAAGCTGCCTGAAAATGTCGGTGTAGAAAATGTTTCGCCTGTTTTAGCATTAAATAATCTTTCTGTCAGGAACATGACGGAAAACGGGGGTGTAAAATGAGCAGAGTATGGAATTTTTCAGCTGGTCCTAGCTGTCTGCCAGAAGAAGTACTGCAGGAATGTGCAGCAGAAATGATGGATTGTAATGGAACTGGTCAGTCAGTTATGGAAATGAGCCACCGCTCAAATGCATTTGAACCAATCATTCAGGATGCAGAAGCTATGGTCCGCAAACTTATGAATGTTCCGGATAATTATAAAGTGTTGTTTGTCCAGGGGGGCGGTTCAACACAGTTTGCTATGGTTGCACAGAACCTTGGCATTAAGAATAAAAAGGCTGCTTACATCGAAACCGGTGTCTGGGCTAAAAAAGCAGCAGCAGAAGCAAAGAAACTTGGTGTTGCAGTTGATGTAATTGCATCTTCCAAAGATAAGAATTATTCATATATTCCAAAGGTAGAAAAAGTTGAAGGTGACTACGATTACGTTTACATCTGTTTCAACAATACAATCATGGGAACACATTATGAATACATTCCGGAAACAGGAAATATTCCGCTTGTAGCAGATATTTCTTCTTGTGTACTTTCAGAACCGCTGGATGTTTCAAAATTCGGTCTGCTCTTTGCCGGTGCTCAGAAAAACCTTGCTCCTGCAGGAGTTACGCTGGTAATCATCCGCGAAGATTTGATTCCGGAAGTTGAAGCCTGTCTTCCAGGTACACCAACAATGCTGGCTTACAAAACACATGCTGACAATGACAGCATGTACAACACTCCTCCATGTTATACAATTTATGTTCTTGGAAAAGTCCTCCACTGGATTGAAAAGAACGGCGGGGCAGAAGGAATGCTTAAACGCAACAAGGAAAAGGCTGATTACCTTTACAACTACCTTGATTCAAGTGATTTCTTCCGTGCAACTACAGAAGTTGGAAGCCGTTCCTTGATGAATGTACCTTTCCTTACAAAATATTCAACAGGTGCAACTGATGAAGCTTCGCTTGCAAAAGAAAAGGAAATCAATGCAAAATTTGTAAAGGAAGCAACAGCTGCCGGATTTGTAAACCTTAAAGGTCACCGCCTTGTAGGTGGAATGCGTGCATCAATCTACAATGCAATGGCAATTGAAGGCGTAAAAGCACTCGTTGAGTTCATGAAGAAATTCGCTGACGAAAATAAATAGTGTGGTTATTTTCAGGTAATACCTGAAATAATCTTATTACGGTAGAGCCAGATTGAGTAAGCAAAAGGGCAGGACGCGCAACATCTGCAGGCCTTTGACCGAAGCCGTTGTGCGAGTCTGATTTTTGCTGAGGGTAATCTGGTGTTGTTGGTATTAAATTAGATATAAAGGAAATAACTATGTATAAAATTCAGACATTGAATAAAATTGCCGCTATCGGCCTTAATAATTTCCCAAGGGATGAATACGAAACAGCTTCAAGCATTAATGATCCGGATGCAATCCTTGTCCGTTCGCAGGATATGCACGGAATGGAACTTTCGCAGACTGTAAAGGCTGTTGCCCGTGCTGGTGCTGGTACAAACAATATTCCTATTCCTGAACTCACGTCAAAGGGAATCGTTGTATTCAATACACCGGGTGCAAATGCAAATGCTGTAAAGGAACTTGTAATGCTGGCACTGCTTATTTCAAGCCGTCCTGTAATCAAGGCTAATGACTGGGTAAAAGGCCTTACTGGTAAGGGCGATGAAATTCCAGACCTGGCAGAAAAAGGAAAATCTCAGTTTGTTGGTCCTGAACTTAAAGGAAAGACCCTTGGCGTAATCGGTCTTGGTGCAATTGGTGCCATGGTGGCAAATCTTGCAATCCAGTTTGGTATGGAAGTAATTGGTTATGATCCATTCCTTTCTGTAAAAGCTGCATTGAGCCTTGACCACAATGTAAAAGTCTCCGAAACCCTCGAAGGAATCTATACAAAAGCTGATTTTATTACAGTTCATGTTCCGCAGACAAATGATACAAAGGGCATGATTAATTCTTCTTCCATCAAGACAATGAAGGATGGTGTACGCATCATTAACATTGCCCGTGGTGGTCTCGTAAATAATGCAGACATCATCGAAGCACTTGACAGTGGAAAGGTATCGGCACTTGTAACGGATTTTGCGGCAGAAGAACTTATCAATCATCCAAAGGTAATCTGTATGCCTCATCTTGGTGCGTCAACACCAGAAGCAGAAGACAACTGTGCCGTCATGGCTGTCAACCAGCTCCGTGACTTCCTTGAAAAGGGTAATATTGTTAATTCTGTAAACTTCCCACGTCTTGTTGCAGACAATCCTATTCCAAAGGGTGGTACACGCCTCTGCATCTGTCATAAGAATGTTCCAGAAGTAATTTCCAAGTTTACTACAATCCTTGGTGATGCAAAACTGAACATTTCTGGAATGATCAACCAGGCTAAGGGTGAACTGGCCTACAATATCACTGATGTTGATTCTGCTGTTCCGGAAGAAACACTCCGTGCACTTGCAGGAATTGATACTGTTATAAAAGTACGTCCTATTTTCGGTTAAACCGAACGGCTAAATCTGTAAAATGTGTCGCTAAAAAATCTGCATTTTGCTAAAAGGCTATGTCCGTAAAAAGTGTTGCAAAAAAACTGCATTTTACTAAAAAAAGCGGGTCCCAGCGACGGTAAAAAAGCCAAGGTATCCCCCAGAGGCAACGTGCACAGCACAGCTGCTTCGAGAGTCACTAAAATTGCTTTCGCAATTTTCCGGCTCTGCCGTCGTTCCCTTCCGCCTTCGAAGCACAGCTTCTCGGAGACTCGCTCAAAACTCACCT
>JAZLGS010000066.1:0-5131 GCA_045616425.1 Treponema sp.
ACATTTCAGTAACATTGGCAGCTGCTACAGAACAGGTGGAGATGAATTTTTAATCCTTATTGAGGGTGAAACAACTGACATTGATTCCCTCATAAGTGATTTCAAAAATCATGTCAGCCAATGGAAAGGTAAAATCATTGAAAGCCTTTCCCTTTCAATAGGATTCGCCTCTTCCAGTGAAATCGAAGGTTTTACTATGGACCAGATTGATGAACTCATACACTTCGCCGACAAAAAAATGTATGCAGACAAAGCCTTGTACTATAAAAAGCTGGGCATTGAAAGGCGAAGATAAACCGGCAATTTTTTACATTGCATAAAAAATATCAATTCAATTATAATTATTTACAATTAAAACAGGAGACTTTTATAATTGAATTTGAAATCCTATTTAAAAACTTTTCTCCGATGCATACCTTCCGTCATCATCATTTCAATTTCCTGGTATCTTTCCAGCCAGGAACATGTAGAACACATGCCAGGATTCTGGAATGCAGACAAGGTCGTTCATTTTGTCTGTTTTGGTGTATTATGCATGTGGCTCTGTTTTGCATGCAGAACTAAGACATTTTCAAAAATATGGATTCCATCTCTGATTACAAGCCTTTACGGAATCATCGATGAACTTCATCAGAGTTTTGTTCCAGGCAGAAGCTGTTCAATCTTTGATTGGATTGCAGACACAACTGGTGCAGTTTCAGGAGCTTTAGTATTCATCGCGTTTTTAAGAACTGTTCAGAACAGAATTAAAAAATAATTATTGAATGCCCTTACCTTCTGAAAATCAGTTTTTTCAAGGCAAATCTGAAAGCAACACCCAAAGCAATCGTTAATGCAGCAACGCTTAGTGCATAGAAGGCAAGATTTTTATGTCCTTCGCTGACAATAGGCATCAGCTGTGAATCATAGATCATGAAGGACAATCCATAGACCGCCATGTAATTCATAAGGTATGTTTCAAGGGAATGTGTTCCCAAGAACTGTGTAACAGGATTCACAGACACAAACTTCATGTTTACCTGAACAACTAAGACCATAAAGAGAATTATCATCGGTTCCTCGACAATGAAGGCAATGAACCTGTCCATGATGCCTGATTCTCCTGCAATGAGTTCGGACCAGTAATCGTGAACTGCAATCACCCTGAAAAAAACAAAGGCAGAAAGACAGAATATAGCTAAAGTTACAGCAAGCTTGACCCAGTAGAAACTCTTAAACCAGGAAACAATATTCTTTTCGTAGTTTGCAAAAATCATCCCCATAAGGAAAACAATCGTAGTGTTGACCCACCATTCCCCGTGGAACCAAAACTGCATTGGCTTTTCCTTCCATCTTGATTCGGGCAAAGCATAAACCTCAAGGTGCCATCCGGGGTTTTTCTGATTGAACGGAAAATGTCCGGCCAGACAAAAAACAACCGCCATTGCCAAAATGGCAAGGAACACAAAGTAAAATGCATCTTCCCTCCTGCTAAGGTTATAGAAAAGCACATAGAAAAGAAGGTACAGAATTACCAGAACAACAGGATACCAGGCGTATTCATTGAGCAGTGTAATTCCCAGGATTCCGCAGATCCATTTTGAAGCAGGAAAACTGCATCCCATGGCAAGGAAGAACACAACATACAAAAGAATGTTCACATAGAAAGGAATGACAAGGGCCTTAAGGACGCGTGACTTGATGAAATTTTCAAGATACCCAGGTTTAGTATCTATGCTTTTTAAAAGTCCATAACCGGAATAAAAGTAAAAGACAGGGACAAAGAATATCCCGCTTACCGAAAAGATTCCAAGTTCATTGGTATTCCTGAAGGACTGCTGGAGTGAAATATGATGCAGGATGATGCCAAGGGCACAAAGTCCCCTTAAGGATTTTGTAACATGAAGGCTGGAAAAATCTTCATTGTAGCGTTTGCCGAATCCAGCGAAACGAAGTCCCCACAAAGCAAGAACAACATAGATTCCATAAACCGCATAACTCAAAATCATTTTTTCACTTCCCTATTTTTCAAATTCTTCAAGTCCAAGAAGGTAGCAGCAGGATTTCCGCACGATTTTGAACCGCGAGGATATTTCTGCAGAATATGTTTTCTGCCCCTTTATGTTTTTTACATATCGTTCGTCTACCAAAGTCACCTGGTTTATTCCCATGAAACTTGTTCTTAAAAATGCCATGAATTCATCTACTGAAATTTTTGGTGCAATGACACCGTCACTGATTTCCTTTTCCAATTCCTTTGCAAGGAATTTGCATTCATTTTTCAATGAAAAAGGACTTTCTACCTGTGAAAAAATATACTTTGCCCTTTCCGGGAAATTTAAAACCATGTCTGAAAAACCAAAGTGAATGGCAAAGAAAGGATGCTGGAATTTTTCAAGAACCATGGCAAGCAATGAACAGATTTCATCTAATATTTCATAAATGCATTTTCGCCTGGCTTCGATTTTTTCAGCGGCATTGACGGATAAATTTCTGGCTGCAGAAAGTTTTTCGGAAAACTCCTTTATGATTTTTTCCTTGTCTATGATTGTAAATGTTGAAACCCACTTTAAAACATCAATAAGGATGTCATCAACATTCTGGTAGAATCGGTATATGCCTCCCTGACTCAGACCAGCTTCATCGATGACATCCTGCATGGTCACGCTGCATACAGCCTTTTTATCACAGACTTTTGCAGCGGCTTCCACGATGAGTTTCTTTTTTTGTTCTATATATTCTTGTGTGACCTTAGGCATACAACTGATTTATTTTATCAGTTTTTTTGCCTGTTTACAAATCAGCCTGTATACAAGGCCTAAGAGCACGGAACCGACAACAACACCAATTTCAAACAGAACAAGGTTCAAGTTTCCACAACCAGAAATGACTTCTTCACTTCTTCCATTGTAAATCAACGGCCAGAATAAAAGCACTGCCATATAGTTCATAAGGTATGTTTCAAGGGAAATGTTTCCAAAGAAACGTGTAACTGGATTTTCGGTATTGAACTTCATCATGAACATGAAGAGAACCACTATGAACATGACAATCGAAGGCTGCTGCATGATCCATGTAATTGCCTTTTCGCCGATTCCAGGTCCATTGCCAGACAGTTCACTCCAGTAGCCAAAGTGATTCATTCCGTAAAACTGGAGCCATAGACATCCTGCAAAGACAGCAAAGGCTGACAGTAATTTTGCCCAATAGAACTTTTTGAACCAGAGTATGACTTTTTCTTCATTCTGGCCAAATAGGATTCCCATAAGGAAAGCAACACAGGTGTTGACCCACCATTCGCCAGAGAACCAGAGAAGCTTCAGATCCATCCACCACTTTTTCTGTTCCCAGAGTGCATCATCAAGATACCAGTTTGAAGGTCCGTTCCACCATGCAAAATGTCCGCCAAGCCAGAAGAATGAAGCAAGAAGAACTATTACAAGAGCAATGATCACATTCCCTTTTGCAAAAGACCTGCAGTTTCTATATACGACATAGAATGCAAGATATAGAATCGAAAGTACGATCGGAAACCAGGCATATTCATTTATCAGGGTAATACCTGTAATTCCACAGATCCATTTTGACAATGGATATTCCGCACCGATTACAAAGAAGAAAAATAAAGCGTAAAGGATTGAGTTCACCCAGAACGGAACAGCAAGGGTCCTTACGATCCTATTCCTTATGAATCCATCCAGATAATCCTTTTTTGTAAGATAGCTTTTTACAAGGCCATAACCGGAACAGAAAAAGAAAATGGCAACAAAATAAATGCCAATGTCAGCAAAAAATGAAAGTGTCTTTGTTTCCCTGAAAGCACCCTGCTGAGAAACATGGTGAAGTATGACACCAAGTGCAGCCAAGCCCCTCAAGGCCTTCGTCTTGTTCAGGCTGACAAAATCCTGGTTAAACCCCTTTATTCCTGCAAATTTTCCCCCTGCAAGAATCAAGCCTATGAGCAATGCATAGGTAACAATTGAAATGATCATTATTTCCTCCTGTTTTGATTAAATAAAAATGAAACTAGATTCATTATAAATCCAATTTTCCATCTGTCAATAAAAAAAATGAAACTTGTTTCATTTTAATTTCAAACAACTCATTTGAGTTTAAATTGTTAGTTTAAAATCATTTTGCTTTTATCCCTGATGTGCTAATATATAGCCATGTCATTAAACTGCAACGAAATCAACGCAATACTTTCGGAATTGGATCTTGAAGGTTCATTCATACAGGAAATCATTCAGCCTGGTTTTGATACTCTTTGTTTCCGTGCAATCAACAAAGGAACCCTTGAAAACATTTTGATCTGCACTTCCCCACAGGCTACAAGAATCAACCTTACAAAATACAAGCCCCCAAAGAATGAGAAACCATTGCGTTTCAATCAGTTCCTGAAATCCCGCGTTCAGGGAATGAGGATAAATTCCATAGTTCAACTGGGACTCGACCGCATCGTAAGGATGGATGTTTCCACATGGAAGGAAAAGCTTTTCATCTACATCCGTCTTTGGTCCAACGCCGCAAATGTTATCGTTACAGATGAAAACGGAACTATCCTTGACTGCATGTTCCGCCGTCCTAAAAAAGGAGAAGTAACAGGCGGAAGTTTCATTCCGGAAGACAAGACTATTACAGAAGAAGAAAAGGCCGCTTCCCTTGAAAGATTTCCAGTCCGCGATTTTTCAGACATTGAATTTACCGAAGAACAGAAAGACTTCAATTTCAATCAGAAAATCGACCTTTACTATTCCGAACATGCAAGGGTCCTTTCCCGCGAAAGCCTTCTTGAACAGGCAGAAAAATGGTACAACATTCGCCACAGCAAAATGGAAGCTGCCCTTGAAAAGCTCGAGCAGAAGAAAAAGGACTTTGAGAATTCTGGAAGCCTGAAGCACACAGGTGACCTTATACTTTCTTTTGGATCACAGGCAGAAGGAAGCACCCTCACCTGCGTTGATTACGACACCGGAAAAGAAGTTCACATCAGGATCGATCCAAAAAAATCAGTTCAGGAAAATGCAGCCGTCTATTACGAGCAATACAAAAAAGCTGCCAGTGGACTTGAAGCTCTGGAACATGACATTGAACTTTCAAAAAAAGCGATTGCGGAACTGGACAGAGAATACCATGAAATGGTTACGCAGAA
>JAZLGS010000067.1:0-42818 GCA_045616425.1 Treponema sp.
ACATACCACACTTCCCCTTACACTGTCAATACACGGACTGCCTTTTTTTTAATTTTTTTTGATTTTTTTTCACGGCTGCAGGAAACAATCCTCATTTTTAAATTCTCCCTTAAAATTCGGATTTTTTTCCAAAATCAAGCTACTGAACCTTGCAGCCTGGAATTCGATTTTCCTGAATCAGATGCAGTCTGAAAATCCTGATGGAAATCCGGACCGCGGTTGATCACATAAGCAGCGATGACGCAGAAAAATGACGGAACATTCCGGCGGTACTCCCTGCCTTATGGCATTCAGGCTGAAAACCGTTCCCTAACGCCCCTCGGGAAGATTCAATGATGTCCACATGTTTTATGTGACGGCAGTCAAAAAATCATCTGCCTGCCCCTTCCCTGATCCGCTTCAAGCTTGATTCCATTTCCTTCCATCCGGCTCAGAACATTATTTTCTACAAATACAATGCCTTTTATCAATCCTGCAATTTTTTTCAGCTATCTTACGGCCTGCAGTATTGGCTCTACTGAAGATCAGGACCTCTAGCCCTCCATGTCCATTACGGATGTCGCTCATTTTGAATTCACATCCCTGACCTTTTGTACCCCCCCTTCCTGCAATGCTTTCTGTTACTCCATATGCGTAAATTTCATGATCCAGGCAGACCGTAACCGGTGCTGAACCCATACTGTGTGCTCTTGATGCTTTCCTTCTGTCAAGCTTCATAGGAAAGTGCATGAATACAGGGATGAATACGGCTGTACTATCCGTTGCTTTCATGAAATTTACAGATACTCAACGTGATAATCTGCTCAAGGCTTAACTGTCTCTTGAGGTCACGTTTCCCATTGAACTCCGAAACAAAAAATTCATATGTAAGATTTTCTTTTTTAGCCCCTGAAAAACATACAGGTTAAGTTGAAAATTTTGTCGTACCCAAGCGCGCTTCCTATTTATTTTTTCTGTGTCCGTAGAAAGTGTTGCTCAAATATCGAATATGCGTAGAAGATTTTGACTGTACTCCCAGAAAACGCACGGCAATTCGCCAAGCTGAAGGTAAATGGTATCAGACTGCGCATTTTTGCTTTACAAAAACGCTTGCCAACCTTCAGAATGACTCGGTTGCCGCCGGCCTTTTCTTCCGTACATTCAAATCATCATTTGTGACTCGATATTTGAGCAACTATTTGCCCAGCAACACTATTTACATACATAGCCTTATTTTTTTGTGTTGACTAAAATTTTAAAGATTTACGCTTTTTTGTAAATTCTCAGCTAAACTCGAAATTCAGGCAATCTGATTACAAACCTGTCGTAACACCTGTCCAACAGTTTTCTTGCACCGGCCATACATTACTCCGCGTCTATATTATGGTGCTAATACAATATGGTATTTACACCAAAAACTTTATATAACTCAACAAGAATCTTACATTTTTCATTTCTCTTTCCCACTTGATACTACGCATAAAAATTGAACACTTTTATTATCCAGCACTTGCCAAGACCATCCTTTTAAGATTCGTACAAAACATAAAAATTTTTCTTCGGATGGAAAAATTGATAAAATCAGCAAATGCAAAACAAGTTAATCAATTCCTTGCGAGATTCAGGAGTCATAACACAGTAGAAAAAACACATAGTGATGATAAAACAGCCTATACAAGAAAACGTAAACTTTCACTTTGTGATATGCTGGAAAGTATACTGAACAGACATGGATTAACATCATCACTAGATATTAGAATTTTATTAAGAAAAAAAGGATAACAAGACAATTTCAATACAAGGCTATTTAAAACAACAGGCTATGTCCGGCAATAGTGTTGCTGAATAACGACGACTCCCGATGTGACGACGTTTTGAAAGGAATTCTACTCTATGCTGATAAAGGCTATGTAGAATTAATGGTGAAATTAACTGCATAATTGTGGAAAATACGATAGGTAGGGAGCGACGGCAGAGCCGGAAAATCGCGAAAGCAATTTTAGCGAGTCTCCGAGAAGCTGTGCTTCGAAGGCGGAAGGGAGCGACGGCAGAGCCGGAAAATTGAGAAAGCAATTTTAGTGAGTCTCCGAGAAGCTGTGCTTCGAAAGCGGAAGAGAGAACTTGTTGTACCGAAGGGTTCTGGCGCTTTTCCCACAGTAATGCAGATTTTTTTAGTAACACTTTTTACGGACATAGCCAAAAAAAATAAAGAACCTAGACGCAAGCGTCGGGGTATCAACCCCGTCGACATGAATAAAAAAACACGGAATGGATATGCTGTTCTTGCTGTTGACGGCAATAAAGTAGAAATAACCAATCCACTTGAAAACTGGGTGAAATACATAACCATTGGGAATGAATATACAGAATGCAGTGCAAGGGTCATCGTAAACGGACGGTTTGATGTAATGGATGATTTTTTCTTTGATTTGAAGATATGCAATGTCAGTAACAGCGAAGCCGGGACGACAGAGAGGAATTTGAAGTCATAAAAACGGATAGGTATAAATCAGGAAGTTCTGGTAATTCTTTACAGAGAATATCCATTTCTGGATCTGTAAAATAATCTGAATGAAACCGGAGTGTACTGCATAATGCGGTTGAGCAAAAGCTGTTACAAGAGTGAAAGAAAATCAACAAAAAGAGGATGATAGATGGCTGTAAACAATGCATGTATCCACCCATCTCGAAAAAATAAAACGGAAAGATGAAGAACGTTACAACCTGTTAAAAATAATTGGAAATGTAAAAACGAGATTTTTAAGAAGCAACACACCTTCTGGAACAGAAATTTGCGAAACCTATTTTTAGAGATAGAAAACAGAAGAGGCCTGCGACATCTTGAAGAATAAGATGAAATTTGAAAGTTTGACAGGAAAGGCCAGCATTTTTGTAAAACAGTTTTTTCTTTCCTAAGTATTGGTCTATAACTTGATGGAATATATGCGGCATGCAGCAGAAAATGAACTTATTGAAGAAAAAGAATTTAAAATATCCGGTACGAATAAACTAAAATACAGCAACAGGAATTTTCAAAGATGAATTCCTAAGAATAGTGATAGTAGATAATATCGATAAAAGAAATTCAAGGATTAAAAGTGTAATTGATGAAATATCCTGTTCCTGTAAGCAAATCTCAATCACAAGAACAAATTTTTCATCTTGCAAACAAATATGTCTCAAATCAAAAAATCCGTTTTAATTGCTTAAGTTTATGATGTTAAGTATAGCAGGTGATTTATTGTGAAAAATATTCCGCTTCGCTTCACATTTTTCACAGGCACATGAACAAACAAAAAAAAGACTGCCCGTATCTAATACAAGGCAGTCCCATATAAAAAAATCTTTACAGAAGAAAAAGCACAATCAATACAGAACCATTTCAGCCTGCATTATTCATTTATACTATTTCAAGGCAGCTGCTATACGCTCAAGCACTTTCTTACGATCAAGTGGCTTAATAATATAATTTTTTGCACCAAGCAAAAGTGATTTCTTAACCAGCTCTTCTTTTCCGAGGGCACTTACCATCACAACACGAGCATTTTTATCAAATGCCATAATCTGTTCAAGAGCAGTAATACCATCCATTCTTGGCATAGTTATATCCATGGTAACCATATCAACATTTGGACAAAGTTCCTTATATTTATCAAGACCTTCTTTTCCATCACCTGCTGTAGCTACAATTTCATAACCTTCACTCGTTAAAATCTGACCTAGCTGCTTAGCAACAAACATAGAGTCATCAACAATAAGAACTTTGTATTTTGTACCATCAGGCTTGGTACCTTCTGGCGGACGCTCATTAATTGTAGGAAAATCCTGTTTTGTTTTCATATTTATTTCTCCCTATTTTTACGCACGTTCGCGAATTGCTACGTTAAGTTCAATAACACCACAATCTGAAATCAGAGGAACTATAAGAGCCTCAACATTCTGTGATGATCCAGACAAAGCTGCAATTTCCATTTTCTCACCTGCAAAAAGAGCAGGAGGTGTCAAGTCAAACTTAAAACCTAATTCATGAAGCTTCGTAACTGCCTGAGCAGTAATCAAATTTGAAAGTTCACTGATAGTTGCCTTAACAAGGTCATCAAATTGTGTAAGTTTCTCACCATTCATAACCGAAGCTATGTTCAATGCTGTTTCAAAACTCATATCGAAAAGAACACGTCCTTCAACATCGCCGGCAAGACCAACCAAAGCAGCCACACCCATAACAGGCATTGCCACAGACTTAAGAGAAAGTTCACCTCTCTTAACATCAGCACCGCCTAAAACTTCTTTCAAGACTCTGTATGAAGTTTCCACAAACGGATTGATATATTCAACTCTCATGCATCACTCCTTTTTATTGCTTATTATAGAAAGTCAAAGAACCAACTGTTTTTTCCCCCCAGTTAGACCCCGCTCCCAACGATTCATTTTCACCGATAATTACAATTCCGTTACCCTTTATCTTTTCATCAAAATCGGAAACGATAGAAGCCTGCGTCTTTGCTGGAAGCAATGACAAAACATCACGGGCAAAGATGATATCAACCATCGGAAGCGAATTTGAATTATTGATATCATGGTATTCAAACATGATAATATCTTTTATATCCTGTGTAAAGCTATAATCACCTGACACGGACTTAGTAACAAATGGTGCAAACCAATCCTGGGCATATTTAGCAGGAACACTGAGTAAAGGCGCGTTTGAAACACTCAAAAGATCAATCTCATGAGCATAAATTCTGATTTTTGCATCAGGATACCTACGCTTTAAAACACAAGCGAGTGAATACGATTCATATCCTTTGCCACAGCCAGGATTCCAAACAACAATCTGGGCAGCTTTGTTATCAGGAAGCAATTTATAAACTTCTTCAGCAAATGCCTTATCCCAAAAAGTGCCATTATTCCTTGACCAAAACCCTTTAAGGAACTCATCAGAATCAGCCTGACTCTGAAGCTGTAAATTCTTTCCATTACGCTCTTGAGTCCACTTCTTAAATCTAGACTTTACCCATCCCTCATTTAAATCTGAAACCACAAACTTACTGTAATTGTTAAGTTCCTCAACAACAAAACCATAATCCTGATCAGAAACCGCAGGCTCAACCTTAACTTCAGTCTTAGCAACCGGTGCAGCTTCCACAACCTGTTCACTGACAGCCTGTGACTGAACAGGCGCTTCTGCAACAAACTGTTCTTCAACCTTCGGAGGAACAAATGCTTCTTGTGGCAAAGCAGGTTCTTCTTTAGAGGCAAGCTTAAAGTTAAAAATACGTTCAATATCAAGGAGAATATAGAGATGATCTGTTGCTTCTACAACGCCATATATATACTTGATATTAATATCACCAAAAAGAGGATGAGGAGGCTGTATCGTACTCTTCTGGATACCTAGAACTTTATCAATAGCATCCACAACAACACCAAAAACCTGTTCTCCAACAGTGACAATAAGCATATTTTCCAATGCCCCATCTTCGCGCGGTGGCACATCAATATTAAAGAACTTCCTTAAATCAATTATAGGTATAATATCACCACGAAGATTGTATACACCTAAGACAAAAGGTAATGTATTAGGCACATATGTAAACCTGCCGGCTTTAGCTATTTCCTTTACCTTCATAATATCAATAGCATAATCCTTTCCAGCAAGCGAAAAAGTTACCATCTTAAAGTCAACGACAGACATTCCCTCTTTTTCATCATCAAGGCGTTCGTTTTCTGACTTCTGGTCAACCTGAGCTACGTCAGCTGCATTTACGTTTCCCATCAACTTCCTCCTTATGCCTTATTCAAAGAAGCATTTGCCTGCTGGGCCGAGATTTCCTGCCTGACACCAAGTTCAAGCAACTGACTTACATCAATAATCAGAGAAACTGAACCATCTCCAAGCACAGATGCACCCGCAATTCCCGGTGAATTAGTAAACTGATCCCTCAAAGGTTTTATTACTACATCCTCTTCACCAATCAAGGCATCTACCATGATACCAATCTTCTTTTCTTGAGACCCTACAATTACAACAAACCGATACTCATTTGCATTCGTTTCTTTTATATTGAACAGACGACTTAATCTGAGGATACTGATAACTTCGTTTCTTACATTGAGAACTTCATAGTTATCGATTGTATTAATTTCCTCAATACGTACACGTTGGCTTTCAATCACAGAAGTAATTGGAATCGAATAAACTTCCTTACCAACTCGTACAAGAAGTCCTTGAATAATGGCCAGTGTCAAAGGCAACCGAATGCTGAATTTAGTACCATTTCCAGGTTCAGAAGTCACAGAAACAGTACCATTCAACTTCTCAATCATAGTTTTTACAACGTCAAGACCTACACCACGACCAGAAACATTTGTAATCTTTTCTGCCGTCGAGAAACCAGGCATAAAAATAAGATTAAATGCTTCCTGATCTGTAAGAATCTTATTAGGATGTATAAGACCTTTCTGTATAGCCTTTCCTTTTACTTTTTCAACATCAATACCGGCACCATCATCAACAATGTCAATGATAATCTGGTTACCTTCATTAGACGCTTTCAGGAGAAGTGTTCCCGTTTCAGGTTTACCTGCTGCAAGGCGGACATCAGGAGATTCAATTCCATGATCCACAGAATTACGCACACAATGCATTACAGGATCAAGAAGATCATCTATTACAGTCTTATCAAGTTCTGTATCTTCACCTTCGATTACAAGATTTACTTTCTTGTTCAAATCCCTTTGAAGATCACGTACTACACGAGGAAAGCGACTGAAAATCTGACTGATAGGAACCATTCGGATCTTCATTACACCTTCTTGAAGTTCACCGGCAATACGGCCGAGATTCTGGGTTGACGAACGGAATTTTACAGACAAAGTCTTTAACGCAGCTTCAAATGTATCAAAATAATTTACAATGTCGCCATATTCCTGAAGGATATTATTTTTTATATCTTTAGATGAAATACCATTCTCAATTTCTTCAAGATATTGAGGTAACTGTTCAAACATACGACGAAGCTTTTCACGGAATGCCGTATCAAGAGCCTGGAACTGAACCTGCATATCGCTCATCTGGGTTGCATTCTGATTGAAAGCAGCCTTTATGATTACCGTTTCAGAAACGAGATTAAGCAGATAGTCAATTCTCTTTGAATCAACACGTAATACAGAACCCTGTTGTATATGCGTACCAGTTGCAGCCGGTTTACTTTCCTTTGGTTTACCTGCATCAGTCTTCACAGGTGCAGCAGCCTTTTGTACAGGCTCAGCAGCCTTTTGTACAGGTTCAGCAACAGTTTCTGCCACAGGTGCAGGAGAAGGAGCAGGTGCAACCGCAGGGGCTGCAGAAACCTGAACTCCTGCTGACGGACCTGAAACAGGCTGTGCATCAGTACTGACAGTCACATCATCAAGGAAAGCTACATCCTCAATCTCTGAAGGTTCAGAAGTCGTTGCAATATAATAATATACAGAAGGATAAAACTCATCCTCATACAACGCATCAAAGTCAGGAACAGTCTTTAATACAGTACCGACGGACTTTAATGCAGCAAAAACCTGAATACCGCCAACAGAATTCATAGGATTATTTTCATCAAACTGAACGGCTACACAATAAAGCTTCTGATCAGGTGTACAAGACTCCTTCAATTCTGCATAATCTGCATCAGAAAGTGCAGGTGCACCATTCGAAGGTACTGATGCCTGCACCTGAGGAGGTGCAACAGGCTCCGGCTTTGGTGCAGGTGCAGCAGGTTTAGGAGCAGCAGACTTTGGCTTTTTCCCTTGTTTCTCAGGAATGAACGCCCGTAACCTTTCAAGAATAGGCTCTACATCTTCCTGATATATACCACCATTTGCACGGGCCTCAAGCATGGATTTTATTACATCAATAGAATTTAAAAGGACATCAACCACATCCTCTGTAACTGCCAGACGGTCTGATCTAAGTTCATCAAGAACATCTTCAACAGTATGCGTAAAACTGGAAAGTTCCGTCATTTCTACAGTTGCAGAACCACCCTTCAAAGTATGGGCAGCACGGAATATTTCATCTATGGCTTCGTGGTTAGAAGGGTCGCTTTCGATGACAAGAATATTACTTTCAAGGTTTTCAACCTGCTGTTCAGCTTCAGTAAAAAAGTCTTTCAGTAATTCTTCATTGTTAATGTCAAGATAATCACTCATACTTTAATATTTTATACGTTCTTGAGCAGAAGTCAAGTCAGAAGTTTAAAAATTGTATTTAAATAGTGAACATCAGCAAAAACACTAGTAAAATAAAATTCAGCTTTTTCATATATTTTCCGACATATTATGTATAGAAAGAAAGTGTTGATTATGCAAAAAAAAGTACAATCATATGCATAATTGCAGGCATATTAAGAAAACCAGAAAACTGCGGGGGATTTTTTTTCCATGACACCGTTAAAATCAAAAAACAGAAGAAAACGACTGCTGTCCATCATCATGGCTGCTGGATGCATTGCCGGGGCAAATGCATCAACCAGTTTTCGGGGTGCAGCCGGCGGTAACATCGGAATGAGCATTGCACAACCTGAAAAAGACAAGGCAACAGAATTTTCCCTCCCAGCAGGATTTTTTGGTGCAGGACAGGTAAATTTTGGAGATACGGCAGTACTGAGGGCTGAACTTGGAGTAAAAACGAAAGACTCAACTGACGGAAACATACTCCGTGGAATGGACGGCGAAATAAAACTCCGGGAACTGTCACTGGTATTCAACAGGAGGACGGTATTTGCAACCCATTATTTTTCATTCTTTCTCGGTGAATTTGACCCGGTAGGTTCTGATTCATTTCTCTCAAGAGTCTTTGGCATTGAAAACATATCTTCCGTCCTTACTGAAAACTACAACACACTCAGATGGTCCCCTGTATGTCCGTCCTATGGTACTGGATTTTCGTATACAGCCGACAGTGCAAGAAAACCTGTTGCAGGCGGCTTTTCAATTTATTTTAATGATGATGATTCGGAAACCAAGGAGTTGAATGCTGATTTCCGCATTGCGTATGCAACAGACATGCTTACCGTAGACTTTTCGGGCGGACTTGGAATCCCGTTGAAAAAAGGCAAAGATGAAAATGATGCAGCATTTACCATAGATACAATCTATGTGCACAGCGGCTTGAATTTTCTTGCAGGCAGCCGTTATTCCCATGCATTCTTCCTGCAGTTCGGTTTAAGCGACATATCGTTAAAAAAAGAAAAAAAATCTGCAAAAAAATTCAATGCTGATTCAATCAACCTGATAATAGAACCAAGGATTTTCACCGAAGAAGTAAAGTACCGGCTGACTCTGTTCAACTTGAACAAAGATTCAGTGAAAGATTCTTTCTATCTTGAGGACAGGATGGGACTGGGAATTACGGTTTTCTTTGATGCCTTGGGAGATGAAAAAGGGAAATTCATCCCAGGACTGCATGTAATCGGTTCTACAGATTCCGTAAGCCTTTATGACTACATAAGCGGTGATTCTGAAAATGACGCCGGAAGCAACATGAATATAAATGCGTACATTTCACCATTTTTGAAAGTAAAGGCAGGCGGTGGCGACCTTGAGACAATGCTTCAGATTGGAGTAAAGGACATTCTGGACGGATTGAATTTCCAATTCAAACTTAAAGCAGGTTATAAAAAAATATTTTAAAAAAAGACCGGATCCGTGGAATACACACTGATATGCATCCACAACTCCGGCTCATTCACTTCCAACATTGCAATTTCAAGAATAAAAACATAAAGGCATCCCGGAAAAAATTTCAGAGATGCCTTGAATCATTCAAACCAATCTGGAAAACGAATTTTCCGGATGCCGGTTAATTTCAGATTTTCCATGCAGCAAGACGCCTGCATGCTTCTTCTACATCAGAACGGTGACCGAAAGCACTGATTCTTACGAAACTTTCACCGGCAGGACCGAACCCTGACCCCGGAGTAGTAACTACGTTACATTCATCAAGAATGCGGTCAAAAACATCCCAGCTCTTCATGCCCGGAAATTTTACCCAAAGATATGGAGAATTACCTGTGTAATATACCTGAACGCCTGCCTTCTTGAAATTATCACCTTCTACAGCTTTTTTTATGATCTTTGCGTTTTCAAGGTAGTAGTCGATTACGGACTTCATTTCTACAAGGCCTTCTTCTGAACATGCAGCAATTCCACCCATCTGGGCGACATTTGAAGCCCCATTGAAAAGTGTAGTCATTACACGGTTCCAGTCCTTATTTACAGAAGATCCGTCAGCAAATTTCAATTCTTCAGGAACGATTGACCATCCAAGACGCACACCTGTAAATCCTGCAGGTTTTGAGAAAGAGTTGATTTCAATAGCACAGGTCTTTGCACCTTCAATCTCAAAAATTGTCTTTGGAAGTGAAGGATCACGGATGAATTCCCTATATGCAGCATCAAAAATGATGATGCATCCGTTCTTATTGGCAAAATCAACAAGTTTCTTTAATTCTTCTTTTGTTGAAGCAGCCCCCGTAGGATTGTTCGGGGAACAGAAATATATAAGAGAATCAGGTTTTACAACTGAAAGATCTGGAAAAAAATTGTTTTCAGGAGTACAAGGCATATATGTCACACCTTTATGGCCAGATCCTTCAGGCTCCCCTGCACTTCCAATGATTACGGAACCATCAACATATACAGGATATGCAGGATCCTGTACAGCAATAGGAACATCCTTACCGAAAAGCACCTGGATGCGGGCAATGTCACATTTTGCACCATCAGAAATGAAAACTTCGGACGGATTGACAAGTCCAGGATAGAATATTGTTGCAATTTTTTCACGAAGGGCTGTCATCCCCTGTTCGTCACCATAACCTGAATATCCCTCAGGAGTTGCAAGGGCAAGCGAATAATCCGACATAGCCTTTGAAATATGTTCTGTAAGAGGCTCTGTTGTATTTCCAATACCAAGGCTGATGATTCTTGCATCCGGGTGAGATGCAGCATATGCCTTTCTGCGGCGGGCAACTTCAGGAAAAAGGTATCCTGCGGCCAGATTTGTAAATCCAGAATTTCTTTTAATCATAGTAAGTCTATTCTAACTGATTGCAAAAAATTTTACTACCCCGCTTTATATTGCAGGAAAGAAATAACATAAATATCACAAAAGACACATTTTGCAGGACATCTTAAAAAAAGAGTTAATCAATCTAAATTTTTCTACCGATTCATATGGAAAAGGTATTTAAATACTAAAAAAATTATAGTATATTGAGTTTGTTGATATTTTCATAAAAAGGAAAATCTGAATTTTTCGAAAATGTCAATATATTAAACATTTTATAACTGATTTTTAAGGAGAGTTTTTTATGAATGAAACAGAATATAAAGAAGTAATGGTTTCCATGGACGATGAATACTTTTCAGGCTGCATGAATGAACTTGAAGAATCGCTTTCGGCCGGCTGGAAGATTGTTGACCACGAATACGACCAGGCAACAGAAAGTTCATTGATAACAATGGAAAAGAATTCTTACAAAATATAATTTCCCTCATAATTACTCGACCAATAATGCCCTATTTTGTATAATCTAGGCATTATGGCAAAGATACAGATGAAAAACGCAATCGCCGAACTTGACGGCGATGAAATGACCAGGGTATTGTGGGCAGTAATCAAAGATAAGCTGCTTCTTCCTTTTGTTGACCTCAAGACTGAATATTTTGATTTAGGTCTTAAGAGCCGTGACGACAGCGATGATAAAATCACATATGAAGCTGCTGCAGCCATCAAAAGGCTTGGTGTCGGTGTAAAATGTGCAACAATCACATCCAATGCAGCCCGCGTAAAGGAATACAACCTCAAACAGCTTACCCCAAGTCCAAACGGAATCATCCGTGGTGAGCTTGACGGGACCGTTTTCAGAGCACCTATTTTTGTGAAGAACATCCAGTGTAATGTTTCAAGCTGGGAAAAACCTATCGTACTTGGACGCCATGCATATGGTGATGTTTACAAGAACTGTGAAATCAAGACTCCGTGTGCAGGAACAGCAGAACTTGTATTCACAGGTGAAGATGGAAAGGAAATCCGCAAGACAATCCAGGTAATGAAGGGACCTGGAATCATACAGGGTATCCATAATCTTGATAAATCAATAGAAAGTTTTGCACACTGCTGTTTTAAATATGCCCTTGACCAGAAAATCAGCGTATGGCTTGGAACAAAGGATACGATTTCCAAGACTTATGACGGAAACTTCAAGGAAATTTTCCAGCGCATCTTTGATGCTGATTACAAGGCAAAATTTGAAGAAGCAGGCATTGAATATTTCTATACACTGATTGATGATGCAGTTGCCCGTGTAATGAAGAGCAAAGGCGGATTCCTCTGGGCATGTAAGAATTATGACGGTGACGTAATGAGTGACATGATTGCCAGTGCATGCGGTTCACTTGCAATGATGACTTCCGTCCTTGTTTCTCCAAATGGAGAATTTGAATATGAAGCAAGCCACGGAACTGTACAGAAGCACTATTACCGCTACCTTAAGGGAGAAAAGACTTCCACAAATCCTGTTGCTACAATTTTTGCATGGACAGGTGCACTTGCAAAGCGTGGTGAACTTGACGGAACACCGGAACTTGTTGAATTTGCAAAGAAACTTGAGAAGGCTACATTGGACACAATTGAATCTGGAAGCATGACAGGTGACCTTGCTGCACTGTCAAATCCTCCTGCTGCAAAAATCCTTAACAGCTGGGAATTCATCGACGCAATTGCAGAACGTCTTTAAGGGTCTGCTGATTTATAAGAAAGTCTCTGAAAATTTTATTTTTTTGGAGATTCAATAATACGGAAAAAGCCGCCATTTTTTGATGCATCGTTGTGCTTCAAATCTGGCGGCTTTTTTTGTTCAGGCCTTCAAAATCACGGAAGATAATCCATATCTATGTTCTTTAAGCTCCAGAAAAATTTCTCTTTTTTATCTGCACTGCCGTCTGTAAAAAGAGAAAGCCGGCGGCGGGCGTCTTTACGGAAACTGTTATCCTGAAAATTACAGGTGCATGTCCAGCCATAATACCCCTGCATTTTGGCATGTTCTATGATGCTTTCTTCAAGACAGTAACACAGAGGTCTGATCAGAGTCACAGGATAGTTTTTATACTGCATACGGGGAATCATGGTTGAAAACTCAGCTTTATGAAGGGTATTCATTATGAGTGTCTCAAGTATGTCATCCATATGATGTCCCAGAGCTATCTTGTTATAACCATTGTCCATTGCGTAATTCATGAGCTCAATACGACGCTGGGTAGAACACCAGTAACAGCTCATTTTTTTTCCAGGCTTAAGCCGCCCCTGCACATCTATTTCAATTTCATCAGGACATACTTTCCAAGATTCAAAAAGTGTCTGAATGTTTTCAGGAAGAGCCCCACCGAACTCACTTTTTATATGAAGTGCCTTGAAGGTAAAATTACTGTCAGGCCTTAAAAGGCGGCGGGCAAAATATTCAATCAGCAGGGTTGAATCTTTTCCCCCGGAAGCACCGATGAGTATCCTGTCACCAGGTTCAATCAGATTATAATCATGGACCGCTTTATCAATACGGCTGAATACACGAGGATTTGGCATTACAAGATTCCCCCCCACGGGATATTGCAGTTTTTACATAAGGTGCGGTATTCTTTTTCCTGTCCATCATCTGCCGCAGTTACAAAGAAACTCATATCGGGAATGACCGGGCCTCCATGTGTCCCTACATCCCGAACTGCAGAAGCACATGAATCATGCTCTACACGGATTGCCTGATTTGAGACACCGTCACGGCTGTCCACAACTTTTATCCCCTCTCCGGCTGCCTTCTGCACATATGAAGCCACATGGGTAAAATGGGTACAGCCCAGGATTATGGTATCACATTCATTCCTGACGAAAAAATCAACAGCAGGCTTTACTGCTTCAAGACGGTCCTCCTCCGAGGCTATGAAAAAATCATGTTCAATGAATGCAATAAGGTCAGGATCTCCACGGCTGATGACAGTGCAGTCCGAAGCAAAATCTTCTATCAGCTTCTTACTGTATGGATGGTTTACAGCAGCATTTGTAGCAAGGAAACCTATACGGCGGTTTTTTGAAAATTTAGCGGCCAGCTTTACGGCAGGTACAGTTCCTACTATGGGAACCTGAGGAAAACGGGTTCTTAATGAATCAAGGGCTGCAACACTGATTGTATTACAGGCAATTATAATAGTTTTTGGCTGCCACTTTCTGATTATCCTTTCAATGGCACTGCCAGAACATTCAATAATCTGGGAAACGGATTTTTCGCCATAGGGAAAATGTTCAGTATCACCAAGATAAAGGCAGCTGGCCTCCGGCATCTTTTTTTTCAAATCCATCATATACGGAATACCACCGGTACCACTGTCAAGAAAAGCAAAGTCAACAGACATAAATAGAAAAACTCCCTGTCATATATCAAGTCCGTCCTCAAAACATTGAATGAAGCGGCCATCTAATCTAAAACCGCTGAATCCGGATGAGTCTGGACATAGGATTTTTAAAGGAACTGACTCAGTTAAAAAGCGCATTGAATGCATCCCGGGCCTTTGAAGCGGCATCATCCGCAGCTGCACCTTCTACGGCATAACGGGCATTTTTACCATAAGAAAAAAAGTCACAAAAATTTGAACGTTCTTTATCTGAAACAAGTTCATCAATGGTTTCACTACAGCCAAAGTGACTGTCAGGAGAATAAAACCTGCATGCCCTGCATGAATGAAGGTCTGCCCCACAGGACGGACAAACTGATGACCTGTAAACCTGGACTGAAAAATCAGTTTCTTTTCCACATTTCCAACACATGATTTCCGATTTTAACCATTTGACTAATTAAGGGCAATACCGTACCATAAAAGAATGTATACACAGTCAAACTGCATGAAGGATGGATGCACTAATGCAGCCCTTTCCACATTCAATTATTATGGAGAAATTACTGAAGGCCCGAATTTCTGCCTTGAACATTCCGAAAATCAGGAAAAAGTGAAGGACGAAATTTACAACTACATAAATCATCATACAAAGATAATCGGGCTTAATGCTGCAGGAATCACATTTGAAAACATAGACCTGACTGATAAGCGGTTTTATGGATGCAATTTCCAGCACTGCAAGTTCATCAACCTGCATTCCACAAAATTCAGAAGCAGAATGAGCATGTTTGACTATGCCATTTTCAGTGACTGCAACCTGCTCCAGTCCAATATGCAGTTTACTTCATTTGCGGGAAGTATTTTTTCCCACACACTCTTTACCGGCAGTGACATGATTCATGATAATTTCTGCGGAATACAGGCATATCAGTCTTCATTTGACGATTCAGACCTTTACAATTCCAGATTCATCAGGGCAAAACTGATTGATACATCATTCAGAAACTGCAACATAAAGAAAGCCATTTTCTATAATATTGAACAGCAGAACGTACTTTTCAAATCATCCAATACAAGGGAAGCCATTTTTGACAAGCACGGCAGCGAACTTTTCAATGAATATGACGGCGGTACAAAATGAAAATATATTTCCACCTGAATCTTGAAGGCTTTTCAAACTGCTATGTGATTGTAAATGAAAATTCCGGGGAAGCCATACTCGTCGATCCCGGAAAAATCACGCCCGAAATCATCAACCATATCGAGGACGGTGGATACAGACTCACTGGCGTACTTATCACTCACAACCACGGCAGCCATGTAAACGGGTTGAACGTATTAAGGAAAATCTACAGTCCTAAAATCTATGCTGCAGACTGGGAAGTTGCAGGAGAAAACACAATCGTCCTGAAAGATGATGGTGAAATCCAGATTGCAGGGCTGACAATAGAATATATGTCACTTCCGGGACACACAGCAGATTCCATGGTATACAAAGTCGGCAGGGTAATGTTTACAGGTGACTGTATTGCAGCCGGTACAATAGGTTCCAGCAATAACAAAATCTCTGAACTCAACCTGATAAAGAACATAAAAATGAAAATCCTGTCCCAGCAGGATGATACGGTGCTAATGCCGGGGCACGGCCCTCCCACAACTGTTGCTGCAGAAAAGCAATTCAACATATCCATTAATCCGCCGGACTGACAATTATGAATGATGCGCCTCCAACTGATGTTTTTACAGCTGTCGGTTTTAATCCGTCAGCAGGACTGGAACTCAATGACATTGCAGCAAAGTATTTTTCCGTAATGCAGGATTCCATAAATGAAAAATACAGCAGAAATGAAAGTTTTTTCGTACCACTGAGGGCTGCCGTTGGAACCGGCATGGATTTATGCAGGCCTGAAAAAAAGGAAATGAAGCAATTCGCTTCAGAACTAAGGCAGTGCCTGATAATGAAAATGCAGGAAAAAGACGGCATATATTTTTTTCCTGCATCTTTTACAACGGACAAAGGAATTACAGGATTTTCCATACCGGCAGGATTCATAAAGGAAAAAGGGACAGTTTTCAATCTTTCTGATATTTATTCAAAATGTGCAGGTTTCGGTGGATGTGGATGCCACGATGAAAAAGACGGTAACGTCATTATGAAAATAACATCCCTTAAACTATGCAGGGTGGAAATACAGGAAAAAGGCTTTTACATTTATGACGAATGCTGGATAAAGACTAAGGCATGAGGTGCCCCGCCGCAGAGCGTGCAGGATGCTTTTTTGCATCCAAATATCAGATCCGTGGACACGGATAAAAAAAAGACTGCCGGGAAATCACTCCAGACAGTCCTTATGTTTTGCCAGGTTTTACATGATTTTTGAACCACGGTCCATGGCGGTAAGACCGGTCTTTGCAAATTCCAATATACCGAATGGTTCAAGAAGACGGATGAGGCTGTCAATCTTATTTTCACTACCAGTAGCTTCTACAATTACGGAATCAACATCTACATCCACAATGTGGGCACGGTAAATATTGCATGTTTCAATGATGATTGCACGTTTTTCACCGCTGGCATGAACTTTAATAAGTGCCGTTTCCCTCTGACATGTATTCTCAGGTGTACAATGCTCAATTGAAATCACTTCAACAAGCTTTGAAAGCTGCTTTTCAATCTGTTCAAGGATATATTCATCACCGCGGACCACAATAGTCATTCTTGAACGGGTTGGATCATGAGTTTCACAAACTGTAAGGCTGTCAATATTATATCCACGGCGGCTGAAAAGTCCGGAAACACGGCTCAAAACACCGGCATGATTTTCAACAAGTACAGACAGAACGAATTTTTCCATCAGAATTCCTCCTATAATGATAAGTGCATTCCTGAAAACAGAAGGCCTCAGATAATGCTATAACTCCAGTTTTATATCAAGTCACTTTCTTAAAATAATGATAAACCATAATCAGGAAATTCACCAGCAATTATTTTCCATTTACGGCATAAACACCAAGAAGGCGTATATCCTGCGCTTTTTCCTTTAATGCAGCAAGTACTGTTGAAACATATTCAGCATTGCTGTTTTTTTCGGAAAGCTCAGCATCTGCATAAAAGAAATATTTCCATGTCTGCCCAGGAATCGGACGGGACTCAAGGCGGGTAAGGTTAAGGTTATACTGCTGGAAAATTCCAAGGCAGTTGTATAATGCACCAGGTTCATTCTTTATCGAGAAAATGAAGGATACACAATCAGGTTTCTGTCCTGCAGATTTCTGTGCCGTAAAGGCTGCAGCTGCAGCAGAACTGCCCTTTTCTACATGATTTGCGGCAATCACGAAGAACCTTGTATAATTCTTCGGATCATCTTCCACACCTTCCCTGAGTATTTCAAGACCATAATATCCGGCATTAAGGGCACTGGCAATGGCAGCATTTTCTCTGGAACCTGAATCAGCAACAATTTTTGCGGCAGTAGCTGTTGAAACAGAATCTACTTTTGTCCAACCGTTCTGGGCTGAAAGGAATTTTGAACACTGGGAAAGTGCCTGCGGATGTGAATATACGGTCTTTATGTCTTCAACTTTCGTACCTTTCACACCGAGAAGTGAATGCTGAATCCTCAATACGACTGACCCTACAATGCTGATGTCTTCAAAATTGGCAAGATTGTCAAAATTTTCATATACGGAACCGGCAAGACTGTTTTCAATCGGCACCATACCAAAATCAGCCTTACCATCCAGAACTGCCTGGAAAATTCCACGGAATGAATCCACCGGCATGGCTTCTGCATCAACATCAAAATACCTTGAAATTGCCTGTTCAGCATACGCACCGCGTTTACCGCTGTATGCACAAACGATTTTTGAATCATCTTTCTTTCCGGCAGAAGAAAGGACCACAGGTTTCTTATCCTGCCGTATATGGGCAACCTGCTTTCCCACAACCGGAGCCATTGCTTCTATATCCCGCATCAGCTTGTCAAACTGAACCGGATACAATGACTGAGGCCCGTCTGACAATGCCTTTTCTGGATTGCAGTGTACTTCAACGATTATACCGTCAGCACCACCGGCAACAGCTGCAAGCCCCATAGGGGAAACTTTGTCACGGATTCCAACTGCGTGGCTAGGATCCACGATGATAGGCAGATGTGTAAGCCCGTGAAGGATAGGAATTGCACTCAGATCCAACGTATTGCGGGTAGCCCTTTCATACGTCCTGATTCCGCGTTCACAAAGGATGACACGGTCAGTCCCAGAAGAAAGGAGATATTCAGCACTCATGAGCCATTCTTCAATTGTTGCGGAAAGTCCGCGCTTTAAGATTACAGGCTTACCAAGTTTTCCAAGACGTTTAAGGAGTTCAAAATTCTGCATATTGCGGGCACCGACCTGATATACGTCAATACCGGCATTTTCCATTACAGGAAGATATTCTGCAGCAACAACTTCTGTAACTACAGGAAGTCCGTATTTATCACCAGCTTCTTTGAGTATTTTACAGCCTTCTTCGCCAAGTCCCTGAAATGAGTACGGAGAAGTACGTGGTTTATACGCACCGCCACGGAGCATCACGGCACCGCTTTCGGCAACACATTTTGCCACATTCATCATCTGTTCACGGGATTCAACGGCACATGGACCGGCAATGGAAATTACCCTCTGGCCGCCTACCCTTATAATCTGACCTGAAGGATTAGGAATTTCAACGACTGTATTTTCATGTTTGAATTCGCGGCTTGCCATTTTATATGGCTTACTGATTGGAATTACCCGCTCAACACCGGGAAGTATTTCAACTTCCCTTGGATCCATATTCAGGCGGCCTACTGCAGCAATAATAGTTTCTTCTTCCCCGCTGATTTCGTTAGTTTTGAAATTCTGGCCGCCAAGATAATCTTTCAGCTTGTCCTTTTCGTCTTCTGTAATATTTCTTTTTAATACGATAACCATGTAAAAAAGCCTCCTGATGAAACCATAGTATTTTTTTAGTGAGAAACTGCCCCCTGCATTGAACATCCGGTTTTCAGGTCTTGTAATCCGAAATTGGAAAACGCAGTCATCCCGAAAATATATTTTTCAGCAATGGCATTATAAATCAACGGAATTCCGGAAAATCAAAAATAAGGCAACCCCGGATGCATCCGGCCGGAGATTACGGTTCAGTTTCCAGGATTGAAGCTTACAGTCCTTAAAATATCACCAAATACACCGGCTGCAGTTACATCCGCACCGGCACCATATCCACGGATTGTAAGCGGAATCGGATTGTACCGCGTAGTGTGGAACACAAATGCATTTTCGCCACCCTTTACGGCATAAAGAGGACTGGTTTCATCAACTTCAAGCATTCCTACAGAACATGAACCGTTTTCAATGGATGCACCCATACGGAGCACCTTGCCGGCTTTCTTGAGTTCCTGGATTTTATTGGCAAAATATTCGTCAATTTCAGGTAACCGTGCCATGAATTCGGAAGTTTCACCGCCTGCATCAAAGAAATCAGGGAATACCTTGTTGATTTTGATGTCATCAAGTTCAACCTTAAGCCCTGATTCACGGGCAATGATAAGTGCCTTTCTTGCAACATCAAGTCCGTTAAGGTCATCCCGTGGATCCGGTTCAGTAAATCCTTTTGATTTTGCTTCAGTAACAGCCTGACTGAATGTGGCACCTTCATCGAGGCGGCCGAAAATATAAGAAAGAGAGCCGGACATGATTCCAGAAAATGCCGTCAGACGGTCACCTGATTTAAAAAGAGTCTGGAGAGTATCAATAATCGGAAGACCTGCACCTACATTCGTTTCGTAAAGGAAACGGCGGTGCCTCCTGTTTGCAACACGGCGGAGTTCCTGATAGAAATCCATATTCATGGAATTTGCACGCTTATTCGGAGTTGCAATGGACATTCCTGCATCCAGTATGTCAAGGTAACGTTCCGGCAGGTCATAGCTAGCGGTACAGTCAACAAAGACTGGATTCAAAGGCTTCTTTTCCTTAACGAAATTGATGATGTCATCAACATTCGACTTTACAGGCCTTACCTTTTCCTGTTCACGCCAATTGGAAAGGTCAATTCCATCTTCGTTGATTATAAGGCCTTTACTTGTAGCAATGGAAATCACCTTAAGGTCAATATTCTGTTCAAGAAGACTCTTCTGCTGCCTTCCTATCTGGTCAATAAGCTCGCCACCAATAGTTCCGGTACCGAATGCAAATACTTCAATTGACTGGGCGGTGTTAAAGAAGAAACGGTGTGCCATGCGTACGGCAACATCTCCGTCTCCTCCGGAAATTACGGCACTGATGGAACGTTCTGAAGAGCCCTGGGCAATTGCACGGATGTTTACCCCTGCATTTGCAAGGGATTCAAAGAAGCGGCCTGCCACACCGCGCTGCTGCTTCATTCCGTCACCAACAATGGAAACGATTGCACATTCCTTGTAAACCTCAATCGGATTGATTACGCCGTCCCGGAGTTCCAGGTCAAATTCGGCCTGAATAACATCCTTTGCCTTATCTGCAAAATCTGCACGTACACAGAAAGAAATCGTATATTCAGAAGAAGACTGGGTTATAAGGAGGACAGATATTCCAGCCCTTGATACGGCAGCAAAAATGCGGCTTGCGGTACCGCTCCTCCCCTTCATCCCTGTTCCACTTACACTGATGATGGAAGTATTCTTAAGGCAGGAAATTCCGCGGACAAATCCGGAAAAATTGACTGCCTGTTCAAAAGGTCCTTTTCCTATCCTTGTTCCACGGGCAGAAGGATTATGGCTGTTCAGGCTCCAGGCTTCAATGCCCTTAGCCTGAAGCGGTGCCAGTGTTTTTGGATGAAGTACCTTTGAACCGAAAAATGCAAGTTCCATTGCCTCTTCATATGTCATGTCATCAACAAGAAGGGCGTCTTTTACAATCCTTGGATCAGCAGTATAAATTCCGTCCACATCAGTCCAGAACTGTACCTGTTTTGAACCGAGGCAAGCCCCGATGATGGCTGCAGAAAAATCTGAACCGTTGCGTCCCAGAAGCCCTGGAACAGGTTCAAGGCCTGTTCCACCAATCCATGAACACACAAAGCCCGGCATGAGGAGGATTCTTGTCTGAGATTTATACTCACCGTCACGGAACGGCTTTAAAAGCTCCGATGTACGGCTGTAATCAGGATCTCCTTCCTTCTGGTTTCCTGTAGTGATTATATATTTTCGTGAATTCAGTACGATTACGCTCTGCTTCTTTGCAAGGAGGACCGCTTCTACAATAGGCACACAGAGAAGTTCACCCATTCCCATAATGCGGCAGTGGGCTGTATCAGTACACTCTCCAAAGGCCGCTACGGCAGTAAGAAGCTTTTCAAATTCCTGGAATTTATCTTCCAGCTGCCCCATTACCTTTCCACTTTCGAATCCAGGAAGCTTTGACTGGAGTTCGCTGCATATGTCAGCATGAATCTGACGCAGTTCCTTTGCAAATGCAGAAGGACTTTCACCACGGATACACCCATCAATACTGGCCTGAAGCTTATTTGATACACCGGCAACAGCAGAAACGATTACGCTGATACGGTCCTGTTCAGCCTGCTTTACCATAATGTCCGTAGAATCAAGGATCCTGCGGGCATTTCCCATTGATGTTCCACCGAATTTGAGTGTATGCATGATTCATCCTCTTATTTTAAATTTCAATACTACGGAAATCCATGGAAAACGCAATTTTTCCAGAGATTCCGTTTACAATATCTTCTATAATATCAGTTTTTTACAATATCAGATTTTTACGTCTTTTTCAATGTAACTGCTGGAATGTAAGTTCCAGATTCGGAATATCCATGGAAGAAACCTTTACCTGGATTACATCATTCAGCTTGACTTCCTGCTTTGGTGTAAGGAGGGCCTGCTGTGCAAGTGAAGGAATCATAAACAATGCCTGCTTTCCTTTCAGTTCTATACAGACTGCGTCTCCCGTCCAGTCTGGATTCTGCATGAGGTAAATCATTGTCCAGTGAAGGTTACTTTTGCGCTCCGCCTTCTTGCAGGCATAAGCTGCCTCGTCACCGGCACTGATGCGTTCAAGGATGGTATCCTTGTCAATAAGCTTTCGGCCGTCAATAAATGCACGGAGCTGTTCATGGGCAATAAGGTCTCCGTACCGGCGGAGAGGACTAGTAACCTGACTGTACATTCCCAATCCCAGACCTGAGTGCACCGCAGGCGTGATTCCTACGCTTCTGCGACGCATTCCCTTTACAAGCCTGAACTGTCCAGCAAGTCCTTCAGGAACAGAATCAGGGATAGACGGAGCTTCCTGACTTACAAAAGGAAAAGGAATCTGATTCTTAAATGCAAAACGGGCTGCCCCTTCGCCTGCAAGGAGCATCATTTCACGGACCATTTCAGATGCAAGGGGATGGTCTGCTGGAACGATTGAAACTTTCTTTGTTTCTGGTTCAACTGTAATATGGACTTCCGGAAGCTGGATTTCTACGGATCCTCCCTTACGGCGGCGTTCCACATTCCTTTCTGCAATCTGGAAAAGCGGTGCCAGTTCAGGAGAATCCTTCATTTCCGTGGCCTGCTCGTAAGTAAGGCGCTTTACATTTACAAGAGTCTTCATTACGGTGCAGTCATCAATAGTACCGTTTTCGGCCAGTTTGAGCCGGAAAGAAAGTGCATTGCTCTTTTCCTTTAATCCGAGTGCATAATCTTCAAGACATGACTCGCAGAGCATACGGCTTGCACCTTCCGGGATGTAAAGTGTTGCCCCACGGTACATGGCAGCCTTATCGATTGAACTTTCAGGCATTACAGAAGAAGCCGGGTCAGCAATGTGAATCCAGAGATATTCACCGTCAAATGCAACTGCATCATCAGGGTCAGTTGACCAGGCATTATCAATTGCATACGAAATTCCCGGAACTTCATAACGTTCTTCGGCAGGAGGAGAAGCAAGGCTTTCGGACGCACTCTGCATTGAAAGTCCCCAGCGCACGGGATGAGGATTACGGACCGGCTCCCACATTCCTGTTTCAAGGAGAAGCTTATGGGCATTCTCAGGCGTCATGGGAATTCTGGCTTCAGCCATAGCCTTTGACTTGTCGGTCTTCCCCAGGGCAAGAGCTTCCACATCCCCCATATATTTTGAATCAGAAGGCAGGTCCAGCTTGCGTTCCTTCAGACGGGCAATAAAGGCCTGACGGTATTCTTCCTCATGGAGTTTTTCATCATTCTTTTTCTTTAATGCAGCAATTTCTTCCTGACTGCGCAGATTAAAAACAAGGTTTCCTTTTTTAAATTCTTCATCATCAAGACGGAACTCCAAGCCTTCATTCAAAAGATTGAAATAGAACCATACACTTTCGGCAGGTGCAGAAGAATCTATAAGCGAAATGAGTTCCTCAAAGGAAAGAGGAACCGATGCAGAAGCTTCATCACTGGCCAGAAGTTCGTAACATTCGGCTATCTTGGAATCTGAAGCCGAATCAGTAAATGAAAGTATTTTTTCTATGGTAATGTTGCTGAAATCAGTTGCATTCTGCCCGGAGAACTGGATTATGTCTTTTTCCCGGACTTTCTGAGTATCATATTTTGCAGGTTTTCCACCTGGAGTTGCAGGGGCTGAACAATATTTTACAACATATTTGTCACCGTCAATTTCCGTAATGACGGCAGGTGCCTTTTTGTAAAGGACAGGAACATTTTTTGCTAACATAGTATAAATATAATCGGAATCACTAAAAATTGCAATTTTGTGCCAGTCTCAAAACAGGCTCAACTTTGCACCAAGTTCAAACTCTGCTCCCTGGGCAAATGAATCCAGCTGATTCTTATTATTGAACACGAATGAATATATGACCTGACCATTCAGCGTAATGTGTTCATTCAGCACATATTCACCACGGACTGCCAGTGCATTGGTAAACTGAACTATGCCGTAAAGTTCATAACTGCGTCCCAGTGACCGGGCATCATTCCATTCAAGCCCGCCTTTTCCGTTTTCGTGCATGCGGTACAGGACGGAAGGATAATAATCGTTGTAATAACGGCCGTCTATTTCTTTTTCTGAATTGAAAAGGCCAAAGGAATTCGTTCCATGGGCAACAAAAAGATAACTCGTAAAGAATGAATACTTCAGAGGCATTTTATATTCAAAAGAAATCTGGGCACCTACACAATCAGGTCCAAAGGGCGTTCCCATCCAGGAACAGATGGGATTTTCCTTGTTGCTCTGCATGTTGCTGCGGTTACGGTAAAGGGACCAGTCAGCCCCCTGCTTTATGTAGAGGAAAGGCGTTGTATAGATTCCTTCAACATTGAATGTATAGTATACGCCGTTCTTTCCAGGCCTTGTATATTCACCACCGACCTGGATTCCAAGGCTGTCAGGATAACACTTTGTCGAAGCATCCCCCGGCTCATTTGCCGGCTGGATTTCATTCTGGGAATAAAGTGCATAGAGGCGTACATTACTGCATGGAATCACATCCAGCTTTATGCCCAGATATGCACACACATGGGATTCACCATAATATTTCTGTTCCTGTGCATCAGAATATTCCTCCCATGAACCAAAGGAATGCATGATCATAAGGGGATTCAGATAACGGAATTCAAAGGGATTGTTTACCAGAGTGCCTTCCACGATTCCCAGCTTTACCCGCTTAAATAACACTACATCAATATCATGCATATAAAAATATTTTGAATGGTCAACTTCCGTGACCACCATTTCATATTTAAATACCGGTGATGTAAGCCCCATATGGAAATACGCATCAGTCTGGAATGTATTATTGTAAATCACGCTTCCGGTTTTTGAATGTCCAAGCTGGTAGCCCTCTTTCCCTACATGAAGGTTGAATGCCCAGCCTTTACTGAATATCCATCCCGTATTTGCATAGGCATTGGTAGGCCACAAAAAGTCAAGTTCCGAACCATGCAGCGGAAGATTTGAAATATTATCATCAACGGACATTGCCCAGAAACTTTTTCCAAAAAACGGATCTGCTTCAATCATGAGGAAATCAGCAAAATTAAAGTACAGCGGGAATTTTATGAGCGGTTCCGTAAAAGTATTTCCGGAAAAGCCAGCGGCTGCTCCATATTCTGTTACGGAAGACCCCGGATCTTCACTTTTGCCCAGTTTCCGTCCTGTATAATCCGTTGCGAAACTCCAGTCGAGATCAGGGTTCGTCTTTCCCATTATCTGCGGACTTCCATGAATATTGAATGAAAATGAAAATGGATGCAGGGAAATTGAAAATTTCTTTTCAGCAAGGAAATCCAATGTCTTTCCATATAATTGTTTTCCAGACGGGGAAAGGCTTTCAGAATCAATCTGTTCAAGATGGAACTGTATTTCTTCAACGGAAAGAGGTGCGCTGTCTGCAATTACAGCTCTGGAAGCTTCGGTATAGATGGTATATAAAGCATCATAAATCCAATGGCCGGCAGGAATCAGCTGTTTTGGACCGTAAGATTCACCATAAAGTAAGCAGGAAGACAGAATCAGGAAAAATATTTTAATAAACGTTTTTTTCATATTTAAATTTTAAATAAATTTCATCATTTAGGCAACAAATCTGTAAAATTTTAGTGGTAACTCTGAAAACACGATGTCTTGAGCCTTGTAATTTCAAGTATTAAAATCCGCAGGTATCTCTGAAAACTATTTTTTAGAGACGCCTTATCTTCCACAAGTTATTTTTTTGCATTAAAATAAGTGCCATTATCTTTGGAGGATTTTTTATGTCAGGAAATACATTCGGTGAAATATTCCGCGTTACGACTTTTGGTGAAAGCCATGGCACAGCCCTTGGTGTAATAGTAGACGGATGTCCATCAGGAATTAAGATTGACGGAGAAAAAATCCAGCAGGCACTTGACAGAAGAAAGCCGGGAGCAAAAACAGAAAACGGTTTCAATGCTGCAGTAACAGCAAGAAAAGAAGATGACAAGGCACAGATACTTTCCGGAATTTTTAACGGATACTCTGAAGGAACACCTGTGGCCATTGCAATCCAGAACACTTCACAGCATTCAAAGGATTATTCCAATATTTCAACTTCATTCAGGCCGGGACACGCTGATTACACATATTTTGAAAAATACGGCTTCAGGGATTACCGGGGCGGTGGACGTTCCAGCGGAAGGGAAACGGCAGCAAGGGTTGCAGCAGGCTCAATTGCCAGGCAGGTACTTGAACATTATCTGGGAACCGGATTCAGGATAACAGCTTATACATTAAAGGCAGCAGGAATCAGCTGTTCTAAAATTGACCTTGATGCAATTGAAAAAAATCCCATGAGGGCTGCTGATATGGATGCCGCACTGAAAATGCAGCAGGCGGTAGAAGGATTCCGTGCAGCAGGAAACAGTGCAGGCGGAATAATTGAATGCCGCATCAACGGAATTCCGGCAGGTCTTGGCGAACCGGTATTTGACAAACTGGATGCTGAACTTGCAAAGGCCATGCTTTCAATCGGTGCCGTAAAGGGAATAGAATTCGGGGCAGGATTTGCTGCTGCAGATTCCAACGGGCAGGATAATAATGATGACATGCAGGTTGCAAAGAATTCAGACGGAACTACATCAGTAGAATTCCTGACAAACAACGCCGGTGGAATATTAGGTGGAATCTCAAACGGAAATGAAATAATATTCAGGATTGCAGTGAAGCCGGTGCCAAGCATTTTTACGGCACAGAAGACAGTATGTGCAGATTTCAATCCTGACGTGCCGGCAGAAAACGAGCCTGCCTTTGCCGACAAGGAAATGCAGATCCAGGGCCGCCATGATGTATGCCTCTGTCCGCGCATCGTACCTGTAGTAGAAGCCATGGCTGCCATCACCCTTGCGGATATGTTCCTCAGGAATAAGTCAGGCAGGTAATGCAGCTGCTATCTTCCGCTGGCTGTGGAAAAATCAAAACCTGAATCTGCGAGATAGCTTATCACAAGGTCAATCTTCCTTGAAAAACTGAACATGCCGGATTCTTTTACTGTACCAAGCGGAATTGACACAACCTGATCACTATCAACATAAGTATATCCGGCTTTTTTTCCAGCATTAAGCACTGTTCCATCCGATTTATAAAATGGTGCGTGCCAGAAAAGAGCCAGTTCTTTTCCAGTACATGAATAGAATTCATCTTCAACGCGGGCCAGTCCACGTACTATGAATTCCTCATTAAAGTCGTATTCTTTTCCGGTAAGATCCACAGGTACAAAAAACATGGATGCACATTCATAACCGGCTCTGGAAATCTGCCTTGTTTCCACAGGATAACGGCGGATGAATTCACCATTAATGAAGAAAGTCGATTTTACATTATATTTCTGGCAGGCCTCCAGAATCAAAGGGAGGCAGGAAGCGTCATCCAAAGCTTCAAAAGCCAGAATTACTTTTGAACGTACCGGAGTTGCTTTTGCAGATGAAGCAATCAGCGGGAATGTGGTCATATTCCCAGAAAGCCGGCGGACAAAAGGAGCATTTGTATAATGCAGGTTTTCAGGTTCACCGGCAAAAATCCGGTAATGCTGGTTCTGGATGCGGGCAGAAGGCACCAGCTCAACAGAAGGAGTCCACTGCAGCGATACAGGATCCAGCATATATGAAACACCGGCAGAATCAGCAGCGCAGACATTTCCCAAACTGTTCCACCATGCTCTTGAGGCAGAAGAAACAGCCATCAGATATGCATCCCTGTTACGCAAATTCCATAAACGGATGCTGGATTCGCCACCGATACAGAGTTTTTCATTGTCAATCCACAAAAGTGCTGATGTCTTTTCACCCGGAATTTCCGTAAGCCTTTTCCATGGAGAAGAGCTATATACAAAAACCCGGCTTCCAGATGAAAATGCTGCGTATTTTCCATCGTTGGAAACTGCCGGAATTCCTTCGGCGGCTTCAACGGCGAGACTCTTCGTAAAACCTTCTTCCCTTGAAAAAGAATATACGGCTGCACTTTTCTTTCCTGTTGCCCCGGAAATCAGTTCTGCCCATATTACAGGATGTTTTCCTTCCGGCCATATTATTTCAAAATGCAGAGGGGTTCCGTCATTTTCTGAAAAAGTAAATGAAGAGATTATTTCATTGTATGAAAGTGTATTTTTACGGCTGCGCATATATGTAATCACGCAGTTTTCGTGGACAAGAATCATTTCATCGCCGTTACGGTTGGTTCTGAAATAATCTCCTGCAGAAAATGCATTGGGAAGCCGTCCTGTAATTTTTCCAAGATGCAGGAATGATGAATAAACTCCAAGGGAAATCAGCTCGTTGGAATCAATCCTGTAAACAAGGTCACGGTCAATATATGTAAAGCTGTCTTTTGAATTCCATTCAATGCAATCAATGGAACCAGGCCCTATCTTCCTGTATTTTTCATCAAGCTGCATATTGGTGAACATTGCTTCCGGAATGCAGTAATAAAGGCTGCCCTTCTTTTCATAAATCAGTTTAGTACCGTCTGGAGAATATTTCGCAGGAAGACGGGACATTGAAACAAATGCATCCGGATCAATTACAGTTTTCTTTCCTGTAGAAAGTTCCTTTAAATAAAGGATTCCCTGAAACATGGAAATCCGTTTTATTCCTGCCAGATATTTTCCGTCTGCACTTATGGCTTCCGGAGTCAGGTTTACGGCATTTTCAGGAATTGACTCTGCCATTTCCTTCCATTCCAGTTTCCTTTTCTGGAAATCATACTCTGCCCGGCCATAACGGTTCCTTATCTGGATACGGCATCCTTTTTCCATAAGTTCCATTTTTTCCGGATAGCACGTCAAGGGAACAGGGTCTCCGGAAGACTCAATATCTTTTATGAAAAGGGTTGAATATGGAATTGAACCGGCAAAATCATGATGAAGCGTAAAAAGTGCCTGATTACGGTCATTTACGTTCAGGGAACCTGTAGAAATTTCTGAAACTGCATTAACTGTCAGGAATGAAAAGAGAATTGAAGAAAGAAGGAATTTTACAGTCTTTTTCCTTCCGGTTGAATTTACGAAAGTCTTAAAATCATCTGTCATATAAAATATCACCATTAAATGCACCCACGTTAATCCTGCATGAAGTGCCTGACGGATTTTACAGCATTCCCAGATCTTTTTCTATCTCCCTGATTTTTGCCTTGAGTTCTTCAAGCAGGGATAGCTGACGGTTGCGCTGCATTTCTTCAATCCTGTCAAAGGCTTCGTCCAGTGCTTTTATTGCATCAAGGCTGCCTTTCTGGATTCCGCACCATGGACAGTAAATGAACTGCTTTTCTATAGTCCTGCCGCAATTGTTACAGACGCAGACTTCTTCCATTACCGGCAGCCTCCTATTGTTTTATCAGTGGAAGTGGATCAATCACTTTTCCATTTTTGTAAACAGTAAAATGCAGGTGTGGCCCCGTAGAATATCCAGTTGAGCCTACCAGTCCGATTATCACTCCCTGATTTACATAATCACCGGCTTTGCAGTTACGCTTTGACAAATGTCCATAAAGGCTCTGGTAACCGTTTCCATGGTCAATTATGACATAATTTCCATAAAGGTTATTCCATCCGGAAACTTTTACCCTTCCCCCCTGGGATGCATATACAGGAGTACCAGTAGCAATTGCCATATCAAGTCCGTTATGCCTCTGGGTTGCACCGGTAAAAGGATCTCCCCGGACACCGAATGTAGAAGTAAGACGCCATTTTCCAGGCAGCGGAACTTTCCATACTTCACCCATTGCAAGACGGAGTGCATTGCGCCCCAGTTTTGCACCAGGTATGAATATTTTCTGTCCTGCAGTAAGGGCATAAGTATCAAGGTCATTGGCATCTAGGAGGGTTTCAACCGTAACGCCATATTTTACGGAAATGGATTCCAGCGTATTACCGGAAACCACAGTATGGAAAAGACCGTCACATGAAGGAACTTTCAGTTTCTGGCCTGAGAACACCTGCCGTACATTTGAAATATCATTTACGGCAATAATGGTGGAAATATTATTAAGGCCGAATTTTTTCGTAATCCCGCTTATGGTATCACCGGATTTTACAGTGTAAGTCTTGAATGTCACCACATCCTGGAAAACATCTTCATAAGTAAACTGGGAATCTCCAGAAGGATTTACATTTCCATCAGCATCAAATTCTTCAACATGGGATGTTGCAAAACGCAGCATGGCCTCATCAAGATTCTGGAGTTCCTGCTGTATGGAAACTTCCAGATCAAGGGGAGACGTATAATTCTGGAAATATACATATGCTTTATAAAGCATATATGGTATGAATACCAAGGCAAGCATGACGGGAACCATCCAAAGCATCTTTCCCATATGCTTCAGGAATATGTGGAAATAGAAATGCCTTTCCTCTCTTTCTACTGTATATTGAGGCTTATATGTTTTCTTTGGTAAAAATACATTCTTTTTCTGCGTACCGCAGCGGTTTCCTACATAGCTGATTATTTCCATGATGTATCTATCGACAGAAAACCATGCTGATATTAGGACATCTCAAAAAAATACTTTCTTGAAATCAGTATGGTGGAAAACACCGCATTTTCAATGGTTCCCTTGAAAATTGCAATTTTCACCAGTTCCCATTAGAATGAAACAATGGACGAAACAGATGAAAATGCAGGATTTTCAGTAAATTACGCATGGTGCATACTTGCAGGCATCATTATTTCAATATTCGTAAAATCTTTCATTGTTGATGTATTCAGGGTAAGTGGAAAATCAATGGGAGGCACATTTTCTGACGGCCAGCTGATTCTGGTAAATAAGCTTGCCTACGGAATCGTAAATCCTTTCGGCAGTTCACTCCTCATACAATGGAAGAAACCTGCCGAAAATGATGTAGTAATCTATCTTTATCAGGACAGTTATGTAATAAAGCGGTGTGCTGCAACGGCAGGAATGACTATGGATTTTTTGGAAGATTCAGGGTATATTCTGCGTATGGGAAATGGAAGGCAGGTACCCCTGACTTCCATTCAATATCATAAAATGAAAAACTGCCATGAAGTACCTCAGGGATATGTTTTTGCATTAGGTGACAATCTGTCGCAGTCATTTGATTCCCGCAATTACGGTTTCGTACCTGAAAAAAACATACTTGGAAAAGCAATATGCAGAAGACCAGTTTTTTTGCCAGATGGCGCATAATAGTATTTTCATCATTTACAGTCATACTGATGATGGTCATACTTGTAAAATTCGGCATGATCGCCATGGGTCCCCGTCCGGAAATCCGGCCTGAAAAACCCATTGTGGAAAGAGGCTCAATAGTAGACAGGAACGGAAAGCCACTTGCCGTACAGACCTCATTTTACCATATGGGACTCAGTCCCATAAAGCAGAAATATGACATCGGACAGTTTGCCACCGATGTATGCGGTGCCCTTGACATGGACAGGGACGAAGTAATCCGTATTGCATCAATTGCCCTGAATCCAGAAAAAGGCAGGTTCGTCTACCTAAAAAAAAAGATGAACCTTTCCATGTACGAAGAAGTACGTAAAATCACTGAGGCAAAAAGATATAACTTTGTAAGTTACAATAAGATTCCCGGGCGTGTATATCCTGAAAACACACTGGTATCCCAGCTTATAGGATATATGGGTGACGAAGGACAGGGACTGGCAGGAATTGAGTTTTCCATGCAGAACGAACTTTCACCAAATCCGACGGAAGGTGAAGCAAAGCAGATTTATGGAAACAACATCTACCTTTCCATTGACGCAAAACTCCAATACAAGCTTGAAAAAATTGCCCGGGAAGCCCTTGAAACTACCCAGGCTGCAAACTTCATGCTGATTGCGGCCTCTGCAAAAACCGGTGAAATACTTTCATATCTGAGCCTTCCTGAAGCAAACCTCAATGCATATGGGGATGCAACAATAGAAGAAACCATTGACCGTCCTGCCATGACATTCTTTGAACCGGGGTCAGTATTCAAAGTATTCAGTATAGCCGCTGCTTATGATGCAGGCCTTATCCGGCAGGATGACATTTTCCTTTGTGACGGGATTTTTGAAAAGAGGCTTTCAAACGGAGACAGCGTACACATTAACTGCCTTTCACACCACGGCTACCTTACAGCCCGGGGTGCATTGGAACAGTCCTGCAATGATGTTACAGCCCAGATTACAGACCGCATGAATACAGACGCGTTCCTTGCAAAAATCCGGGCACTGGGATTCGGACAGAAGACCGGAACATGGAAACTTCCGGGGGAAACTCCAGGCTCACTGGCAGATACAAACAGCCGCCACTGGTCAGCCCGTTCCAAAATGACCATTTCCATCGGACAGGAAATCGGTGTAACGGCATTACAGATTGTGCAGGCGGCTACAGCCCTGGCAAATAAGGGAACCTTAATGCGGCTTTCCGTAATACATAAGATTACGGACCGGGAAGGAAATGTGGTATACACCCATGAACCGGTATACAAGGATGCGGTTTTAAAACCGGAAACGGCAAAATACATCCTCAGCTGTATGCAAAGTGGCGCAGAAAACGGCATCGGATGGCGTGCAAACCTTGGCGACGTAACAATTGCCGTTAAGACAGGTACTGCCCAGATGGCAGATACAGTCCACGGCGGTTACAGCGATACAGACTTTCTTTCTGACTGTCTTGCGCTTTTCCCGGCAGAGAACCCTGAAATCATACTTTACATTGTACTCCAGAAATCAAAGGGCATAAACTTTGCAAGCCGTATCGTTGCCCCGGTCATCAAGGATTCTGCAGACGCCATCATTGACCATCTGGGAATGAGCCGTGCAAGCGCAACATCCCTTTCCCATCCAAGTACCGTATACATTCCTAACCAGGCACCGGTAAAAATCGGTTCAAGACTTCCGAATTTCCGCGGAATGACGAAAAAAGACATACTTCCACTCATAGAGAAAGAAAATGTCAACATAAAGCTTCATGGAAACGGCTGGGTAAAGGAACAGTCACCGGCACCGGGAACAGATGTAACGGAGAATATGGTAATTGAACTCTACCTGGAATAAAAACAGAACCTTACTGGAGCAGCGTTTTCCGGAATTATACAGAATCCTGGAAGAAGCTGCAGGACAGATTGATTCAGATGACGGAAGCAGCGGGAAAAACATAAAAGGTTTTACCGTGCCTTCATGCCTTTCTTTCTGGAACATCAGTGAATCACGGGCTGGTGAAATTACAGCAACTGAAAACGGAACTGCCCTGCATTCCACATATGCACCGGTAAAGGAAGCCCAGAGGACGGCAGCACAGAAACTGGACGATGGAAAAACAATACTTGCGTTCTGTTCATCAGGACTGGGCTACCTTCCAAATGAAATGGCAAAGGTGCATCCGGATAAGACATTCTTCATAATTGAACCTGACGTCATGCATTTTCTGGGTTCACTTGTTTTTACCGATTGGACTCCCGTATTTTCCCTTGAAAAATGCATACTTCTTGTAAACGCACCGGCAGAAACTTCAGTAACATTGCTGCAGGCAGCAGGAAAAGAAAAAGAAGTACAGTTTTTTTTCCAGCAGGCACAGATAAAACATGCAGCAGGATATTTTACGGAACTGTTCACCCTGTTCAGACAAAACCAGCATAAAGATGAAATCAACCAGAATACGCTGGAACGCTTTTCAGGACTGTGGCTCAGGAACAGCTGCCGGAATCTTGAGAAATATCAGGAACTGGATGGAGTTTCCATTTATTTTGGAAAAGCCGGAGGAAGAATTCCGGCAGTAATTCTTGCAGCAGGTCCTACACTGGAGTACATCCTTCCGCATCTTGCTGAAATAAAAAAACGCAGCATCATCATATGCGTAGATACGGCCCTAAAAGCATGCCTCCGGCATGATGTTGAACCGGACTTCATCGTACTGGGAGATCCGCAATATTATGCTGCAAAACATATTAACGGACTCCACTCCCCTTCTTCTGTCCTTGTAACGGAAGTTGCTGCATATCCTTCAGTATTCAGACTGGATTGCAGGAAAAAAGTCCTTTTTTCATCCATATTTCCATTAGGAAAATACATGGAATCACGTACAGGCTCAAAAGGGGCTCTATGTTCCGGCGGTTCCGTTTCTACCACAGCATGGGATTTTGCACTGGCACTGAATCCAGAAGCCATATACATGGCGGGCCTTGACCTGGGGTTTCCACAGAACAAGACGCACATCAAGGGAAGTACCTTTGAAGAAGGGAGCCATACAAATTCCATGCGGCTTAAACCGGCGGAAACGGCCCTGATCAACATGCTCCTTTCTGCAAAAAACGAAAAAGCTGCGGACTTCAACGGACGGAAAATAATCACCGACTCAAGGATGAAGCTTTTTGCATGGTGGTTTGAAACCAAGATAAAGCAGGTTACAGAATCGCCAAAACCAGTAAAGACATATACCTTTTCAAAAGACGGACTTTTCATAGCCGGAATGATTCCACTTACTCCGGAAGAATTCCTTAAAAAAACGGACATACAGGATGAAAAGCTTACCTTCTTTGAAAACAGCCGTACTGCATCACGGCTTCCGGAAAAAGACTATTTTGGCTCAGTAATGGAAGAACTAAAAGAGATGCTTTCCGTATTAAAGGCACTGGCGTCAGATGGCATCAGAATATGCAGCAAAGTCATTTCGGAAAAGAAAGTACCGGCGGATTTTTTTAACAAACTGGACTCAATCGACAGACAGATACTTACAAGCCGGGCAAAGGATATTGCGTCTCTGGTTTTTCCGACAGAACGGCAGCTGGAAAAGATTTTTTCAGTTTCAGAGTTTTCAGATGACAAATTCATTGCAAATGCAGAAAAATCAAAAATCATCTATTCTGAACTCCTTACTGCCATAGAAAAATATCAGGTAAATTTGCAATAAAATTCGGATTTTCCTAAAGTTTCCATGTCATGCACCGATATATATAATATCACGGATGAATACCGCGGGCGTGCAACGACATCCAGACGCCTGCTTACACCGTATATTAAAGTTGAAAAACTGTGTGAGGTTTTTCAACTTTTTTTTTTGTGCGGACATCCATCAGGAAATGTCAGGATGTATTTTGCACTGAATAAATTGAGTGTTGTAAGGTATCCCGCCCCAAAAGTCATACCGGCACTTACAGTACATACCTTTACAGTACACAGCTGCCTACAGATTCCTCCATTGACATGGAACTAAAGACAAAACTTATTTTATTCATTATAATTGGTATAGTGGAGTTAAAAATGAATTCTTTTAAAGTAGAGTCCCTCAGACCAGACACATATTTCACAAGTGACCTTATTCTGGACAAATCATTCATTCTTGCAGGACAAGGACTTCCTGTAACTGAAACATTGATAAAAGAACTGAAGGAATGGAATTTTCTTGAAGTCAACAGTGAAGGAACAGTTGGAGCTGCAGTTTTAAAAACCGAAATAGAAGATGACGAAATAATTCCCCCAAAAGCAAAACCACAGGAAAAGGATGACTCATTCAGGGACAGCCTGAAAAAAGAAGCAGAAGAAGCCAATAAACAGAATAGAGAAGAAACCAGAATGGAATATGCAAAGAAGATATACATAAAATATGCTTCTTACATAAACTCCGTATACAGACGTTATGCAACCCACAAAGAATTCAACAAAGAACAGCTTAACGAAATAATAAAGGAACTGTGTGTATTCATAAAAGACAACAGGCGCTTTGCATTACGCATAAATCCATATGAAATACTGAAAGATCAGAATTTTCTTATCGGTCACTCAATGCGTTCCACAGTAATTGCAATTACAATAGGACTCAGGCTTCACATGCCTTTTTCTCAGCTGGCAGATTTAGGGATTGCCTGCATCCTCCACGAAATCGGAATGTTGAAACTTCCGCCTCAGCTCTACATGACGGACAAGAAACTCCAGCCACAGGAAAAAGCAAAGCTTGCTTCCCACCCTATTCTCGGCTATGAAATGGTAAAAAATGCAGATTTTCCTATGTCCATACAGAGGGCAGTCCTTGAACACCACGAACACGAAAACGGAAGCGGATATCCACGCCACATCATGTCAGACGACATCTGTACATATGCAAAAATCATTTCCGTTGCCTGTTCATTTGAAGCAATTTCTGCCCCACGCCATTTCCGCGAAGCCCGTTCCACATACGAAGCAATGCTGGAAATGCTCCAGAACCAGAAAAGGCAGTATGATGAAAAAGTAATAAAGGCACTGCTCTATTCTGTTTCGATATATCCGATCGGGGTTTATGTTTATCTTGCCAGCGGAAAAGTAGCCCAGGTATGTGACACAGATCCTGATAATCCTAAATTCCCGATAGTGCAGATACTTGGAGAAAGAGCTGCTGACGGAGATTTCAGGACTGTAGAAACAACAGATGAAGGTCCAAATAAAATCATACGCGTCCTGAACCAGCAGGAAGTCAATGACGTACTGAAAGTAACAAATAATGCATAAAGAAAAAGGCTGTCTAATAAGTTCTGTCATGCTGAACTTGATTCAGCATCTGCACCAGACAGTGTGTTGAGATTCTGAAACTGTCATCCTGAACTTGTTTCAAAATCGGGATGACAAAATTCGGTGTTCAGGCTTTTTAAGAAAAGAAACTCCGTGTCTGTTCGACTTCTTTAAGGAACTGCTCATCGACAACTGGCGGCCGTTCATTAAAATACAAAATCTGTTCCAGTTCCTCTACAGTGCGGACACCCCACAGTGGAATTACATTTTCATACTGATAAAGGAACCCTAATGCCAGCGGAATGTTCTGTACAAGACCGCCATACAAAGGCTGCATGGCAATGAAACCTGTATCGGCATCCAGAGCTTTCTTTACCAGTTCCATATTTGCAGGAGCGGTAAGCACATTAAAAGGAATCTGCACAGTTTCAAAGACACCGGAATCAATGGCTTCAGAAGCAATTTCAGGACTAAGCGTAGTAATACCTGAATGGAGTATCTTTCCTGAAGCCTTAAGCCGTTCCATTACAGGAAGTATCTTTTCAAATGGAACGAGCTCCTTTTCATCGGTTTCGTATTGGAACAAATCTACATAATCACTCTGCAGGGCATAAAGGCTGCTTTCAAGGTCTGTAACCAGCTCCCTGGCATCAAGCACACAGGATTTGGTAGCAAGGATTACATTCTGCCTTATTCCATGAAGACATGCGCCAAGTCTTTTTTCGCTTTCCGTAACGGAATGGGAAATATCAAAGAAATTGACGCCGGCATCATAGGCTTTATGAATGAGGATGGCCGCATTTTCTTCGGTATCAATATCCTTAAGGGACATGGCTCCGAATCCGACACGGCTTACAAGAAGATTTGACTTTCCTAATGAAAAGTATTCCATATCAGAAATTACAAAAACCGTTAACGCTGAACCGGCTTATAGTTCTTGATGGCTTTCTGGATGAATGGAACCAGGTCATCAAGCTTAACCCTTTCCTGTTCCATTGAATCGCGGAAACGTACAGTTACAGTGTTGAAAAGTTCATTTGCAGAACCGTCTTCCTTCTTTTCCTGAACCGTATCATAGTCAACAGTTACACAGAATGGAGTACCAACTTCATCCTGACGGCGGTAACGCTTTCCGACAGTACCTGAAACATCATAATCAGTTACAAAGTCTTCCTTGAGCATATGCTGGATTTCCTTTGCCTTTTCTGCAAGACCGTCTTTCTTCATGAGAGGAAGGACTGCAACCGTAACAGGTGCAAGACGAGGGTCAAGGTGAAGGACTGTACGGTAATCTTCTTTTCCGTCAGTTCCTACATTCTGTTCTTCGTAAGCTTCACAGAGGAACATAAGGAAGTTACGGTTAAGACCGGCAGAAGTTTCAATTACATATGGAACATACTTCTTGTTTCCATCTTCCTGATCCATGTAGCTCATGTCTTTCTTTGAATACTGCATGTGCTGTGAAAGGTCAAAGTCTGTACGGCTGTGGATGCCTTCTACTTCTTCAAAACCAATCGGGAAGTTATATGTAATGTCATATGCATCTTTTGCATAATGGGCAAGTTTATCATGGTGATGCCACTTGAGCTGCTTTTCTGGAATACCGTACTTAAGATAGAACTGCCAGCGGTCATTTCTCCAGCGTTCAAATGTTTCATCTTCTGTTCCCGGCTTGCAGAAGTATTCCATTTCCATCTGTTCAAATTCAGCAGTACGGAAAATGAAGTTCTTGAAGATGATTTCGTTACGGAAAGATTTACCAACCTGTGCAACACCGAAAGGAACCTTCATGCGGTTTGACTGGACGATGTTCTTAAAGTCTGTAAAGATACCCTGACAAGTTTCAGGACGGAGATAAATAAGATGAGAGTCATCAGCAATCGGTCCCTGATATGTCTTGAACATAAGGTTGAATTCACGGACTGCTGTATATTTTCTTTCTTTGCTTCCACAAACAGGACAGTTGATGTTGGCATCGATGAAAGCTTTCATTTCTTCATGTGTCATTGTATCAACCGGTTTTCCAGGATTTGTTTCCGGATGGGCTGCAACAAAGTCTTCAATCATTTTATCTGCACGGTGACGTGCATTACATTCAAGACAGTCAATCATCGGATCTGAAAAGTGATCAGCATGGCCGGAAGCCTTCCATGTTGTATGATGCTGGAAAATTGCAGAATCCAATCCGACAACATCATCATGAAGCTGTGTCATATAATGCCACCATGCATTCTGAATGTTTCTTTTGAATTCAACACCTAAAGGACCATAATCCCAGGCACCTGCCTGACCGCCATAAATTTCTGATGCCTGATAAACAAAACCGCGTCTCTTACAGAGAGAAATGATTTTATCCAATGTACATGCGTGAACATCTTTTTCGTCTGCCATTTTTTTATACCTCTTTTGCGACGCTGGATTACGCCACAGTAGTTAATAGATTCGACCATAATACCACAAAATAAGCCGATTGTATAGACATCAATTTTTTTCAATGGTATATTAAAAAAGTTATGAGTATCCTTGAGCTTCAAAATGTATGTAAAGATTATCAGATGGGAAAAGTATGTGTACATGCAGTAAATTCGGCTTCATTCAAGATTGAAGCAGGCGAATTTGCGTCTGTATCAGGCCCTTCAGGATCTGGAAAATCAACACTGCTTAACCTGATGGGACTTATTGACCTTCCATCTTCTGGAAAAATCTTTATAAACGGAACCGATGTATATGACGGTTTCAACCTGCCGGAACTGAAAAAAATCCCTTCAAAACTGGACAGGCACATGACTGAACTCAGAAGGCTTAACCTTGGATTCATCTTCCAGAACTTCAACCTGATCCAGGTATTAAACGTACGGGAAAACGTACAACTTCCATTGAATCTTGGAAAACTGCCTGAAAACCGGGCCATGTCAAGAAGTGAAGAATCAGACTGGATTGACTACCTTATTGAAACAGTAGGACTTACAGAGTGGAAGAACCACAAACCTTCCGAGCTTTCCGGCGGACAAAGACAGAGGGTTGCAATTGCAAGGGCGCTGGCAACAAAGGCTCCTGTAATCTTTGCAGATGAACCGACGGCAAACCTTGACTCCAAGAACGGAGACCAGATTCTCAAGCTGATGAAGAAACTCAACAAAGACCTTAACACCACATTCGTCTTTTCCACCCACGATGCAAAAATCGTTGAAATGTCCGACCATGTAATCAGGATAAAGGACGGCATAGTATTAGGCGAAGAACATAAATAAGATTTGCATTGGCAATTGAACGATGCATGTAAAATAAAGGCCGTGCTTCAAATGAAGTGCGGCTTTTTTTTGCGATGACATTGAGCATCAGGAATTTTTCAGGAAAAAGGACAGCTTGCGGCAGTCGTATTTATATTGCTCAGAAAGATTTTTTGAATCTGCGGAATTAAGATACGCAGTAACAGGAAAATCCGTACCAAAAAGGATGCGTGAAGAAATTACGCCATGACTGAAAAGACGCCTGATTTTACTATTACTACAGAAAGAAACGTCACATTTTACATTAGTGTATTTCTGCATAAGGGAAAGAGTTTCTGCTACAGGACATGAATGGGCAAGAATAACAGAAGCCCGGGGATGAGTTTTTATAAAAGGTTCAAAACGGGAAGGACGGGAATCTTCATCTTTTCCGGTATGAATCAGTATGTGTTTTTTGTTTTCGGAAGCCCAGGAAAATATGTCGTCTAGTGCTTTTAAATGCGCTGGATTCTGGAAATCCCATTTCTGGGCATAAGGATGAAGCTTTACACCGGCATAATCAAATGACTCTGAAGCAGATTTTACAGAAATATTCAGTTCAGCATATTTTGGAACATACCACAGATAAGGCCTTACTTTTAAGGATGAACCGGAATTCTGGGCATATTCAATTTCTTCTTCTATTTTTGAAAGTTCCACATCATACCGGCAGCTTGAAGTAGATGAATAGTAAATTTCTGAAACGCCGCATCCTGCATTTTCTATGGCAGAAAACACCTGATGGGCATCATAATAAACTTCGTTGAACTGCCCGATATGAACGTGGTAATCCAGCATTTTTACAGTTATTTTCCACCAAATAGTTTACCTATACCGCTTATAATATCGCAGGCGGCATCAGTAAAATTCTTGGCTTTATCAAAATAGCCGCCTCTCTGAGCCAGAGCAATTCCTTTCCGCCCCTGATAATCCCAGGCGCAGCTCGAACAACAGAAGTTGTACGTTTTGCCAGAGTTTATATCGTAATACTCGATACTGTTACTCTTTGATCCACAATTTTTACATCCACCAAACATAATTTTACTCCTTTGTATGTTTTGTAATATTATAGAAAGCTTTACTAGCTTTTATATTCATACGGATTGACATCGTCAGGGTCTTTGGAAACTTCCAAAATTTTATGAGATTTGGTCAAATCTTCTCTAAATAAAGGTGTGAAACTCAAAATAAACATTATTAATCCTGTACCAATGACAAAACCATCGCTAGAAAAAAATGAAAATAAAGGTTCACGTATTTGTTGTATGTTACCCAAAAATAAGATGGTCCAAATTATGGCTATGCAGAAAGCAAGATTCCTTGTCAGCTTCTGAGTAGAAAATGGTCTCATGCTGAGATTAAAAAAATTCTTAAATCGATTACGAAAATTCATAAATGGATTACAGAATTTAAATTTTACTGGACAAAATAATCTGTATATGTACACATTATCTGTTTTCTCTGAGTCAATTTCCGTATCTTGTTCAGAAGCCGGGCTTTGTCCAGAAGTCAGTTTTTGTTCATGATAAGAAACAACACTTATCCATGAGATAATCCATTTGTAAAAACCACACACAGAGAAAAACCAGAACCACCCTGCAAGAAACCCCAATAACGTGATTAAAGTTTTCATAACAGCATGACAATAAAAATTATTAAGCCCGGCAAAAAGTGCACCATTTATGATTGCATACATATTCATCCAGTGATTGTAACTCTGCAAATGTACACTTCTGCCTTCAATGGCTGTCTTGTATGCGTTCTCTTGATTCATAAAAAATCTCCCCATAGCCAGATTTTACCATTCCTTTAGTTGGCAAACCTGACTCTATCTAATGTTCTAAGATTTTATTTGCATTCAATAGCAAGTTTTATCTTACCTTCATCCATACATGCGTTGAAAAATTATTAGCGCATTTACCCTTAGCGCCCATAGGAGGACAAAAGCCGTTACCAGTTCTTGCAGTTTTTCCACACCTAGTACAATACCAGCTGGTCCACCCCATCCCAGCAAACATACCTTCGCCCATTTCCTTCATGTAAGAAGGAACCTTAATGTTCTTCATTTCTTTGCTCATAAATTACTCCTCGTACAATCCATCGCCAAAACTACGGAATTTCGTACTACTTCTTTATAATACTACTTAAATCCGTATCTTGCAATAGAGAACTTCGAATTTTCGGATTTTAATATGGTTATAATCTTTATATGAGCTTTTGGGACACGGTTGAAATGCTTAGAAAAGAACAGAATACCTCTTACAGATGGCTTGCCCAGAAAATGGGCATTCCGGAAACCACCCTTTCCAGCATGAGGCATTCAAAAACAGAACCAAGAGCATCAGAAGCTGTAAAAATTGCCAGAGCCCTCAATACGACTGTGGAATTTCTTGTAACGGAAGACGACAGGACTTATTTCCAGAAATACAACAGTTTAAGGGACGCACTTCAAAAAATTTTAAATGACTGCTGAATCTGAAAAAAGTGATTACTGCAGGAAGAGAACATGATTTTGTTACTTAATAAAAAGTGATAGAAAAATTCCCGGCGGATAATTCCGCAGTTTAAAATCAGCTGAGATTCTTCAAATGGTTTTGCAGACTGTACAGCCTGGATTTCAAATCCCGCACCTGATTCAGACTGCTCCATATTTTTCCGGCCATATAGGCATCTGCAAGGAATCCGTCAAAAAAGAAATCGGCAAAAG
>JAZLGS010000068.1:0-22135 GCA_045616425.1 Treponema sp.
AGAAGCCGTAGAGGAGCTGGAAGAAGTTCCGGAGGCGGAAGCCGTAGAAGAGCTGGAGGAAGTTCCTGAGGCGGAAGCCGTAGAAGAATTGGAAGAAGTTCCGGAGGCAGAAGCCGTAGAGGAGCTGGAAGAAGTTCCGGAGGCGGAAGCCGTAGAAGAGCTGGAGGAAGTTCCTGAGGCTGAACCGGTAGAGGAGCTGGAAGAAGTTCCGGAGGCGGAACCGGTAGAGGAGCTGGAAGAAGTTCCGGAGGCGGAACCGGTAGAGGAGCTGGAAGAAGTTCCGGAGGCTGAACCGGTAGAGGAGCTGGAAGAAATTCCGGAGGCGGAAATTCTGGACAATGAAGTGGTTGAAGAGATTTCCGAAGCCGAAGCTGTTGAGCAGCTTGAGTGGATTGATGAAGAATCCATAGTGAATCAGGATGAAAGTCCTGACGGAAATATGTCTGGTTCAGATGCAGAGGCTCAGGATGAAATACTCGGTTTTGGAAGTGTGGCTCTGCCTGCGTTCTCAAATACCGAAGACGATGTTATCATTGATAATTTCAAAGCCGGACCGTTGGATTTTTCAAATCTTGATATACAGGATAGCGAAGTCAAACAGAACGGACTTTTAAGTAAGGCAATTGCATTGGAACAGGATGTTCCACTTGCCGATTTTGACATGAGGAATGAAGAAACGGATGATTTGAAAGAAATTTTAAATTTCAGTTCACAAATTCCTGAATTTGCCGAAAATAATAATACGCCTGTCACAGAGGTTGAATATTTCGTTGATGATATCCGTAATCCATCATTCGAAATACTTGATAGAAAACCGGTTTCGGTTGAAGTACCTGACAGGACGCCAAAACAAGAAAAATTGCTTTATGGCGAAAAGAGTATAGATGCAATCCAGGCGGTTAAAAACACAGTTTATGCGGAATCCCGCGGAAATGTGGAAGATGCACTGCCATTAAAAGAGGATGCAGCAAAAGGGAGGCCATTTACTTTGACTAAGTTCGGTGCAAACAATAACAGTATTACAGATTTACCAAGCGGTGATAATAACGTTATAAAACTTGATGATAAAGGTGTTTATTATATTCCAAAGAATGTAAGTACAAAGGGGGTTGTGCAGGATTCTGCATTCCGCCGCCTTGTTGAATCAGTGCTTCATGTATAAAATATTCAGGGCATCTAAAAAAAACTTTTTCAAGATGCCTGCGGTATCTTTGCCAAAACAAAAAAAAACTTCGGACGCTTTATTTTGCAATCCGAAGTTTTTTTTGTTTCATATGCTTTTGTTAATACAGAAATCAGCCCTGCTGAAGACAGCTTTGCATAAGGTTAACAAACAGGTAAATGTGTTTGTATACACCAACACCCAGTTCTTTTATAGGGTGGTCAGCAAAATGCTCCAGTTCTTTCCAGTTGATGATCAGCTCTCCCTTTGGTTTCGCATAATCATCAAGTATTGTTTTTATAGTTTTTGCAATTGTAATCAGGTTTTTTGTTCCTTCAACACAGAATGACCTTGCTTCATTGTTGATGTCATTTAGTGTTGTTCCTACAATGCTACGTGCTTCTTTGTCACGTTCCGTTCTTGGAAGCAGTGTCTTGAGCTTTATACCCCATTCACCATCTTCTGCAATTTTGTTGTCAAAAGTAGTAAGGGTATTGCTGGATTCAATAAGTTCATTGTATGCATTGGACATTGGTGTGGAAAGCGTATTTGTTGACCACGTTCCCCGGACAAGCACCAGATCTGCAAATTCCCTGACATCTTTCTTTATGAAATCAAGAAGGAAAGCCTTGTAGAAATTAAGTGGACGCATGTAAGTAAAGCCTCCAAGAGACCTTTTTTCATATGTAACACTGTTGGATTCAATGTAATTATGCATGCGCACGATTTCCGTTGTACCGAAAATCTGCATAAGGAGATTATCAATTTTTGAATTCTGCTGTTCTACGGCAAGGGAACGTAATGTTTTTTCTGCGTCACCGCGTACCCTGTCTATATAAGCATCAGCAATGGTTTCTTCGACAAATGAAATGTCCGGGAAATAATCAGGATCTTTTGAAATAACCTGAATCATCATTTCAAAAACCCTTGAGACTTTTATGGAATTGATTTTTGAAACGATTTTTGACCAGAGGTTTGCCGGAATAGGTTCAGTCCCTTTTAAAGCCTTGAAGAATTTCATAAGGTCTGACCAGTCTTCGCCTTCTGGGAGAACCCATGCCACTGCAAGAAATTCCTTTAAATCTTCGCCAATGTATTCGGAATTTATTTTTTCAAATTTCGGCATTCCTGTAAATTCACCTTCACGGAGTGAAGAATCGAATTTTTTTAAGAGAAAGTAAAAATCATAAAGGCAGAAAGATTTGAACAGCATGAGCTTTCTGTAAAGGGATTCAATCTGCTGTACTTTTTCAGTCGTAAAAATGGCTGAAAAGGCATCAATATTTTTCTTTACTTCTGCGTTAAGCTTATCAACCGGCATTGAGGCTGACTGGGCTTTTATTGATTCTTCTGAAAGTGCTTCAACTATCTCGTGCTGTTTGTCATTGAGACAATAATCCACCAGCATCTGTTTGAATACATTTGGATTCTGCTGGGCCTGGAACATTGCCTTAGCCGGGAAAACAGCTTTATAAATGTCGTAGAACAGTTTTGCAAAAGCTGGAAGTACTTCGTCTGAACCCGGCTTGTAAAAACGGTATCTGGCTTTTGTAAGGTTTTTAGCAATTGCCTTTATTTTCTTCTTCTTTTCAAATTCCGGATCAGTGGATTTGAATATGGAAGAGATTATTTTTGTAATGAAACTTTCTGATGAATTTGATGATTTTTCTTTTGCCATAGATTTAAAATATCTGATAAAATCGGTTTTTAGTCAACTATTGAATAGCGCTTTTCTTTTATAATTATAGCCATAATATAGAAAGGATCTGATATGAAGCACCGAAAAAAAAGGCTGTCCGCAATGGACAGCCAGATTTCCGGCCAGGGAGAATTTCCCTGATCCTGATGTTTAAGGGTATCCCTATAAAATACTTTTCAGAGTTTTCCTTAGCAGATTACATCCTGAATCATCTTGATTACATGTGTAGGACAGCCTTCGGCACATTTACCGCAGCTTGTACATTTTGCATAATCAACGACAGGAATGCCTTTTTCAAGGTGGATTGCTTTAGTTTCGCAGCTCTTTTCACATTTGCCACATTTGATGCATCCTGCTTTGCAATTCTTCATGATGGAAGGCTTGTTTTCGCTTCTGTTACGGCACAATGCAACTGCACCCTTCTGTCCAGAAGGGATGATGGAAATAAGCTTGCGTGGACATGCTCTTTCACAGGAACCGCAACCGCTGCAGAGTGCGTAATCTACTTTTGGAATTCCGCTTTCGTCCATCTTGATTGCACCAAACTGACATGCTGATACACAGTCACCAAAACCGATACAGCCAAAGGAACACATTTTGGTTCCATTGATTGCCTGGGCTGCTGCTGCACATGTCTCAATTCCGGAGTAGATTCCTCTTGAAACAGCACATTCTTTTGTTCCCTGACAGGCAAGGACAGCAGCTTTCTTTACCGTTGAAACTTCAACACCAAGAATTTTACCGATTTCTGCTGCTACCGAACTTCCACCGGCAGAACATTTATTTGGTTCAGCTTCACCTGCTGCCACTGCATCTGCATAACCAGAACATCCTGGAAAACCACAGCCGCCACAGTTTGCACCAGGAAGGCATGCACGGATCCGTTCAGCTTTTTCGTTTACAGGAACGGCAAATATTTTCTTGAATACCCCGAGCAGGAGTCCAAGAAGGAATGCAATGGCAAATGCCGCTATGATAGTAAAAATTATTGTCTGCATGAATTACCTCCAGACTTCTGCGTCTAGTTGATGAGGCCTTTAAAGCCCATGAAGGAGAGCGAAAGCAATGCAGCCGTAATAAAGAGGCTTGCATTTCCCTTTAAAAATGCCGGAACATTTGAAGTCTGCATCCTTTCCCTTATGCCTGACATGATTACCATTGAAAGTACGAAACCGCCTGCTGAGCCAAGTGCATATACGATTGATTCAATATAGCTGTAATTCTTGCTGATGCAGTTAAGTGTAACGGCAAGAACGGCACAGTTTGTGGTAATTAGTGCAAGGTAAACACCCATTGAACTGTAAAGTGCAGGTGATGATTTCTTCAGGTAGAACTCAACCAGCTGTACCAGTGACGCAATTACAAGAATGAAAATCAGCGTCTGGAGGAACTTGAGGTTCAATGGAAGCAGTACGCAGTAATAAATAGGATATGTTACGGCTGTTGCAAGGAGGATTACAAAAGAAGTTGCAATTCCCATGCCTGTTGCCTTTCCTGTATCCGCAGTCATTCCAAGAAATGGACAGAGTGCAAGGTACTGGACGAGTATTACGTTATCAACCAGCATTGATTTAAGGAAAATCTTTATGAGTTCTGTCATTTTTTACCACCTTTTGAAGCTGCATTGGAAATGCCTGCAACAATAGCAATCATGATTCCGAATACAAAGAAGCCGCCTGGTGCTCCTGCAAAGAAGCCGATGGCATTTTCTTCAGGGAATACTGTAAATCCAAGGAGCTTTCCAGTTCCAAAGAGTTCGCGGATGAATGAAATTGCTACAAGGACCCATGTATATCCAAGTCCCATGCCGAATGAGTCAAGGATGGCTTTTCCTAAAGTCTGTTTTGAGGCAAATGCTTCTACACGTCCCATGATGATACAGTTTACGACTATCAGCGGAAGGAACACACCCAGTGATTCCGAAAGTGCAGGAACGTATGCTTCAAGAAGAAGCTGTACGATTGTCGTAAATGCAGCAATTACAATGATGAATACCGGAAGGCGGATTGCATCAGGAATAAGTTTACGGAAAATGCTTATGATTATTTCACTCATAAGGAGGACAAAAGTCATGCTCATGCCCATGCCGAATCCGTTGAAAATGCTTGTGGTTACAGCCAGTGAAGAACACAGTCCGATGGACAGCACCAGAAGCGGATTTTCTTTTACAAGACCGTTTGTGAATATTTTCAGGTTGCTCATTGTGCGCCTCCTGTCTTTTTTAAGTAGTTGGAAACAGTTTCAGCAGCTGTAGAAACAATTGCACCAACTGAGCGTGATGTAATCGTAGCACCGCTGATTGCTTCAAAATCATCGCCCAAGGCAAGTGGCTTTGAGGCATTTACGCCGGCAAACTGTCCGCAGAATGTTGTTCCTTTGGAAGTCCTATAGGAAGGATCTGCTGCCTTCTGTCCGAATCCCGGAGAATCTGTAGTTGCAAGGATGTGTACGCCGCTGATTTTCATGTCAGGTGCAAATCCTGCAAGCAGTGTGGATGTGTCGTATGTAGGACCTGTAGCCTTTATTGCATAACCCACAGTCTTTCCGCCGGCAACAGCCTTGTAGAAGGATTCAATCTGTGTAGTTCCTGCAGGACGGTCAAAATCCGTTATTGCAACAAAATCATCTGCATCAGGGAATATCAATCTGAGGCCTGCGCTTTCTTTTTCCTTTGCATGCTGTTCAATTACAGGAGCCGTAAAATTATTTACTACAGCCAGTGCAAGGCAGGCAACTGAAGCATATAGCGCCAGTACAAGGCCTAATTTAAATGCCTGTTTCATTTTGAAGCCTCCTTTGCTTTAGACTGGTTCTGGACCTTCTTTCCATATCCGTATTTCCTTGAAGTCATTTTGTTCAGGAATGGTACTATGGAATTCATGATGAGGATTGAGAACATTACACCTTCAGGATAACCGCCGAATTTACGGATGAGGAATGTAATGAGTCCGCAGCCTGCACCGAAAACAAGGCGTCCAGGACGTGTAACCGGTGCCGTAACATAATCAGTAACCATGAATGTGGCACCGAAGATAAGGCCGCCGGAAAGCAGTGCCATTACCACATCACCGCCGGAAAGCAGTGTGCACAATGCTGTAGTTGCAATCATGGCAAGCGGGGCACGCCAGTCAATTACCTTTGTAACAAGAAGGAATGCTGCTGAAATCAGTATGAGTATGATTGAACTTTCACCGATACATCCTGCGCGGTTTCCTATAAGGTACTGCATGTATGTTGCTGAATCAGCTGTAAATGTTCCTGACTTAATGGTAGAAAGTACTGTTGCTGTACTTACGGCATCCGGTCCCGGAGCTACCCATGCACTTCCCATTGCGGCAGGGAAGCTTATGAAAAGGAATGCGCGTCCGCTTAATGCCGGATTCCATACATTGGAACCCAGTCCGCCAAAGAATGCCTTTGCAACCAGAATTGCAAAACATGCTCCAAGGAGTGTCTGCCATAAAGGTACTGTAGGCGGAAGTGTAAGTGCAAGGAGGATTCCGGTGATGATTGCGGAACCGTCTTTTACAGTCTGCTTCTTTTTGAGGATTGCATTGAAGAGGGCTTCAAATCCAACCGTTCCTGCTATAGATGCAAGGATTGTAACCAGAGCCGGGATTCCGAACAATATGACACCGTATATACATTCCGGAACAAGGGCTGCTACAACCATGAACATCAGGTCTGGTGTTTTCCTTCCACATGAATAATGTGGAGATGAAGAAAGCCACAGCTGTTTTTTGTTCTGATCTGCCATTATTTGTTTCCTCCTGCTGCCTGCTGGGCTTTTGCTGCTTCTGCATCTTTCCTGGCTTTTGCAGCTGCCATTTCTGCACGGACCATTGCCTTCCCCATCCTGAAAATCTGGACAAGCTTTACGTCTGCAGGACATACATAATTACAGCATCCGCATTCAATACAATCCATGAGTCCGTATTTCTTTGCGTCTGCAAGATTTGCAGTCTTTACACTGCGTACCATCATTACCGGGGTAAGGTGCATTGAACATGCTCCTACACAGCGTCCGCAGCTGATGCACGGTGTAGTTTCGTTGAGCCCGGTTTCCTTATCTGTGAGGAAAAGTACGCCGCTGGTTCCTTTCTGTACAGGAAATCCTGCATTTGACATTGCAAAGCCCATCATAGGGCCGCCGGAAAGGATTTTGCATACTTCACCGTCCTTCAGTGTAATTACAGAAGGAATCAGGTCGCTTATGAGGGTTCCTACAGGAACGAGAAGGTTCTTTGGTTCTGCAACACCGCCACCGGAAATTGTAAGAGCCCTTTCAATAAGCGGCTTACCTTCCCTGAATGCGTCAGAAATGGCACAGACGGTTCCCACGTTGCATACTACGCATCCTGCTGCTGCCGGCAATCCCCCTGCAGGTACTTCACGGCCTGTGATTGCTGTAATAAGGTTCTTTTCTGCACCCTGAGGATATTTTGTCTTTACAGCCTTTATCTGGATTTTTACTCCCTTGCCTGCTGCCGAAGAAACTTTTTCAGCGGCTTTTTCAAGGGTTTCCATAAGGTGAAGCTTGTTTGTTTCAAGACATACCACCGGCTGTCCGCCTGTAATGTTCTGGACTATAAGGAGGCCGTCCATTACCTTTTCGGCGTTTTCTGCCATTGTCTGTTCGTCAACGGTAAGGTATGGTTCACATTCCGCTGCGTTCAGGAGCACATGGTCAATCACTGTTCCCGGAGGTGGTGAAAGCTTTACATGGGTAGGGAAGGATGCGCCACCCATACCTGCAATGCCGGCATCTTTAATGCGCTGCACGGCTTCCTGCTTTGTACATGAATAAGGATCCAGAACCGGCATATATTCCGTACGGTCTGAATCATCAGCCTGAATTACGATACAAGGTACTTCAACATTTGCAGTAGAAAGATTTGTAGTTATCTTTTTTACGGTTCCAGCAACAGATGCATGGACGGCTGCAGACATGAATGCGTCTGATTTTGCAATTACCTGTCCTTTGGCTACTGAATCACCGACCTTAACGACCGGCTGGTTCGGAGCACCTCCCATTGTAACAGGAATCGTTACAGTCTTAGAAGCTGGAAAGGCTGCAGTTATTTTACAGCCACGTGTAAGTTCCTTTTGTTCATCGGGGAAAATCCCCCCTTTAAAAGTATAAGTCTCCATGTGTAATATTTTATAATTATTCAATAAAAAAAGCAATTTTTACATTCAGGAGACTGTTGAAAACTTCAAGAAAAACCGGTTCTATATGCCTAAAATCTCAAAAATGTCAAGTATTTTCTTAATTGTATTTAAACTTTTTTTTTGTTATATTATCAGTAAATCAAATTTCGGCATCGCGGAAAAGTTTTTCAGGGATGCTCTGAAACGTTGCATTTTCAAAGTTGTCTCTAAGGATTGTTAGAGACTCCATGATTTTATACTTAAGATATGATTAGGAGAATTTATGAAGAAATCATTACTTACTGTTCTGACTGCATTTGCTGCTATGTCAATGACTATGGCTTACAATCCTCCCGTACAGGGAGAAAATCTTTTTGGCTTTACGAATCCTGAACAGGTTACAGGCGGGGCATCTTCTGCAGGTAGCGGAATAAGGTCAATCACTCCATCTTCGACAATATGGAATCCGGCAACTGGCGGTCTTGAGGAACGTCCCACAATTGATGTGGGCTACACGGCACTTTTCAGCGGAAAAGAAGGCGACCTTTACGGACAGGCATTCGGAACTGGAATCATCGTTCCTACTGACTGGTGCAATGTGAGTGGTGAACTTGCCGGTGTATTTGTTCCTTTTAAGGATATGCAGCTTGGCAACAGCTTCAATCTTAAATTTTCAGTTGCAAAGGAACTTGTTGACAAACTTTATGTAGGTGTCGGATTGGGAACTGGCATTTTCTACGGCTATGAAACTGACTGGTCCCTTACGGCTGATGCAGGTGCCATTTATGCATTCGGTGACCTTGGATTCCTCCGTGATTTCCGTGTAGGTGCATCCGTACTGAACATCGGTAAAGTTTATAACCAGACTGAAGTTTACGGTGCTGACGGACGCAGGAACAGTGCAGGATTCTCGGGCTTTCCTTATTTTGTATCGCTCCGTTCAGGCGTTGCTACAAAGGTTGTTGACAATGATGTATGTAAGGTAGGGCTTTCAGTAGATGTAACTACTCCGTTCTTCCAGAATTTAATAATTGATTCAGGTGTCCAGGTTGAACTCTTTGACTTCATCCGCATTACTTCTTCATGGCAGTACAATGCTTATGAATGTGCACAGGACAGGGGAACTTACCTTCCTACTGTGGGAATCGTATTCAAGCTGAACATAAATACAGGTGCAAGCGATTACATGAAGAGGCATGACTGGGAGACAAGTGAACTGTCTCCTTCTGCTGCATGGAAGAACGTAAACGGCGATGTAAACGCCATCTCCGTTGGTACGGTCCTCCGTCTTGGTGCACTTGATAATGATGCTCCTGATATTGAAATCGGGAACTGATGACAGGCTTGCATTTTAGTGTTCATAGAGGTTTTTATGGGAAAAACGAAAAATAATTTCAAGAAAGGAATGCTGATTGCTGGTTCCGTACTTTGTTCGGCTCTTGTATTTGCTGATTCAAAATATATTTCTCCCGACAGTAACGGTGTGCAGGATGCTCTTGAAATTCCTTTTAAAATCAAGGACAAAAGCATAGTCACAAAATGGTCCCTGGTTATTGAAGATTCAGCAGGCAACGTAATCCGTACCATTGGAAACAAGGTTGCCCTTCCGACTAGAGTTACTGCAAGGAACATGGTAAAGCAGATAATGAAGAAGAAGGAAGGCGTGGAAATTCCTCCTGTGGTTACATGGGACGGAACCATGGATAATGGTGAAACTGCTCCTGATGGTGAGTATTTCTATTATTTTTCTGCAACTGATGCCCGTGGGAATACCCGCAATACTGCAAAGTATTCTGTTGTTGTTGATAATACGCGCCCTGAAGTCATGCTTACGGTACTGCCGGAAGGAAAGCGTATTTTTGGTGAAGGCGATAAGATAAAATTTGATTTCGGCCAGCAGGGCTCAAAAGAAGATTTGTGGAAAGCCCAGATTCTTGACAGTACCGGAAAAGCCGTGCGCAATTACTCATGGGCTGGTTCTGAGCCACAGAGCTTCAGCTGGAACGGAACAGATGATAAAGGCATTATCGTTCCTGACGGTGTATACAAATATGTGATTACATGTACTGACCGTGCAGGAAACACTTCCCCTTACACAGAAGTTTCAAACATCATTTTTTCTGCTGAAAAGCCTGTTACGAATATCGTGATTTCAGGAAACAGATATTTCTCTGTTCCGCAGAAAAGCAACATAACATCGGTAAAGCTTGCAGTTTCAATTCCTGAACCAAGGAAAGACAGCGGCAACACTCTTGTAGGCTGGAGCGTTGACATTGTGAACGAAGCCGGTCAGGTAGTGCGTTCATACAATAAGAAGACCAGCGGTACGGTTCCTCCTTCAGAGATTGTATTTGACGGAAAAAACGGTTCCGGCAAGGTGATTCCGGAAGGAAATTACTGCGCCCGCGTCACAGCTGAATATCTCAACGGATACAAGGCACCGGAAGTACGTTCACCTCTGTTCACGTTTGATACTACGGCTCCTTCCGGCATGATTGAACTGTCAGACGTTATTTTCTCACCTGACGGCGATGGAAATAAAGATACTGTTTCATTCATCCAGAATGCAAAGAAAGACGGCGGCGCACCGGTACAGAACTGGCATGCAAAAATCGTAAGCCTTTCTGATTCTGGTAATGCACTGGTTGAATACGATTTTGGCCCTTATCCTCCAAAGAACATTGTATGGAATGGTCTTGATAAGGACGGAAAGCTTGCTTCTGACGGGGAATACATTTATGTACTTTCAGCAGAAGATCTGGCCGGCAACAAGTTTGAAGCAAAAAGTCCTGCCGTAAAGGTTGACACTTCTAAGACGGAAGTAATGCTTGCTGCTTCTACCACTGCATTCAGCCCGACGGGTGACAGCACAAAACCTTCTGTGTCATTTACACCGGTCTTGAAGGCAGAATCTGAAGTTACATCATATGTATTTGAAGTAAAGAATGCAGATGGAAATGTTATTTATGCCCAGAAATCAGATGGCGCAGTTCCTCCTGTATTTGTATGGGATGGAAGCAATTCTTCCGGGGCTGTATGTGATGACGGCATTTATACGGCAGTAATTACAACCATGTCTGAAAACGGTTCCGAGGCTCATGCAGAAAGCCATGAGGTAGTACTTGATACACAGGCGCCATATACCGAAATTTCTGCTGAAAACCTTGTCTTCTCTCCGGATGGAGACAGCAGGAAGGACAGTGTAATCATTTCAGCTGCTGAAACTACAGAAGAAGACCTGTGGTCTGCAAAGGTTGTTGACGCCTCGGGAAATGCCGTCAGGACATTCAATTGGAACGGATACATCGGTCTGGCTCCTGCTGACACATTCAGTTGGGATGGTACTGATGACAATGGAAATAAAGCTGCTGACGGTGAATATTCAATTGTAATCGAATCGACAGATATGGCTGGAAATACATTCAGGGAAACTGTTTCAGAAATCGTCCTTGACAGACGGGAAACAAAAGCTTATGTAACTGCTTCCCTTCCTGGAATTTCTCCGGTTTCAGCTACAGGCCTCACAGAACAGACTTTTGCCCTGCGAATGTCACTTACAGAGGGAATTGACAGCTGGTCATTTGAGGTTTGTGATGAAGGTGGAAATACCGTTGCTGAATGGAACGGAAAGGGTAGTGATGAACTGCCGAAGTCATTTACATGGAACGGCCGTACAAAAGATGGTAAGGACTGTGAAGGAAAATATAAGGGTAAACTTACATTGGATTATGTAAAGGGAAATCACGTGGAAGCTTCCACATCACCTTTCATCTGTTCCGTAACTCCTCCGCAGCTTGCGGTAAGCACGACACCTCAGTTCTTCAGTCCTGATAACGACGGTGTTGATGATGACCTTTTCATCAAGCTGACAGGTGTTACAACTTCCGGTTTTGTGAACTGGTCGTTTACAATCAATAATCCTGTTGAAACAGGCCGTGAAGGTGCTTTCTGGAAGACAAGCGGTACTGATAAGATTACTGAACAGATCATATGGAACGGTCTCAGCAATACAAGCCGTGAACGTGACGGATATGCAGAAAGGGTTCAGTCTGCAATGGATTATCCTTGGGTATTTACTGCAACTGACAGGCTGGGCATGACTTCCACTGTTGAAGGCATAATTCCTGTGGACATCCTTGTCATCAGGGATGGAGATGTACTCAAGATGGCTGTTCCATCAATCATATTCCGCAGTAACCATGCTGACTTCAAGACTGCTGATGAAGCTCCTGGAAGTAAAGTTACAAAGCGTCAGGCTGCAAATAATGAAAGGGTACTCAAGCGTGTTGCAGAAGTCCTTAAGAAATTCCCTGACTACACTGTTACTGTTACAGGTCATGCAAACAACCTTACAGGAACGGAAGAAGAAGAGACTTCAACTGCAAATGGAAACATTCCACTTGTTCCTCTTTCAAAAGAACGGGCAGAGTTTGTAAAGAGCAGGCTTGTGGAATATGGTGTTGAGGCAAAGCGTCTTTCTGTAGATGGAAAGGGTGGACGCCAGCCTGTTGTTCCTAGAAGCGATGTGGCTAACTGGTGGAAAAACCGCCGTGTTGAATTCATCCTTCATAAGTAGTTGAAAAAAAGGCTGTATTCATGTGGCAGGTTCCCTGCCATGTGGTTAAAGCATGGAAAATCCTGAAAATAAGCCTGGCACGGTGCACTTCAAATTTTGAAGTACACAATGTCAGGCTTTTTCTTTTGGCTATGTCCGGCCATAGTGTTGCTGATTAATGACGCGGGATATCGATGTTCTGGTGGGAAACTATACTCTATGCTGATTAAGGCTGTGTAGAATCAGTGGTAAAACTGTCTGCACGGTAATGCAGATTTTTTTTTGCAATACTTTTTACGGACGGCTTACCACCATTCAATGAAATTGAACCGTTCAGTTTTGATGCAAAGCGGATACCATTTCCTGTTCTTGAAATCCGTCCAGTATTTTGGTGCAATTACAGGAAGTGTACAGTTACAGAAATAGGCACCCATCCATGCAAATGTGCTGTTGGAAATGATTCCGCCGTCACACTTGGTCATGATGGCGAAATCGGTTATAAGGTTGTTTTGCGGAATATAAGTGTGGGGAAGGTCACCGAACATTTTACGGCTCCATTCCTGATCATCACCAAGCAGAACAAAAAGTCCTTTATCCTTTATTTCCGGATCCTTTTCCATAAGCTGCTCCAATGCCTTCCTGTAATAAGCATCAGGGAGTTTCATGTCTTCCGGATAATCACCATGCCGCACATGAATGAAGATTTTTTTCATGCCGGCATAAGGTTCCAGCTGTCTTTCCGCTTCGTCAATATATTCCTGTTTTAAATGGATGTTTTTGTTTTTACAGTCCTTTATGTACATATCATGCTGCACAAAACCGAATGCATAAGTAACCGGAAGGATCCCTTTTGTTTCCTTATGGTACCCGGTATTGTGCATTTCGATTGCCGTGCTTATGATATGCAGCTTTCCAAGGATTTTCAGAACCGGCTTTATTATCCTGTCAAAGAATGTAGCAAAACTGCGGCTGTCAGTATTATGGAGCTTTTCAAAGCCGTCACAATACTTTATGACCTGTCCCATCTCTACGGAAAGGACAGTTTCGTGAGGCTTTCGTATTCCTTCAAGGAAATAAAGCTGGAAAAGCTGGTTTCCCAGCCTTCCTGCACCGGTAAAAATGATCATCAACAGACTCCGATGGAATGCATGTAGTCCCTGAGGATGCATGTGAAATGCGTCATTTCTTCAGGCTTTATGTCTCCCATGTTTGCAATTCTGAATGTATCAATGTTTCCAAGTTTTCCAGGATAAATCGTAAATCCGAATGAACGTGCATAATCGTGCAGGTCATTAAAATTGTATGACGGTGTTTCCGGAATGAGGATTGCCGTAATGAAATGAGACTGATTCTCGCGGTCAACAAGCATCTTGAGTCCGATTTCATCCAATGCCTTTACAAGGATTTCCCAGCATTCTGTAAAGCGCTGGAAACGTTTTTCAATTGTCTCTACCTTTGTCTCTGTGATTGCCTGACGCAATGCGTAGAGTGTCTGCACCGGCGGAGTAAAGCGGGTCTGCTTTGTTTCAAGGAAATACTTGTACTGGTCAAGAAGGTTAAGGTAGTAGTTCCTCATCGGCCAGCCTTCCTGCTTAAGGAGTTCTGATCTTTTGCAGACAACGAAACCGATTCCTGCCATGCCGCCGATATGTTTGTTTGAGGTACATGTTGCAAAGTCAATATTCATCTTTGCCAGGTCGATTGGCATTCCGCCGTAAGAGGAAACTGTGTCTACGATGGTTGTCATTCCATATTTATGTGCAAGTCCGCAAAGGTCTGCAACCGGATTCAAAAGACCTGTTGTCGTTTCATGATGAACCATTGCAAAAGTCGTGTACTTTGCTTTTTTCATCTGTGCTTCAACTGCAGCAATATCGATTGGTTCATATGTTGAAGACTTGAATACGTCCATATCGATGTTGTAAACGGAAGCAATCTTTGCAAGACGGGCTCCGTATGAACCGTTATCGATTACAAGGAGTTTTCCATCTGGCGGAACACAAGAGCTGACCATTGCTTCGTCTGCACCTGTTCCAGAACATCCGAACATTACCGTGATGTAGTCCTTTGGATCTGCAACAAAAGTTGTAAGGTCTTCTGCAATCTGTTCCATAAGGTTTCCGAATTCAAGTTCACGTGGACAGATGTCGGCAACTACCTGGGCATATTTTACGCTGTCACTGGTTGTTGAAGGTCCCGGATTAAGGAGGACTTCACGGCGTACTTCAAGAAGGGATTCATTTTCCTTTATGCGTGGAAGAATCTGATTTACTGCCCTGTCCAGCATTTTTTCGTCATCAATTTCAGTCCATGCATAAAACTGGATTGTGCGTACATAAACCGGTTCATCAAGTTCTGTACTGATCACTTTCAATGCGCCTTCGTAATCAAGCTTTTTCTGTGTTTCACGGTTCTTGTCATAATAAGCGCACATTTTATCTAATGCAGATTTGCTTACTTTAGTGATTCCCACCAGTTCTCCGGCAGGTTCTCCGATGGATTCTTTGTTCTTGCTTACATCCGTAAGCCTCATGTTTTCATCTGCTGCAAGATATACTTCGTCATGACTGTCAGATTTTCCACTGGCAAGGATTACATTTTCCCTTTCGTCATTCATAAGGACCTTAAGTCCCACGGCATCATAAATCAGGTCGCTTTCAAGAAGGAGACAGTCACCTTTTACAAGTGGTGCGCATACTTCGAGAGTTCCCATGCTGCTGGTTTCTGCGTATGCCTCATTTTTTACAGTCTTGATTACATGATATTTTTCTGCGAGCCTGTCATAGAATTCATTGCAATGACCGGTTCCGATGATGATTTCTTCAATTCCTGCAGCAATAAGCTTTTGTACCGAACGTTCAACCATCGGAATGCCGTCAATTTCAATAAAGCCTTTAGGCATAGCCTGTGTCTTTCCGCCGAAACGGGAACCAAGCCCGCCTGCCATAATTACAGCCTGTTTAATCATTTGCTAAAAACTCCATTAATGCTTTTTTATTTTCCTGCGGTGTCTTTGTAGGACGTCCAAGGTCTTTCCTTGCGCCTTTTTTTACAAAGACTTCGATGAATGTAAGTTTATCCTTTGTTTCTGAGTCGTTTAAGGCTGCATCAAGTTCTTCTGCGGTCTGGACTTTTACCACATTTTCGTAACCGCATCCGCATGCAATTGCGCACAGGTCAATCTGCCGGGCAACTGTAGGCTGGCCACCAACTGAGTCATGGGCACCGTTATTCAATACGATGTGCACCATGTTTGAAGGATTCCTTGTTCCGATTGTAGCCATTCCGCCCATCTGCATGATTGCAGCACCATCGCCGTCAATACAGTAAACAGGACGTGCTTTTTTGTTTAATGCAACTGCCAGTGCAATCTGGCTCGCATGTCCCATTGAACCGACTGTAAGGAAATCCTTTTCGTGACCCATGGAATGCTTTTCACGGAGTTCAAAGAGTTCGCGGCTTGCCATTCCTGTTGTCGAAACAAAGCAGGCGTTTTCAGGCGCAGAAAGCATGATTTTTTCAATTGCTTCTTCCCTGGTCATTCCGCCGTCAACTACATTGTTGTTCTGGAGCGTATAATCTGCAAAAGTTCCTTTTTTTATGATGAATGCATAAGGTGCGCTGTTTTTCTTGATTGAGTCAAAGGCTTCCTTAATCTGTGCTTCTGTTTCAGCCTGATCTGCAGAAAGTACTTTATACGGAATCTGCATTGCATCCATAAGTGCACATGTTACTTTTCCCTGCTTTACATGCTGGGGTTCATCATGCACTCCCGGTTCCCCGCGCCATCCGATTATAAGCAGCATTGGAACCGAATATACATCCGGGTCTGCAAGGGAGAGGAGGGGATTTACTGCATTTCCCTGTCCTGAATTCTGCATGTAGACTACAGCCGTCTTTCCTGTTGCAAAATGATATCCGGAAGCCAGTGCTGTTGCAGAACCTTCGTTTGCAGAAATGATGTTCTTGTCAGCCGGAGCATTGTCTGTTACATAGGCACAGAAATTCTTCAAGAGTGAATCAGGTACACCTGTAAAGAAATCCGCACCGTTTTTGATAAGCAAATCGTAAAAATATTTTGGTTCAATCATTATTCAATTACCCCTTATTTTGTTCCCGGAATCAGTTCAAGAATCTGCTTTATAGGCATACAGATGTCATTTACTTCAAGGGAACGCTCTGCCTGAAGGATTGTCTCTGCACATTTCTGCATTGCAGGATAAGATGCCCTGAGCATGTGGTTTGCATAAATGATTACATTTGCACCCCATGCCGAAAGTTCGTCTTCTGTAAACTGGTTGTATGTGGTAGGAACAAGTACGATAGGAATGTTTGCATATTCGTTCCTGAACCTCTGGCAGAATTCCTTGATATCCATTCCTGATTTGTCTTTGGAATGAATCATTACACCGTCTGCTCCTGCTTTTACGGCAGCAAAGGCCTTTGTAAGGGCTTCATCAACGCTGTAACCGGCGATTATTTCTTCAATCCTTGCAATGATCATAAAGTCTTTTGTAATCTGTGCTTTTTTACCTGCACTGATTTTTTCACAGAATTCTTCTTCTGTTGCAAGAACCTGCTTGGCTTCCGTACCAAAAAGGGAGTTCTTTTTAAGTCCTTTTTTGTCTTCGATGATTACTGCACTTACGCCGTTCCTTTCAAGTGTGCGGACTGTAAATACAAAGTGCTCCGGAATGCCGCCGGTATCTCCGTCAAAAATAATCGGCTTTGTAGTACATTCAAGAATGTCGGTAAGGCTCTGGAGGCGGGTAGTAAGGTCAACAGCTTCAATGTCCGGCTTTCCTTTTGATGTGGAATCCGTAAGGCTTGAAGACCACATGCCGTCAAAGCTGTGGATGCCGTCTTCCTTTGTTACTTCCGTATTTTCAATGATGAGTCCTGAAAGGCCTGAATGGGCTTCCATGATGCGCACCACTTTCTTTGCTGCTATAAGGCGCCTTAATGTAGCGCGGCGGATGTCAGGAGTAGTTCCGATGCTTGATGCATTCTGTGCAAGAGATGATGAATTGATGCCCTGTGTGTACGGAATTTCTACGACCTGTCCGTTCCATTCCTTCATTACTTCAAAAACTTCTTCGCGGATTTTTGAAAGGTAGTTTGTCTTCCAGTCATCACCGTGGATGATGAAGTCCGGCTTCAATTTCTTGAGGTTTGGTACATAGCTCCAGTCTTCCTGTGGAACAACCCTGGCAACGCCCTTGATGTTTTCAATTACGTTCTTGCGCTGTTCATATGTAAGGTAAGGGAGTCTTTTGTGGTTTACGATGGCACTGTCAGTAAGAAGGCCTACTGTCAGTTCACCGAGTTTTGCACCTTCGTTGATTATGTTTATGATTCCAGGGTGGATTATGTCGCCTGTTATTCCAAGATATACGCTTTTCATTATTTGTCTTCCTCCAGTTCCTTAAGTTTGTTTACCATATAATCAACAGTAAGTTTTGCAGCTTCTCCCTGATGGAGCCATGATTCTGCCTTTACTTTGTTCCTTATTTCAGTCATTGTTTCATTGCCAAGTGCATCATCAATGATTTCTTTCATCTTTCCAAAATCTTTTTCTTCCAGCTTTATGCCGATTTCCGGTAGTATTTTGAAACACCATGGCTGGTCACCTTCTGCAAGCCAGTCTGCGTCATACGGAAGGGAATCAAAAGTTGTATCTGCGTAAATAAGCGGCTTATTGAATATGAATGAATAGTCGAAAATAATCCCTGAAAAGTCAGTAATCATTATGCTTGATTTTGCAAGAACAGCAAAATTGTCATTGTCATAGTTCCATGAAACATTGCTGCATCCTTTGAATTCTTCCGTAAGGGAAGCAAGCATTTCCTTTTCTGAGGTGATGCTCTGGGGATGCGGGCGGATTATGATGTTGTAACCTGTATCTGCCAGTGCCTTGATTATTTTTGAGCCGAAGCGTGAAAGGATTGCGGTCTTTCCCCAGCTTGGAGCAAGCAGTATGTTTTTTCCGTTGTTTCCTGTGGAATCATATTTCCTGCTTTTTTCAAGCATTGTATCCATATATGTGGAACCGGTTACAGGAAGTTCCTTCTTTTTAATGTTCCTTGCGTTTTCAAAATAACGGATCCTTTCCTCCTGATGTGCACCGTTAAGGAGGATTGCATCAAAATAGTCAAGGCCGAACATCCTGTATGTAGTAAGGTCATCAACAAGGTGGGGAATGTGGACATACCAGTTTACATTCTTGCTGCGCTTCCACTGATATACATCAAGTCCAGGCGTGGTCGCAAGGAGTATGCCTGCATTAAGGAAATTGAGCTTTGCAAATGCCATGTTCCCTTCACCTATGAATTCAGTCTTTACATGGGTATAACCGGCTTCAAGGGCCGGATCGTCAGGAGATGAAGTGTAGAAAACAAGGGGAATCTGGCGCCTTTCAAATTCATCGCATACAGGTTTGAACACGTTCCAGTACCGTTTGTGGTCACTGTAGATGACATAAGGGATTTTTTTCTGTGCCTCTGCCATTTCCTTTGCGTTTTTTCCGCCTGAAAGCATGAATTTTATGCGCAGGAAAAGTGCCTTTGCACCAAAAGTTGCTGCAGCTGCAAGTCCGATGAGGATGGAAAACAGCATGCTTCCCGTTCCCGGGTCAATATAGAGTGGTAAAACAAATGTATTATGCATTTTTACTCCAATAAAATTTCATAAATTATAGTGTTTTATTTCATTTTTGTGTAGTCCGGTTTTCCGGTGGCCTGTTTTCCAGCCCTATTTTCCTGATAAAGGAATCCAGTTTTCCGGATTGAATAAGTCATCGTGGACAACGTAAGAATTCTCTTTATCAACAGAGAATGTCTTTTCCTCATACATTTTGGTGCTGAGCCACTCAAGGTTTATGCCGGGAACTACCGTAACGCCACCAGCCTTGTCCTGCACCATTTTCTTTCCTGTAAAAGGATTCCGGTCTGTAAGGGATTCTGCAAGATTTTTTCCGGCAAGGAAAAGTGTGTCCGCATTGGTCATGAATTCCATGTCTGTTTTCATCGGTCCTTCTGCATTAAAATCCTTGAACATAAGGAGCGGATTGAATTCTGCCGGGACTACAGGATCTGGAAAACTTCCGAAAACCTGGTCTGAATGCAGATGCCAGCCGTGGTCAGAAACAATTATGATACGGGTGTTGTCGTAACATCCGTTTACCTTAAGGAATTCCATCCATTTTCCCAGGGACTTCATGCTGGCTGCAAGCATATGATAGGCCATCATGTCCTGGTCGTCATGATATTTGTAGGAACCGGTGGAATTGTCCCTTTTTGCAGTTTTCCTGTCAAATTCCGGTGCATTAAGGAAACGGTATTCGTGATTTGTTTCGTTATCAATGAATATGAATGAGCCTTTTTTATCACTGAAATCCGTAAGTTCATTCATAAAGAAAAGGCTGGAATAAGAATTTTCAAACGTATAATCCATACCGTCATTAAGCGTGATTACATAGAATGTCCAGCGGAGGGGATGCCACAGCATCTGCATGATGGAAAAATACCTTATACCCTTGCGTGTATATCCGTCATTCTCCGTATCCATAGGCAGGTTCAGTGCCTTAAGGTAACTTTTTGTGTATGTTCCATAAATGTTCCGGGCATGGATTCCCCGTTCCGTATAAACAGAAAGGTCATTTTTGGGAAAATAATTAGTATTCGGCGGGTCAAACATATATGTGTCAAATCCCGCATCCTTGAATAATACCGGCATTACAAGCAGGGCCTCGGTATGTTTGTCCCTTAAAAGTTCTCCGCTCCGTGTATTGATTTCCGGAATTGAATATTCATAACCGCCGTACATGGCCGGTGAACCAAGTAATGTGTATGTGGAAAAGCTTAATGTATTAGGATACCAGGTGAATCCTGAAAACTGCTCATTTATTTCCGGAAACTCTTCTGCCACATAAGGAAGCAGGAAATTTACTGCACGGTCAAGGAAAACTACGACCACATTCTTTTCTGTTTTGGAAAGATGGAAAACCGGCGACATGTCACTGTCCTTATCCATCATTTCCTTCTGGCTGCGCATTTCGGCTTCAAACTGCCTGAAAGTGGAAGAAATTTTATTGATGTTTCCCACTCCCAGGACTGATGCGGCGATACATATTGAAACGCAGCCAATGACTGCAAAATCCATCTTCCTGAATTTTATTAAAAGACAGGCTGCCGCTGCAATGATTGTGGCAGTAATTACCGGAAGGCCGCTCAGGAAGAAAGACTGTTTCATGACTGCGTCCCTTGTGTCCAGCTTGAATGCGGAATTAAGGTTTCCGTAATCCGGCTTAAAGAAATAGACATTGAGTATTGCCGTTACCAGAAGTATGAACATGATCCATGGGAGTTTCTGTTTTACTTTGTTTCCGAAAAGTCTGTAGATGCACAATGGCCAGAACAGGAAGAAACCGGCAAAAACAGATATGGAACTCCAGATGTATGAAACGGGGTTTTCAGTTTTTCCAAGGAATGAGAATTCTGCCGGGCTGGTTGCAATTACGCTTGATGGAAGGACCATTCCGCTGAAAAGTGTAAGTGCCAGTCCTGAAAAAATAAGCAGGGCAAGGTTCCTGCTTCCGGCATCTTCGGCTGCTTTAGAATCTTTCCTTAATTTTTTCAGCAGGAGTGGAATGAAGGTAACGGCAGCTGCTAGGAACGTAATGGCAAGTTTCTTCCATATGAAGGTATCAGGCTTTGCAACCCAGAAAATGACGGCTGACAGAAGGAATACTGTACTTACAGCAATATGTGCAATCCTGCCCGGATGCTTTGTTTTAAGTACGATGTTCTTTACAAGGGAAAAGATGTTGTTCAGTATCCAGTACAATACAAGGCCGCTGGGAGAATTGTAAAGCAGCACAAGGAAAATGGAAGCGATTCCCGCAAGCTGGATTTTTTCCCGTAAAGGTGCATCCTTTGCGTAAACAGCCCCGCTGACAAGATTTATCAGAGTCATGAGTACCGGAAGCACATGTATGGGGAAATTTCCGACGTGAAGGAGTCCGTCCGGTGCACCAAGATCCTTGAAGATCCAGAAACTGGATCCCCTTAAGGCTTCATTGTGGGAAAGGAAATGATAGGCTGCAATGAAGAACGGAATTTCAATAAGGATTGATAGGGAAGCCCGCAATGCATAAAGCGGATGGTAGCCGTTCTGCCTGTAGTAGGTCTGCAGCATCATGAACTGTTCATCACCCTTGAATGCAGCCTTGATCCTCTTTACCCTTGGTTCCAGCTTCCTTGAAACAAGCCGTTCCTTTTCCTGAAGGCTGTCTGCAATATTGTAAAGCGGAAGTGCAAGGAAATTGATGGCAAGGCTGACGCCAAGGACTGCACCTATGGCATTAAGGAAACTGAACTTGTTCAAGATGAATGTGAAAATCAGTTCCACTAAAGTTTCGATTGGAGTGATTATTATGTTGTAAAGCATCCGGTTCCCCGTAAAGAAAAAATGTCGGTTTAAATTTTACAGTCTGAAATCAGTAAAACTATGAAATATTACCATATATAAGGCGCAGTTTCAAATGCCGTAAGGAATCAAGGGAAAACGG
>JAZLGS010000069.1:0-5473 GCA_045616425.1 Treponema sp.
ACTACAAGTACAATTAATTTAAAACACTGAATGAAATTATATTCCTTATCATATAAATAGAAAAAATCAAAAAATATGCATATGAAAAGGAAATAATATGCACAAAGTATAAGACAATTACCTAAGTACCCCTTCAAATAATCAAAACATAAGGAAAGAGTAAAAAAAATAATGTTTAATATGTTTAAAGCTATATAAATGCCGCTTTTACTGCCCGTATATCCCATCAGTCATTTTCATATCCCCAATCTACTTTATGAATATATAAAAGACTGTATACAACGTCAACAAAACCAGAAGGAAGAATAAGCCGGAATCTGAAAAGAAGACTGCGGATTACAGATGTTTGTATTTTTTCTTTCCCATGGTAAAATTAATCATACTGTATACTGCAAAAACTCTTGTTATATATAAAGGGGCAATCATACGCGACAAACGATTGGTGCTTTACCTAAGGCTGAATTATCAGTTAAATCGCATCTCATTATTTTTGCCGGTGGACAAAAAAAGATGCGATAAATTACTGATTTTTATATGAAAAGATGTTAGAATAACTGGATGCAAGCATGTATCAGAAATACGTTGGCTTAAATATACCCATTTTTGAAAGTCCTATAATTTTAGTCCCAGAGTAAAGTAAAATGAACAGATTAATCAAATCTCTCCTTCGTCCTCCATATCAGTTTTTCCGTACCATTTACCACAAGCTCACTACCCCACGTTCAATTGGTTACATCTTCATGCTTCATCGTGTTGATGAATTTGAAGAAGGACACTTGTGGCCAAATGAGCACATGAAAATCACTCCTGATTATCTTGATGATTTATTGAGTAAACTTGAAAAAAAATACGACATTATTCCTTTGACTGACGTTCCAGACCGCTTAAAACATAGGACGAACCGAAAATTCATAGTCTTTACAATGGATGACGGTTATAAAGATAATTTTACAAAGGCTCTTCCAGTTTTCAAAAAGCATAATACACCCTTTACAATTTTTATCACCACGAATTTTCCGGATAACGAAGCTGTCCTATGGTGGTATGAACTTGAAGATCTTCTTTTGAACAATTCATCTGTTGCTCTTTCTAACGGTGTAACATACCCAGCATTAACAGAACAGGACAAATGTGATTCCTTCATGAAAATCCGGGAAGAGATTCTGAAACTTGATCAGGCAGATATTACCTCGCAGCTTAATGAACTTTTTTCAAATTACAACATCAATTGGACTTCAAAATGCAATGAACTTTGTATGTCCTGGTCTGACATTAAATCTATATCAAAAGAACCGCTTGTTACGATTGGCGGTCATACAAAGCATCACTACAACCTCAAACAACTTTCCTCTGAAACTGATGTCTACAATGAAGTTAAAGAAGGACTTAATCTCTTAAAGACAAAATCTGATTTAATTCCAGAAGTTTTTGCATACCCTTTTGGCTCTTCAAATGAAGCAGGTGACAGGGAATATGAAGTTTTATCCAGATTCAATTTCAAGGCATCCTGCATTGCCTATGGCGGACCTTGTACTAAGAAAAACACAGCAAACAAGGATTCCCTTCCACGCATTATGCTTACCCAAAATTTTAAGCCAGAGGATCTTAAATGAAAATTCTATTGATCAACTTTACAGATGCAGGTGGTGGTGCAGCAACAGCAGCATTACGATTGACGATTGCATTAAATAATGCTGGTATCTACGCAAGATTAGGAGTCGGTGATAAAAAAACATCTTCTTCTTATGTAATTGAACTCCCTAAAAAAAAGAAGCCCTTGATTCAAAAGATTTTGAAGAAAATTTCAAATTATACTTCAACAGTATTTTCTCCTGTGACAAAACATTTCAAAAAGCGCTTTTCTACTACAAATGGAATTCTACATACTGACAATTTTAAATCAGAAACCGACATCAACTGGATTAACAACTCTGACTTTGATGTAGTTAATCTTCATTGGATTAACGGAACAATATGCAATAAAGATATTGCCCGAATTACAAAACCAATTGTATGGACAATGCATGACAGCTGGCCTTGCTGCGGAGCGGAACATCATCCGAATATTTTTGAAGGTGATACCAGATGGCAGACAGGTTACACAAAAATAAATAAGCCTGTCACTACTAAAGGCGAGGATTACTGCCGGAAAGTCTGGCTACAAAAAAAGAAATACTTATCTGACAAAAAAATAATATTTACAGCACCTAGCAAATGGGAGCACGACATCCTGAAAAGCAGTGCCTTATTTGGTCATTCAGAATGCCATGTAATTCCAAACATAATTCCATCTAAAGAATTCTTTTCGCGAAATAAGAAAGCATTGAGAGAAGCTTTTAACATTCCCCAAGATAAAATTGTTCTAGGCTTTGGTGCAGCATATGATATTGATAATCCAAAATCGATGAAAGGTAGTTATTACCTGATCGAAGCTATCAAAAAAATTAAAAATCCTGAAAAATATTTTCTCGTAATATTTGGACCTGCCGGTGACGCTTTCACCTCAAGAATAAATATTCCTTTTTTTGCAAGCGGCTATATCTCAAATCCAAATATCCTTGCAAGTATTTATAGTACATGTGACATTGTGATTAATCCTTCATTAATTGAAAATCTTCCGACTACATGTCTTGAATCAATTTTCTGCGGAGTCCCAGTAGTTGCCTTTAACGTTGGTGGAACATCAGATATTGTCGAACACCAAAAGACAGGATATCTGGCAGAACCATACAGCACAGATCGGATTGTTGAAGGTATTGAATATTGCGTTAAAAATAACCAGATGCTTTCTGACAATTGTCTGAAAAAGGCAAAAAAGGATTTTAATGAAAATGAAATCATAAAAAACTTTATTTCCCTCTTCCAGGACAATGTCAAAAACAAAGACAGGCAATAAAATAAAACGAGTCCTATTATTTTTTTTTGTCATGCTGTATACTGCAAGAGAAATCATAAAACTGTAGAACAGGAGTAGAACATGACAGCAACATTAGAAAACTCTTTATACAAAGTTACATTAAGTACAAAAGGTGCCGAAATCCAGTCTTTCATCCGTAAGGATGACGGCTCTGACATCGTATGGCAGGGAGATTCTTCCGTATGGAAAAATCATGCACCTATCCTCTTTCCGTTCATAGGACGTTGCGTTGGCGGATACTACGACATCGAAGGACTTCATGCAGAATATTCACGGAACCACGGTTTTGCCCGTGATGTAGAACATACCCTCAAAGAACAGGATTCTTCCCGCGTGGTATTCGAACTTAAAGCAGATGAATCAACGCTTTCACGCTATCCGTATCAGTTTACTCTGACAACTGAATATGTTCTGACAGAAAAGGGCCTTAACTGGAAGCTTAAGGTTGAAAACCAGGATCAGAAGGAATTCGGTTTTTCAATCGGAACCCACACGGCTTTTGCAGGAAACATTTCTGACTGTGTGGTTGAGTTCGAAAAGAAAACTCCCCTCACAGGAATCCGCTGCACTCCAGAAGGTTACGTTGCACCATTTGTAAACGGTATGCCAGACACTTTCTCCTATAGTGAAAAAACTCCCGGCATTGTAAATATTCCTCAGGACGGTTTTGGAAACGGCCACCTCTTTATGAATAACGGTTCAAACTGGATAAGCCTGACAGATACGAAAACAGGAAAGAAATCTGTGATCCAGACAGAAGGATTCAAGTACATCATGCTCTGGCGGAACACCTCCGGACCTGCACAGTTCATCTGTATTGAACCATGGCACGGACTTCCTGATGCAAGCAACACTGACCACATCTGGCTCAACAAACCGGAACTTATTTTCCTTAAACCGGGTAAAACATTTGAATGTACACAGAATCTGTGGACAGAATAAAAAATTACAATAAAATTCTAAGGAGTTTAATATATGACTATCATACCATTGATTCTTTCCGGCGGTGCCGGTACACGCCTCTGGCCACTTTCATGGGGAGACCACCCGAAACAGTTTCTTCCACTGGTCAGTGATAAAACAATGATTCAAGAAACATTGCTCCGGCTCAAAGATCTGGACATAGGTTCGCCTATCGTTTCATGCGGTGAAGGCCACAGGTTCCTTGTTGCACAGCAGCTTGGCGAAATTACAGATAAAAAGCCTACAATCATTCTTGAACCAATGGCAAAAAATACTGCTCCTGCAATTGCAGCTGCCTGTTGTGCTGCTATGAAACAGGACAAGGATGCCATTGTTGTCGTCCTCCCTAGTGACCACGTAATTGCAGATATAAAGACATTCCAGAATGCCGTAATGACTGCTGCAAGAAATGCGGAAAAGGGGGTACTTGTCACCTTTGGAATCGTCCCGACCTTTGCTGCCACAGGTTACGGTTATGTAAAGGCATCAGGAGCTGAAACAGACGGTGCATTTACTTTGGAAAAATTTGTAGAAAAACCATGCCTCGAAAAAGCCCGGGAATACCTTGCAAGCGGAGAATATGCATGGAACAGCGGAATGTTCGTATTCAAGGCTTCCACTTTCATCGACGAACTCAAAGTTCACAGCCCTGAAATGGCAAGACTTTCTATAGAATCTTTTGAAAAGGCAAAAATTGACGAAGACTTTATCCGTCTGGACAAAGATGCATTCAGCCAGATTAAAGGTGATTCCATTGACTATGCAGTAATGGAAAAAACAAAGCTTGGAAAAATCGTCAGACTGAACGCCGGCTGGGATGACGTGGGCTCATGGAGCGCACTATATGACATCAGCCAGAAAGACGTAAATCAGAATGCCGTAAAAGGCGACGTCATCATGCTGGACACAAAATCATCATACATCCGCGGTGGAAAGCGCACGGTTGCAACAATCGGCCTTGAAAACATGGTCATCGTCGACTCTGACGGCTCCCTCCTGATTGCAAAAATGGACAGAATCCAGGATGTAAAGAAAATTGCCGAAGAAATGAAGAAAAGAGGATAAAAGGTATGGAGCAGAGCATAAACTAAACACAAAAAGTGTTAGTTTATGCGACCATGCAAAATTTCCTGTACAAACGGATGCCCTGAGCTGGCCTGCAAGGATGATTCCACCGGCTGAATCAAGCCATCCGTTTACGCATATATCAAAAATATTGCAACCTGCCACATGCATGAGCCTTCACAGCAAAAAGTGCAGGAACCTCACACACTTCTTTTTTAAATTTAAAAGTACCACCCGGCCAGCAATCTGTATCTGGTCAAGTTTCCAGCGGGAAGAAAAAGGAATGCAGATGGAAGGATGTATTTAAAGAGAAAAAAGCCCGGCAGCCACCTACTTTCCCGCCCGGAGGGCAGTATCATCGGCGCAGGAGGGCTTGACTTCCGTGTGCGGGATGGGAACGGGTATTGCACCTCCGCCATGGCCACCGGGCAGATTGACCCGGGAAAAGGGACGGGGCCGTACCGGCAGGAAACGCCGGGCGCACACCCCGTACCGTCAGGACGGGAAGACCGTCAGGGAAGCCGTCCG
>JAZLGS010000070.1:0-29027 GCA_045616425.1 Treponema sp.
TCTCCAAGAAGCTGAGCTTCGAAGGCGGAAGGGAGCAACGGTAGAGCCGGAAAATTGCGAAAGCAATTTCAGCGAGTCTCCGAGAAGCTATGCTTCGAAGGCGGAAGAGACAACACTTTTTACGGCCATAGCCAAAAAAAAGGCAGACCGGAAAATTTTTCCGAACTGCCCTTCAAGAATACCGCAAAAAGGGTTTCCCGGATTACTGGTTCAATGCAGAAACTACGGCTGCAACACCGGCACGTCCTACATTACTTGAACGGCCTACGCCCCAGACCTGCCTTCCGTCTTCAAGGGTAATCTGAACATACCCCATGGCTCTTGTATCACTTCCAGTACCAATGCTGTGTTCATGGAAAGAAGTAATACTGAATCTAGGAGCCGGAGTCTGCTTCATTGCTGCAACAAACGCATCAAGCGGTCCGTTTCCCTGGGCAGAAATATTGTAAACTTTTCCATCCCATTCAATATTTGCAAAGCAGACAACCTTTTCTTCAGTTTCAGCGCCTGTTGCACCTTCAAGGTGTGTTTCATTCAACTCGTTGATTTTAAGCGGAACAGTGCGGCCAATCCACTGCTTTTCAAATATATCAAGGATTTCCTTAGGCTGGAGTTCCCTCTGGGCGGCATCAGCAGCTTCTTTTACCACTGCGCCGATTGCAGGATGCATACCCTTTGGCGGAACTATTCCATATTCATTTTCAAGGATGAATGCAGCGCCACCCTTTCCACTCTGGCTGTTGATGCGGATGATTCCTTCATACTGACGGCCGATATCATGAGGATCAAGAGGAAGGTATGGAACATCCCACACGGCATTTTCTTCCATCTTGGCACGGGCAGCCATACCTTTCCGGATTGCATCCTGATGTGAACCACTGAAAGCAGTGAATACCAGTTCACCGGCATATGGTGTACGCGGATGGATCGGCATTTCTGTAAGGCGCATGTAGGCTTCTGCAATAGAAGGAATGTCAGACAACTCAAGTTCAGGATCAACGCCCTGTGTATACATATTAAGACCGACTGTCACCACATCAAGGTTTCCAGTACGTTCACCATTTCCAAACAAAGTACCTTCAACACGGTCAGCACCGGCAAGAAGTCCCATTTCACAGGTTGCAACACCTTCACCACGGTCATTATGAGGATGAAGGCTGATGATGCAGTTCTGCCTGTCAGTAATATGGCTGCAGAAATATTCTATCTGGTCTGCAAAAATATTTGGTGAAGCACATTCCACAGTTGTAGGAAGGTTCAGGATGATTTTGTTATCTTCCGATGCACCCCATTCATTCTTAACGGCTTCACATATTTCAACTGCATATTCTATTTCCGTATTTGAAAAACTTTCCGGAGAATATTCCAGAATGATTTTTGTACCTTCCGCATAAGAAAGGCAGTCTTTTACACATTTTACACCGTCAATGGCAATCTGCTTGATCTGTTCCTTTGACATATTGAATGTGTATTTCCGCTGGGCAGGAGAAGTTGAATTATAAATGTGGAAAATTGCCTTTGGGACACCTTTCAGTGCCTCAAAAGTCCTCTTTACAAGATGTTCACGGGCCTGGCAGAGAACCTGGATTGTAACATCTTCAGGAATGCGGTTATCTTCAATAAGACGGCGGATGAAATTAAATTCCGTATCTGATGCGCTCGGGAATCCTACTTCAATTTCTTTAAAACCTGTTTTTACAAGAAGGTCAAAGAATTCCAGTTTCTGTTCAATTCCCATAGGATTTACAAGAGCCTGATTTCCATCACGCAAGTCAACTGAACACCATACAGGGGCTTTTGTAATTGAATTATCCGGCCATTTCCTGTTTTCAATGTTTACCTTTGGATAAGGTACATACTTTCCTTTTATCATACACAACTCCTGTTTATTCGTGCCGACGGGTTTAATATTTGGATGCAAGGATCCTGGACGCTTGCGTCGTAAAAAATGGTATTAAACCCGGAGTGCAATTTCCACTTAGAACGACGAATATCGATGCTTGCGTCGATGTTCGACATTCAGAAAAAAAAAGGACTGCCGCCAAAGCGACAATCCTGTAATTTCTTAAGACATAATTTCTACAGTACCATCAACTCAGGCTTGTTTTAGAGAACATTCCATTAGTAGTAGTGCTGTAAATTTCATATTCATAATATGCCACAAATACGCTTTAATTGTCAATGCAAGTGCATAAACGGCTAAAAGCGGTTGTCATCCCTGTTTTCCCGTGAACCACGGTCAGAATTGAATCTTGGACGGCGAGGCTTGTCTTCTGCCACATTTACGCGTACGCGGCGGCCATCGAGTTCCTTACCATTGAATACGGTAATAGCCTTATCAGCGGCAGCATCTTCTGCAAATTCTACAAAACCAAAGCCTTTTGACTGGCCTGTAGCCCTGTCTTTAATTACTGTTGCTGATACAACTTCACCAAACTGAGCAAATTTTTCGTTCAGTGTTTCGTCTGTTGTCGCATAATTGAGATTACCGACATAAAGTTTCTTGGACATTTGAATTCCTTCCTACCCCGCAGGGTGATTATTTTGCTGTAATGCCAGCTGCAAATCATTGTTAGTAAATAAGTAATCTGAAGAAATCCGGTGAATAGTCTGTCAGCACTGTAATTAGAAACTGTGATTACTAGAAAGCTATTATAAATAACGGACGCTGTCAAGACACGGAATCGCATTCTGTGAAAGCAAGCATTCATGGAATGCAAGCATTCTGTGAATGCTGTGGATATTCAAAAAGCATGTTTCATAGTGTCATTCCGGTCCTGAATCTGTCACCCTGAATTTATTTCAGGGGCAGGATGACGAAGATGCTGAAACAAGTTCAACATGACGGAACTTATCAAACAGCCCTTTACTCCTGATTCAGACGGAAGAATGCCTTTAATTTTTCATCAAATCCTTCATTAAGCATTTCAATACATTTTGAAGCACACTGCCTGTCAATTTTTGCCATGTCAAAGGAAAGGATTTTTTTCTGGCTGCTGCCTGAATATTCCAAAAGGACATCCGGGCCGCATTTCAAGTTGATGGTGATTTCTGGGTATGCACAGTAAACGTCATCGCCACCACCGGAAAGATTTTTTTCAATCACGCATTCCATTACATATGGGGCACCGGCAGCACTTTTTGACACACTGATTCCATTCTGTTTTACATATGATGTAACCGCATTAAGCACGGAATTCCCGGCATCGCCTTCCACCTTTATGAATATGGCAGAAGATTTCAGGGCCTTTTCCTTTGCTGTACCGATTCCATACAAAGTATCTGCAAAATCAGAATATCGGGCTTTTGTAGTTTTGGAATCCAGCGTCAGATTTACATAATAAGAACGGAGGAATAAAGAAGCTTTATTATCAGCTTCTGCAAAGGAAACATATGCTTCTATAGGATTTTTTTCATCCAGCGCCTGACTGGCATTTTCAAGGTTCAGGCTTATTTCTTTCTTGAATTTTCTGAGCATCTGGTCATTCTGGTCATAAAGCTTTGCCCGTTCAATATAGCAGGCGGCATGATAAAGCTTCTTCTTTTTTTCAAAATATGGTGCAGTATATTCAACACCGCTTACCGTCACATCAGAAGACACCGTTACGGTGCGCTTTATGTTCTGGCTGCGGGTTACTTCGCCGGCATTTTCCGCCATTTCGGATTCTGCAACAGTATTGGTCTGGACATCGCTTTTTAAGAATGCAGTCATGGAAGCCAGAGCAGCAGCCTTTGCCTCATCAACAGAAAGACCGCTTCCTGAACCGGAAAGATACTTATCCCTGGGATAGGCAGAATCAAGATCCAGATACCATAACGGCTCTCCTTTTGCAAAAACACAGAATGAACTCAATAAGATAAAAAATGCAAAAAAATATTTCTTCATAATAAGCGATTTTATATAGAATCTCCAAAAATTGCAATTTCAGAGTTTTCATTCAGTACACAGAAACAGGAAAACATGGTATATTTTCCGTATGGATACTACAGATTACAGAAAAGATTTTACAATACTCGTCAATGAAAATAAAGAAACTGTTTTAGTCAAATACAAGGCAAATGAAGCAAAAGTACAGATTCCACCTGAAGTCGTAAAGATTTCTTATGGTGCATTTGAAGGAAAACAGATTGAAGAAATAGTATTTACAGATTCAGTAAGGATTATTGATGCCTATGCATTTTCAGGATGCACTTCCTTAAAGAAAGTGACTTTCAATAAAGGTCTGGAGGCAATAGGTCTGGAGGCTTTTTCGGGATGCACCGCCCTTTCAGAAATCAACCTGCCGGAAAGCCTTGCCTATATTTCAGAACTAGCCTTTGCAGGATGTACTTCCCTTAAGGAAACGGCACTTCCAGGAAATCTTGTGGAAATCCACAGGAATTCTTTTGAAGGAACAAAGGAACTGCTTTTGCAGAATCCGGCTTACAGCGTACAGAACGGCATAATCTTTAATGAAAATACAAAAGCCATACTTTTTACATGTGACAAAGAGATTGAAGAAATCATTTTTCCAAAAAACACAAAATACATTGGTGGAGATGCTTTTAAGGACTGCACTTCCATAAAAACCGCAGACATTCCGCCAACAGTTGAATGGATTGGAGAAGCAGCTTTCAAAGGATGCATTTCCATGTCGGAAGTAAACATCACGAAAAGCGTAAAGCAGATTGAACAGTCTGCTTTCAGCGGATGCACTTCCCTTGTCTCATTTAAAATACCAAAGGGAATGACGGTAATAAAATCCATGACTTTCTGTCAGTGTACTTCCCTCAATGACGTACAGATTCCAAGCAGCGTAAAAAATATAGAAGAAAACGCATTTGAATTCTGCAGTTCATTGGAAAAGGTAATAATCCCGAAATGGGTTGAACTGGAAGATTCCGCATTCCCCCAGAAAACAAAGACCCACAGAATTTAGAAAATCAGATTGAGGAAAAAAATTAATCCGGTCTGCCTAATTGCGGAGCACGTCAACAATATGGCTTGAAGCCCCCAGAAGGTCAGACCGTTCCGCAACTGCAATCTGGTACTTCAGGAAAAGACTGAATGATTCTTCATCAAGTGCATTCAGTTCCTTCCTCATGTAATCGGCTGCACCGTCAGGCGCAAAAATCTTTTCCCGGCGGATGCCGCAGGCTGCATTTATCCTTTCAACATCTTCAAGCCGTACATAACTGTAAAGGTCATCAGCAGAAGCAATTTCATGAAAATCCTCCGTCAGAAGGCCTTTTTCCATACATTCCCTGACTTTTCCCTGCTTGAAACAATACTGGATCACGCTGTAATCATTCATTATGTATGCAACGAAAATGACACCGCCTTTTTTTGTAACACGCCGGGCTTCCTGCAGTGCCTTGATTTTGTCCTCATCAGAAACAAGATGGTACATAGGGCCGAACATTACCGTAACATCAAAGGTGCCGTCATCAAGGAAATGCAGGTTTCTGGCATCTCCAGGCCAGCACTTTACCTTCTCATGTTTGGCAAGCAGTATGTCCAGATTGTGTTTTACAAGTTCCACCGCAGTTACATCATGCCCTTCGTGGCACAGGGCAACGGAATAACGCCCGGTTCCTGCCCCTACATCAAGTATCCTGAGTTTCTGCCCTTCCGGTATATACTGATGGATGAAATGCATAGATGTATTGAATTCCACAATCCCGTGACGGGTCGTAAGCCTGTGGTCTTCGTGAAATTTGTTGTAATATTTTTCCAATGGAGTCATGCAGAAAAGTATATCGGAGAAGCCTGATTTGTAAAAGCAAAAAAGAAAAGAAGATGACTTCCCGGAAATAAAACAGTTCCAGCATGACGCAACGGAAGACTAATCCAGCATGACGCAAGTTATCAGGCCTTTAAGTGGCTTTCCCAAAAGTTGTGCTTCGGCGGCACAAACGGAACGACAGTAACGGAGTGTCAAAACAGCAGAGCTATGCACGTTACCTGTAGGAAATTACACGGCTTCTTTTTACAAGTGCGGGATCAGGCTCTTTTTCCGGCACCGGAACCCGCAGTTTTTATATAGTGTAGAATTTTTAGCAGCACATTTTACGGACATCGCCACTTATTCAATAGGCAGCATTTATACATTGAATGCTTTAATGCCGGGATAGCATGCAGCGGCACCAAGTTCTTCTTCAATGCGTAAAAGCCGGTTGTATTTTGCAACACGGTCAGAACGGCTTGGTGCACCAGTCTTTATCTGACAGGTATTCATTGCAACTGCAAAATCTGCAATCGTGGTATCTTCCGTTTCGCCGGAACGGTGCGAAGAAATTGCAGTATAACCAGCCTTGTATGCCATTTTCACCGCTTCCAGCGTTTCAGAAACAGATCCAATCTGATTTAATTTTATCAAGATGGAATTAGCAACACCGGTACTGATGCCTTTTGCAAGACGTTCCGTATTCGTTACAAAAAGATCATCACCAACAAGCTGGACTTTCTTCCCCAGCCTTTCAGTCATTTTTACCCAGCCATCCCAATCCTCTTCATCAAGGCCGTCTTCAATAGAAATGACCGGATATTTTTCTACAAGGGATTCCCAATGGGCAATAAGTCCGTCCGTTGTAAAATCTTTTCCTGACTTAGGCAGATGATAAAAACCTTTTCCTTTTGGTGACTTCCATTCAGATGAAGCAGCATCCATTGCAATAAAGAAATCCTTACCAGGTTCATATCCGGCATCGTTTACAGCCTGCAGTATGTGTTCTATCGTGTCTTCATCAGATTTCAGGTCTGGAGCAAAACCGCCTTCATCACCAACAGCCGTAGCCTTACCTTCTTTTTTGAGTAGTGTCTGTAATGCATGGAAAACTTCCGTACACCATCTCAGGCCTTCTTTAAATGACGGAGCACCTGCAGGCATAATCATAAATTCCTGGGTATCAGCAGAATTTGCTGCATGGGCACCGCCATTCAGAATGTTCATCATAGGAACAGGAAGCGTTGTTCCCTGAATGCCACCAAGAAAGCGGTAAAGCGGGATCCCAAGACTACAGGATGCGGCCCGGGCACAGGCAATTGATACAGCAAGAATTGCATTTGCACCAAGATTTGATTTGCTTTCCGTTCCATCCGCCTTGAGCATTGCAGCGTCTACTCCATAAATGTCTGCCGCATCTTTTCCAGCAAGCACATCATTGAGCACAACATTCACATTATGGACAGCTCTTGAAACACCCTTTCCGCCAAACCTGGACATGTCCCAGTCACGGAGTTCCAGCGCTTCAAATCCTCCGGTTGATGCCCCCGATGGAGCTGCACCTAAACCAACAGTCCCATCCTCAAGCCAGACTTCTGCTTCAACAGTCGGGTTCCCACGTGAATCAATAATTTCACGGCCGATTACCTTAACGATTTCCGTACATTTCATATGAACACCTCAAAAAAATAGTCTTTAAACTAAATTATCAGCAGGAAATTGATGCATTCAATGAAAAACCGTCACCAGAAAATCATCAGGGCAAAAAAAATCCCGGCATGAAAAAATCACACCGGGAAACAGAATCACGACTCCACATTTTCAGTCATTGCCTGAAATAATGAAGCCACTTCAATTTTTACTCTGTAGGTCTTTTCTTAAGGTTCTTGCTTTCTGCAATTGCCTGACCTTCACCAACGCGCTGTTCCATCATGGCACGGGCTTTCAGAGGAAGACCGAACAATGTAATGAAGCCCTGTGCATCCTTGTGGTTATAAAGTTCACCAGTTGTAAATGATGCAAGGCTTTCGTTGTAGAGGCTGTATTTAGAACCAGAACCGGCAGCACGGATTGCACCCTTGATAAGCTTTACCTTTGCCCATCCGGTAACAGTTTCTTCTGTCTTATCCATGAATGCCATACATGCATCCATCAATGTAGTGAACCATTTTCCATCATAAATAAGTTCACCCATGCGGATTGAAACCTGCTGCTTATAGTGATATGTTTCGCGGTCAAGACAGATGTGATCCATCATGCGGTGTGCAAAATAAAGGATTGCTCCACCCGGTGTTTCGTAAACGCCACGGCTCTTCATACCAACACAGCGGTTTTCACAAATATCAACAAGACCAACGCCGTTACGTCCACCAATCACATTCAGTTCATTCAAAAGGTCAAGGGCACCCATCTTTTTGCCGTTCAGTCCAACCGGAATACCCTTTTCAAAGTCGATTGTCACATATTCGCCTTCATCCGGAGCTTCTTCAGGAACTGTCGTGTTCTTAAGCATGTGCTTGTAGTTTGGTTCATTTTCAGTCTTTTCAAGTTCGAGACCTTCATGGCTTAAGTGCCAGATGTTTTCATCCCTTGAGTACGACTGGTCTTTTTTCATTGGAACCTCGAGACCGCGGTCTTCAAGGTATTTGATTTCAGCTTCACGGCTGTCCATGTTCCACTTGTCATCGCGCCATGCAGCAATAACCTGAAGGTCTGGAGCAAAAGCTTTGATTGCAAGTTCAAAACGAACCTGGTCATTTCCTTTACCGGTTGCACCATGACAGATTGCAACAGCCTTTTCCTGACGTGCATATTCAACAAGGATTTTTCCAATCAACGGACGGGCTGTAGATGTTCCAAGAAGATATTCGTCTTCATAAACTGCATTTGCCTTTACGGCCGGCCAGATGTAGTCTGTAATATATTCTTCACGGGCATCAACAACATAGCATGCTGCAGCACCTGTCTTAAGGGCACGGTTTTTGATAGCTGCCCAGTCATCGCCCTGACCAACATCAATGCAGACTGCAATTACATCATAATCATAATTTTCTTTGAGCCATGGAATGATGACCGTAGTATCAAGTCCACCGGAATAAGCTAAAATTACTTTATCTTTTGCCATAATATTATGCCTCCAAAAAATGCATATTTATACAAAAAAGTGTATTATTATTCATTGGTTGTGTCAAGCACACTTTGAAAGCCCGCATTAAAATCAAAGGTAGTGTCCGTAAAATGTGTTGAAATCTGCATTACTGTGGAAAATGTGCCTGAATATAAAGCACGCTAACCACCTCTTGTATTGTAATTTTCATCATACGTCACTTGCAATTAATGGAAACTCGAAATCGGGGGAAAAGGCAAAAAAAAAGCGGATGACATATCATGCCGTCCGCCTTGCACCATAAAACGGTAAAGCCTACAGTTTTACCGTTTCTACCATATACCTTACGGAAGTACCGGTTGCATCTTCTATTGTCTTTTCAACCACAAAAATAAGACCTGTCTTATTTTTATTGCGGATAATCTGAACGATTTTATAATCCACAACACCTTTGCGCTTAATGTCAGGAGATCCGATTTTATACTTTGCACGGACACCGCCTGCCTGATCCACCATATCAAGGTCAATGTAAAAAGAAGATTTGGAATCAATTCCCCTTCCGTAATATGTAGGAACAAGATGAACCTTATAAACGATTCCATCATCCCCGGAAGCTTCACCGATGAAATTGCGGAATATGATTTCGTCAATTCCCTTCTTCTTTTCATTTTCGCAAATGTAAAGCACGTCATCAGGCATTGCCGAAGAACAGTCATATTTCTTTATTTCTTCCTGATGTTTTGCATAAAGGTTTTCATAAACCTGTTTTCCAGAATGAATGGTATTGTTTTCCAGAACTTTATAAACCTGTCCTGAAACGTATTCATTACGTTCTACGTCAATTGTATAGATTTCAGCATAAGGCTGATACTTTCTGTCAGTTTTTCCGTACTGTCCGAAAATATATGTCTTACCGTCTTTTGAAAAACCAATGTCATTAAAAGCGGCTGCATCACCTGCAAAAGCAAGAAAACCGGCTGCCAAAATGATTCCCGCCAGTAAAAATTTTTTCATCGTTCCTCCCGATCCCGAAAATCTGCTCAGGCTGCCTCAAAAAATGAATTTTTGGAGGTGTGCCATTCAGGGCATTCCTAAAAAGTCTTCACTGTACATATTATCGGTATAAAACAATCTGTCTTTACTAAAATTTCCTTTACAGATATTCTATTTATATTATGACACTAAAAGCAAGAAACCGCTATATATTTTCATATGCAGTGCTATCAACACTGCTTACAGCCGGCATTTTCATATTATTTGCATATAATACTTTCTTCAGCGGAAGTTCTCCAAATTCAAAATACAGTTTCCAGCCTGACCATTTTTCACTTTTTTCAGGATGCAGCGAAGCCGTAATTGCTGGAATATTCCTGATGACCTTGTACCTGCCGGTTTCAGGCTTCTTTCTTCATGCCCATTTTGAAAAAACTCCTTCAACGGAAATTTCTTTTTTCCTCCTGTTCCTTTTAGGTTCCACTTCAGAATATTTCAGGATACTGATTCCGCTTTTCCACTCTGCAGGTACATATTCCCAGATGCTGATTTTCATAGGAAAAAGCCTGTTCTGGGGACGGACAGTTTCACTTATAAGCCTTCTGCTGGTTGGAATTTACGGGGATCCGGAACACCGGGTAAGAATAGAACAGATTATATTGATATCAACGGCATTGATGATGTTTCTTGCAATGCAGCTGCCTGTCAATAATTCCGTAATAACAAAGGCATTTTCGATTCCATGCGGATATTCAAAGATAATCTATGGCTTTTACGGTATACTAAGTGTCCTTACCGTACTGATTTTCATTCTGAAAGGAAAAGAGACCGAAAATCCCGGTTACTACAGAATCGGGGTATATTCTATCGTAATAATAATCGCAAAACATATTGTAACTGCATCTGACGTGTTCTTCCTGATTCTGACAGGAATGATACTTCTTTGCTTTGCAACTTTCCGGTATTTAGAAGCAATTCACAAAATGTATGTCTGACTCAGTGTATAAGTATTTCTGCCATCCCACCTATAAGCACCGGAATAAGTACGTTATCAAAATCTTTAAGTGGAAGCACTTCTATGAGCATTCCTGCAAATGAAAGCAGGATTGCATGCCATGCGTTCCCCAGCATAAGTACACTTTCGCAATAAATTGCAACCATACACACAAGACTTCCGGCAACAGTTTTTCCACCTGTTCCCGGAATGTGTACAGTTCCAAAAAGTTTGCCAGCAAGACTTGCAAGACCGTCACCAAAAGCAAGTGCCAGGATTCCTACGGCAGCAGCCTGCGGACGCCACAAAAGTGCCGCAGCAACAATACCTGTTACAAGAGTAAGGGGGCCAAGCACAAAGCGGCCTTCATCCCGTTTTCTTGCTGCAGTATCAGTTATCAGGGAAACAACCGGAATGCGGATGCCATGCCTTGCAAGAAACTGGGACGCAGTGTACAGCACTCCTGCAAGGCACAAAAGAACGATTACAGGAGTATAAAAATATTTCAGGAGAAACGGTATGAATGCCGTACACATATGAATGCTTTTCCTGAAGAATTCTTTGTACAGGTCATTCAGATGTTTTTTCCACATTATGCCCAGATACGAGCAGAATATTTTCATTGTTCCAGTCCTTTTTCGCCGTAAAGGATCCTCGGTATGTCTGTATAAATGGCCGGTTCATATTCAGGAACAGGGTGGATGGCATACTGCAGGTTCTGTTCTGCAAGGTTACTTCCCGGAAGCCTTACCATTGTAGTCTGGTTGCGGGTAAGTGCATCCCAGTACCTTATGGCATCCTGGAACCTTACTATTGAAGAAGCATTAAGGCTGCTGTCACCTGTCTGGCGTGCAAGCCTGTACAGACTTACTCCAAGATTGTTTGATGATTTCATATACACATCAACAATATCACTGGCATCATCATCAACCTGAGGCAGCACGATTCCATACTTCGCACGCTGTACATCAAGATAATTCAGGAGACGCTGGTAATAGCCCTGGGCAGCGTAATTGTCATTTTTAAGGGAAAGAGTATTACCCATTGCAAGAAGCAGGTGGGAATCGTTATCTTTCTTTGACTGTGCCTTAATGAAATTGCTTAATGCTTCATCAAAATTATGCCTTCCATAGTTCAGATAACCAAGCCTGTAACGGATTGAAGGAGTATCATTCTTGTTTTCAACAGAAGAATAATAGCTTCTCAAGGCATTGTCATAATCACCGGAAATAAAGTAATCAATATCACCAAAGTCAGCATACATCTTTCCAACGTTTGCATCGCCATCAAAAGCACCAGAATGTTTTTTCCGCTCAAACAGGTCAAGACCTTTTGAGAAAGTTTCCTGGGCAAGGATATATTCCTTGTCATATACATATGATTCACCAAGAAGCCTGTAGGCATCAAGCTGCTTGTATACATCGCGGCGTTTGATTTCCTTTGCAGCATCAAAGAGACGTACAGTATCTTTCAATGCTGACTGGGACTTCATGTGTGAACCGGATTCAACAAAATAGCGGGCCAGATTGTAACAGGCCACAGGATTTGAAGGATCTGCCTTTATTGCAATTGAAAGCATGTCATGCACATCTTCAATCTTTTCCCGGAGGTATTCCTGCTGGGCCGGAAGGTTTCCGTAAAGTTTGTCCATAAGGTAACCGCTGAATTCCGTCCAGTCTTCTGCGGACAGGGATTTTTCACGCGGATAGAAAGTTTCCTTCAGCTGGAGCACGTCACGGAGCTTGTCAGTCCTGATGTTATAGCGGAGCATCCTTGAAAGATACAGGTCATTCTGGCCATAAAGATTGATGAGTGCAGAATACTGTTCAAAGGCATTTTCATACTTTTCAGGATCCTTTTCTGTTGCCCACTCAAGGTAAACATCACCCAGCAGCAGGATTGCATCAGGATCATTTACATGATAGTCAAGGACTTCACGCTTCATGAGCTCTTCCGCATACTCATAATTTGCCAGGTCTTCCATTTCCATCCTTACATATTCAAGACCAGCCTGCTTGTCATGGTCATAACGCCAGAGGATGTTCTTATACATTTTTTCAGCCCTGTCATACTGCTTATGTTCCCTGTAACCACGGGCATAAGCAAAGAACCATTTCTTCTTTGGTTTCTTGGCAAGGGCTTCATTGAATTTTATTTCAGACTGAGGATATTCGTCATTTTCAAGAAGCGTATATCCCTGTTTATACAGATTCTCTGCCTGAACAGGACGGATGATGAACAGATTTGACAGATATCCTATGCATGAAAGAAGGATGATGGCAAGGAGTCCAATAAATACGGCAGGAAGAATCCTGTTCTTCAGCTGATACTGGAACGACTGCTTGTATGCTTCATATTCCGCAGCAGAACGGCGTTCAAAATCCCTTGGAACGGCAATTGAAACATCCAGCATCTTTTCAAGGTGATTTGCCAGCTGCCTTGCAGTAACTTTCTTGAGGATTTTTTCAATTACTTCAAATACAACATCATCCGTAAATTCATTCTTTGCAATCATATCTTCGACTGCAATGCGGACATTCAGAGGATAACCGGCAAGATTTTTCTTGAACTGGTCGTATTCTTTTTCTGTAAGAGTATTCTTAGGCTTTCCATCACCTGTTATGCCGCCACTGAAATCCGGAGTCGGAAGGTTGATTTTTCCATTCTTACCAAAAGGATCGGCATCTGCATCGGAAAAACCTGGAATTTCAAAATCCATATCTCCGCCGCCACCGGCATCCAGTTCAAAATCATCATTTCCACCGGCAAGTTTCGTATCAGTATCCGGAACAGTAAAATCTTCAATTGAGCCAGAATCAGGAGCAGAGTCATCAGCCGGAGTATCAGGTGCAGGAGGCATGTCGTTAAAACCTGCAAGATCCATGTCAGAATCAGGAAGAGGAACCGGATCAGCATTAAACGGATCATCTTCGGGAGATATATTGAACATGTCATCGCCGGAAGCTCCATCTGGATTCATACCGGTAATGTCACCTATATTAAAATCACCGGATGCAGCAGATTCAGAAGAACCATCTTCGGGAGATAAGTTGAACATGTCATTATCACCAGAATCCCCGTCAAAATTCATGCCGGCAATATCGTCCATTTTAAAATCATCAGATGCACCAGATTCAGCAAACGGATCATCTGCAGGAACGGCATCTTCACCTTCTGCCACAGGCATTTCAAAACCATCTCCATCAAGACCGTCAGTATTGAACATGTTGCTCATGTCAGCACCGGTATAAGGGTCGTCATCAGGGGATATATTGAATATATCATCACCAGTGGAACCATTTTCAGGAATATCACTCATTTCTGGCATTGGAGTTTCTGCATCCACAGGTACATCCACGTCACCCATTTCAGGAATGTCACCCATTTCCGGCATTGGAGTTTCTGCATCCACAGGCATATCTCCGCCATCCATTTCAGAAAGTGCACCGGCATAAGGGTCATCATCTGGAGAAATATTGAATATGTCGTTATCAACGGAATCTGAAAGTCCATCCATGTTGAAACCGCCATCATTGTCATTCATTAACGGGGCATCTTCTGCAAGTTCCTGCACGGGCTCAGGTTCAATAGTTCCGTCAATATCGTTGAGCTTTCCTGATACTTCAGGTGGAACTTCTGAATATTCTTCAGGCAGATCAAGATTCAGGTCGATGGGAGCACCGGAATATGCAAAATCAGGATCAGTAATTTCCTCCGTAAGTTCTCCTGCAGAATCTTCAGGTAAGCCGGCAGCAGGAGAATCAGAGACTTCCATTTCCGGAATATCATCCAGATTAAAGTCATCTTCTTCAACAGCAGGTACATTAACAGCGGCAGAGGTTCCGGAAAAACTTCCGTCATCATTCATTTCCGTCATAGGAATGGCATCTTCGCGGGCTGCAGGTATATTGTCAACTTCTTCAAGTCCGTTAAAAATTGAATCGGGATCAAAAACATCAGGATTTGAAGCAAGCTTCTGCTTTTGAGGTGCTGCAGAATCATCTTCCTTCTTTGCTGCCTGCCCTTTTTCTGGAGCTGCCTCAACTACAGGAGGTTCATATTTAAAATTTTCAATTTCATCAAAAGTCATGTCAGGAGGGAGAAGCCCGTTTCTGCCATCGGGAAGGTCAGAAAGGTCATAAGCATTCTCCTGAATGTTTTCCTGAACAGGTTCAACTTCGGGGAAAGAAGGTTCTGCAACAGCAGGTATCTGCTCTTCAATGGAAAACATATCATCAGAAAGGTCAGGCAGTTCATCAACGCTGAACGAATCAGAAACAGATGGCTCAGCTTCAACGGCAGGCGAAAGTTCATTATCCTGCTCAAAGACTTCCAGTTCTTCAATTTCGTTATCAGCAACAGGTGCAGAATCATCAAGAATTTCTGGAGATACATCATCTGCAGCAGGAATGTCGTTAGCCTCGGCTTCTGCCTGCATTTCAGCCAGAATCGAATTAATGTCAGGAGAAGCGGCAGCAGGCTCAGGAGCGGAAACATTTTCTTCTGCAGAATTCATGCCGAAGCCTCTGTACCCCGTACCGGAAATACCGTCAGTAACGGCTTCCTGATTCTGAGGCTTTAAAAGGTCATCAAGGCTCATGTCGGCTACAGACTCAGGAGCTTCTGGTGCTTCCGGTTCAGCAGATTCAAAAGCTGAAAGATCAATATCACCAGAATCAGAAAAGTCTCCAAGCAGTGAATCAACATCAGGAATTGAAGAAGCACTTTCATCACGAGCGGCGGCAGCCATTTCAGAAAGAATTGCATCAGTATCTATCGCAGGTTCATCATCAGCCGGTAAATCAGTTTCATCTGATTCCGGCATTCCCATTACAAAATCATCAGAGTCATCAATATCCTGCACTGTATCCGGAATAGTAACGGGAAGGATTTTTTCCCCCCTTTCAGCCCTTAACCTTGGTTCATCCCCAAGCTGAAGGACATCTTCACTAAGTTTCTTTAACTGACTGTATCCTGGCATTTATTTTCCCCAAACCCAAAAATGTACATTCGTTTCTACTGTAGAGCTCACCCTAGAGTATATCATAGAATAACGGCAGATTACAGTACCGACTTGAGAATGAAAGTCTAATTTTAAATCCCTGCATTTCTAAAATCAGTTTCAAAAAATGCAATTTCCAGAGCTTCCATTAAGATTCTGTTAATCCATAATCAGATAATTCCGATACTAAGTATATGAAGAAGTTTTATTTTATCGCAGCGGCATTATTGATCCTTATCTCATTGCCGGTTTCAGCAAAAGAAGATTCACAGCCCACGGATTTTACATATGAATATAAAGAAATTGCATCACAAATCCTGTCTGTCTCAAGACCATACGAAAAAGACGGGCATATAGTTTTTACCGCAAATGACGGGCCAAGGCACATAGGCATTGCCTTCGATTTTGAAAATTATCAGATTATACATTCATTCCAGAAGAAATCAAATTACGACATGGACGGGAAAGCAACCGGTACCTATTTCTTTTATATCCTCCAGACTCCTGATGAACTGAAATCAATTTCATACAGACTGGTAGTCGACGGATTGTGGACTACCGATCCACTAAATGATTCAAAAAAATATGATGCCGCCACAGGAATCTATCTTTCAACCCTTAAGTTAAACAGGGAAATAAAGCAGATTACGGAAACGAAGAAAACAGAAGGCGTACATTTTGTATATAAGGGAAAATCAGGAGAAAAAATCAGGCTCGCAGGAACATTCTCAAACTGGGATTCATGGATTTATGAGATGAAGGAAACATCTTACGGAGTTTATGAGCTTTACCTTCCGCTCCCAAAAGGAACCTACTATTATTCATATTATCATGGGACAAAATCCATGCCGGACAAGACTAATCCAGACCGGGCTTTCAGCAAAGATGGCAGGATAGTTTCACTTCTGACAGTAGACTGACAAAAATAATGATGGAACCCGGTGCAGAGCACTCTGTTTTTTGACATCAGACATCAGCATTATCGGTACAAATTAAAAAGCCGGAATCATATGAACACTTCTTCATTCAAATGATTCCGGCTTTCGGCATTTAAAAACATTTTTTCGGGACGCCAGAGTTTTTACCCTTGGAATTACAAGGCTTAAAACATAATGCTATGTCCGTAAAAAGTGTTGCTAAAAATCTGCATTTTACTAAAAAAAAGTGGGTCCCAGCGACGGTAAAAAAAGCCGGCTCATTCAGGAGCCTTGTATCCCCAGAGGCAACGTGCACAGCACAGCTTCTCGGAGACTCGCTAAAATTGCTCTCGCAATTTTCCGGCTCTGCCGTCGCTCCCTTCCGCCTTCGAAGCACAGCTTCTCGGAGACTCGCTAAAATTGCTTTCGCAATTTTCCGGCTTTGCCGTCGCTCCCTACCACTACCATGCAGTTAATTTCACCATTGATTCTACATAACCTTCATCAGCATAGAGTAGAAGTGCTTCTATCAGAACGGGAATCCGCCCCCCATTCCGCCACCTAATTTTTTTGCAAGAGCTGCAAGGTCACCCATGCCCTGGGAACCGGCAAGCTGGCTCATGATTTTTGACTGCATACCTTTATTACGGCTGATTTTCTTCATTGCAAGTTTAGTCTTTTCAAACTGCTTGATAAGCTTGTTTACTTCGGCAACAGAAGTTCCGGAGCCTTTTGCTATACGCTTACGACGGCTAGGTCCTATAATCAGGTGGTTGGCGCGTTCCTTCTTTGTCATTGAAAGGATTATGGCTTCCTGCTTTGCCATTGCCCCCGTATCAATATCCCTGCCGTTCATTTGCTGCGCAAGTCCCGGCATCATTTCAATCAGAGATTGCATGGATCCCATTTTCTTTACCTGCTGGAATTGGGCAAGCATGTCGTCCAGGGTAAATTCATTGCGGGCCATCTTCTGTTCAAGCTTTTTAGCCTCTTCAATATCAACCTGTTCCTGGGCTTTTTCAACAAGGGAAACAATGTCTCCCATGCCAAGTATGCGTCCCGCAATACGGTCAGGATGGAATACTTCAAAATCTTCAGTCTTTTCACCAGTACCGATAAAGAGGATTGGTTTTCCTGTAATGGATTTAAGTGATAATGCAGCACCACCACGGGCATCAGAGTCAAATTTTGTAAGGATTACACCTGTAAGTCCAAGCTGTTCATCAAATGATTTTGCAATATCAACAGCATTCTGACCTGTCATTGAATCTGCAACAAGAATCACTTCATCAGGATTAAGAGCTTTCTTTACATTTACAAGTTCAGCCATCATGGCTTCATCAATCTGAAGACGTCCGGCAGTATCAAGGATTACGGTATCAAGTCCATTCTTCTTTGCATATGCAAGGGCATTTTCAGCAACCTTAACTGCATTCTTTTCACCATCTTCTTTGTACACCGGTACATCAATCTTCTGACCAAGCACACAAAGCTGTTCAATTGCAGCAGGCCGCACCAGGTCACAAGCTGCAAGCAGTGGACGACGGCCTTCTTTTTTTAGACGGGCTGCAAGCTTATGGGAAGCCGTAGTTTTACCGGCACCCTGCAGACCAAGCATAAGGATTACTGATTGTGTATCAGGGCCCTTCAGCTTGAGAGACTGCTTTTCATCCCCCAGCATGGAAACAATTTTATCATGGATGATTTTTACAAACTGCTGTCCCGGATCAACGGCACGAAGTACTTTTTCACCCTTTGCTTCTTCAATAGTGCTGTTTACAAAACGTCTTACAACACGAAGATTGACATCCGCATCAAGCAGAGCCATTTTTATCTGCTCAACGGTTTCCTCAATATTCTTTTCAGTAATTTTAGACTTTCCGCTGACTGTGCGGATAATGTTGCTGAATGTATCTGTTAATTTCTCAAGCATTTCAACCTCTATTTCTTCTGACCAATCATAAGTTCAAGAAGGAATTCCTTTGGCTCAATCTCCCTGTTCAGGATCCTGTACAAACCGTCACAGATAAGCAGTTTCAGATTATGTTTCTTACAGATTTCATGGACATATTTACATGCAATTGCACCTTCAGGAAGATACCCTATTTCGCCTACCCTTGATATAAGGTCATCAAGATCTTTAAATTTTGAAAGAAGATCCGTTTTTATAATATCCTGACCAAAACGGCGGTTGCGGCCATATTTACTTTTACACGTAACATCAAGGTCTCCTACACCGGCAATGGATGTAAAAGTCTCAGCATGAGTAGCACCCATTGCAAATCCCAAAGTCTGTATTTCATTAAGACCAGCTGCCAGAAGCAGGGATTCTGAATTGTCACCGAAAGTTTCAGAATTTGCAGCAATTGCATCAAGGCTTCCGTAAACAACAGCAATGACATTCTTTGCAGCTGCACAAATCTGTACACCAATTACATCTAGACTTGAATATGCCATAAGTCCAGGAACCTTCATCAGTTCTCTGAACCTGATTGAATTTTTCGGATTTTCACAGGCAGCAATGAGTCCTGTAAGTTTACCCATTGCAACTTCTTCTGCATGGCTTGGACCGGAAATATATACTGTATTGCCTTTATAAATACCAGGAAGTACGTTTTCTATAGTTTCAAGAACAAGTTTTGGACCTTGAGGTGAAGGCACAAAACCTTTTGTCAAAACACCAATACAAGTTTCGCCATCGGCAATATTACGGATTGAAGTAATCTTCTTTATTGTAGCAGACAGATAAAGCGACGGACTGGCAAGAATCAGGAAATCCTTATCACTAGCTACTTCTTCTATGCTTTTTGAAGCAGAAAGATTATCTGCAAGTTTAAATCCAGGAAGGAATTTCTTATTTTCATGTTCATTATTTATTGAATCAACGACTTCGTCTTCCAAAGCCCAGAGAACTACTTTATGACCACCGCGGGCAAGAGCCTGTGCAAAACCTGTTCCCCACGCACCTGCACCAATTACACCGACTGTTTTTGGATCCATTCTACCCTTCTGTTGTTAATAAGATTTTTCAGGAAAAGCATTTCCTCGAACTTTTTAAACTCTATCATCCTGTGCGATTATCTGTAAAACTAAAGGAACCTCTAAAAATTTCAACACGGAAGTCACCGCATTTTCAAGTTGACTCTAAAAATCATTATTTTTAGAGTCTTGCTGCAGAGATTCCCCTGATACTAGAACCAGACAGCTGAGTTATCTTCCCAGTCTATGATTTCGTTTTCATTAAAGAATAAACCTATCTCTCTCTTTGCACTTTCATCACTGTCAGATGCATGAATTACATTGTACTGCGTATGAAGGCAGAAATCTCCACGGATAGTTCCCGGAGCAGCTTCAGAAGGTTTTGTAGCACCAGTAAGCTTACGAACCAATGTTACACAATCATCTCCCTGCCATACCATTGCAACTACAGGAGCAGAAGTAATGTACTCAACAAGTGAACCAAAAAACGGCTTTTCTTTGTGTTCTGCATAATGATTTGATGCCAGTTCTGATGAAATATTCATCATCTTTAATCCAACAAGTTTGAGACCCTTTCTTTCGAGACGTGAAATAATCTCACCAACAAGCCTGCGATTCAATACACCAGGCTTCAACATAGTAAAACAACGTGTTTCCATAATTTCAAAAGTATACAAAAAACACAATGTATTTTCAACCGTTTGACCGGTCTGCATGTTGCATCACCATAAGAAGATGCTATAGCCCTGCCAGCACCCTCTCAACTTCATCAATAACATAATCCGGAGTACTGGCACCAGCTGTGATACCTACAGTGTTCCCAGTGAATTTCAAAAGGCGGGCCTGGGATCCGGTTTCCACAAAAAAAGATTCAGGACACAGCCGCTTTGCTTTTTCGTACAGCCTGAGGGAATTAGCAGATTTTTTTCCACCTACGACAACTATGGAATCCACCAGCGGAGCAAGTTCTTCAAGAGATTTCTGCCTCTGGTCAGTTGCAGGACAAATCGTATCCAGTACGATGAGTTCCTTATTTTTTTCAATCAGAATTTTCCTTATATTTTCAAATTCCACAGGTGAAAAAGTCGTTTGGCTCAGCAACACAGTCCTCTTGAATGGAAAACTGTCATTCCTGCTGATAAAATCCGCAGCTTCATTCCGATTCTGTATAAGTACAAAATTGTTGCCTGCAAATCCGGCAATTCCCTTTACTTCCCCATGATCCTTATCACCGGCAAGTATGATCATATAGTCCTGTCTGCGGAATTCATCGGTCTTTTTTTGATTTACAGAAACCCGGGGACATGTAGCGTCAACGATTATGCATTTTGACTCAATGAGTCTGGATTTTACATCAGGAGAAATTCCATGAGCCCTTACAATAACTACAGAATCTTCATCAAGAATATCCAGCTTGTCTTCCAGAAGGATTTCCAGTCCACGTGACTCAAGATCCTCCAAAACCACATTATTATGAATCAACGGTCCAAGGGAATATACTTTTTTTCCTTTGTATTCAGCCAATGCTTTTTCTGCAAAATCAAGGGCACGGCGTACCCCCATGCAAAAACCTGATATTTTCGATTTAACAACTTTCATAAAACATTTTCACTCAAAAAAAATGCCTGCTGATAAAGCAGGCATCCTGTCTATAAAGACATATGTTTATAACACATTGTATTATGCATTAATTGAAACTGTTCCAACATTCTTAAGTGAATGATGGATTCCATATTCCGGCTTCCAGTTCCTGCGGCTGAATGTGATGAATCCACTTGAAATAAAGATTGATGAATAGCATCCACTCAAAAGACCGATTGTCATTGCAAGTGCGAAGTCTTTAATGCTTCCTGTTGTAAAGAAGTAAAGTGCAAGAACGGCAAACAGAGTTGTTACAGTTGTAATAATGGAACGTGTAAGAGTATCTGAAAGCGACTTGTCAATAAGGTCTGAAAATTTCTTTACTTCCATAAGAGGAAGGTTATAACGGATACGGTCCAAGATAACAACAGTTGCATTGATTGAGTAACCTACAATTGTAAGTACGGCTGCCAGTGTTGTTGTCGAGAATTCAACCTGAGACCATGAAAGGAACGTGAACATAATGCAGATGTCATGAACAAGGGCAAGGATTGAACCTAACGCAAAGTCCCAGTGGAAACGTACAGTTGCATAAATCCAGATAAGAAGCATAGTTGCAAGAAGAAGTACAACTGACTGTCCTGCCAGAGATTTAGACATCTGTGACCCAATGAAATCTGTCCTCAAGACGGTTACATTGGAAGCACCATATTTTGAATTCAATGCAGCAGTGATTTTTGAAGAAGTTTCTTCTGAATCACCTGCAGTCCTGATCTGGAAAGAAGGATCATCGGCATTACCGATTTTCTTTACAGCAACTCCAGAAACAGAAGAAAGCGCATTCCTTACATCATCAATTGAAGGTGATGTTGAAATTGAAACTTCCTGAATGCTTCCTGGCTTGAAATCGATTCCTAAATTAAGGCCTCTCGTACAAAGGCTTACTACACCGCTGAGAATTACGACAGCACTGATAATTGCACATGGGAAAAATCCCTTGCTGAAATTAATAATTTTTCTCATTACTTAATCCCCCAGCCGATGCTGACTTTCTTGCTGTGCATGGCTTCTGTTCCAACATCAAAAATAAGTCTTGAAACAAACAGAGCTGTAAATACTGAAGATACGACACCGATTGCAAGGCTTACTGCAAATCCCTGGATTGAACCGGTTCCCAGCTGGGAAAGGAACAATGCAGCAATAAATGTAGTAATATTGGAGTCCATAATGGCCCAGAATGCACCGGCAAATCCTGCCTCAATAGCAGCCGGACGGCTCTTTCCAAGTCTGAGCTCTTCTTTTATGCGTTCAAAAATGATTACGTTTGCGTCAACTGCCATACCTACGGTAAGAATCATACCGGCAATACTTGGCAATGTAAGCGTAAGGTTGAATGCCGAAAGTACACTGAACAGAATGTACAGGTTAAGAATCTGGGCTACAATAGCATTGAATCCCGAGCCCTGATAGTAAATCAGCATGAAAATCATAATTGCAACAAGACCGATGCAGAGAGCCATGATTCCCTGACGGATTGAAAGTTCTCCAAGTGAAGCCCCGATAACCTGCTGGCTTTCTACATACAGAGGAACTTCAAGCCATGCTGTCTGGAGCACTTTCTGAAGGTTCTTTGCTTCTTCCATTCCAAAACCATCGATGCGGACGCGTCCACCGCTGATTTTTGTCTTGATGGTTGCTGCACTCTTAATTTTATTATCACTGATAACCGCAAGTCTTTCCTTTACATGTGCACCAGTAAAGTCAGAGAAGAGTTCTGCACCTTTAGCATCAAGAGTAAAATCAACACCAGTCTGTCCCATCTGGTCTCTTGAAACATCCGCAGACTTTACATACTTACCATCGACGGCAACTTCTTTCTTAATTGCCATGTACTGTACGAATTCATCAAGACCATAAGAATCTTTTGTATAGTATCCAAGGATTTCAACATCATCAGGAACAATGGAAGGATCAATGAGCTTTCCATCTGCATCAAAAGTTGAATCAGGATTCATTGAATAATATTCATAGAATGTGCGTGTAGCTTCATCATCTACAAGGCGGAAATTAAGGATTCCCTTACCCATGATGATAGTATTAATTGAATCAGACTGTTCTGAACCAGGAATTTCAATATAAATCCTGTCTTCACCCTGCTGTCTGATTACAGGCTCAGTAAGACCAAAACGGTCAATCCGGCTTGTCAAAGTTTCAATGGCCTGTGCCATTGCCTTTTCCTTAAAGGATGCAACTCCTTCAAGTGAAACAGCTTCAGCTTGTGCTTCTACAGCAGCGTCAAGATCAGCACGTACTATGACATTCATACCACCTGAAAGGTCAAGACCAAGCTTTACAGAATTCTGATAATTCTTCTTATCAGCAAGCACTGCTTCACGGTAACGGTCCTGGAACAAAGTAAGAAGCTTATAGTGAACTGCACCAGCAACAGACTGTTTTTCTTCAGCTGTTTTTGCAACACGGCCAAAACTGAACGAAGCAAGCATGTCAGCCATTGTCATGGAAGCAGGAACAGGCTTTTTGAATGTCTTGTAATTCTTCTTGGCAATCTTTACAAGCCAGCCATATTCCTCTGACGGAAGTGCAGATGGATTTGCAACAACAGCAGCCTCAAGCTTTTTAACTTCTTTTGCAGCCTGAGTAACAGAATAATCCTTAATTTTTTCCAGTGACATAAGAGCCAGTTTCTGAGATTCCTTTGGCGTACGGTAATACCATGTAATTGTCGGCCAAAGGAATGCAAGACAGACACCAAGCACCAGAAGCAGGATGAAAAAACGATAACGTTTACTTCCCTTTTCCATTTTTATAACTCCAGATATTTTTATTTTCTATTTTTTTTCTTCTGCCGAAGCATCAGATTTTTTTTCCTGTGCAGCAGGTGTTGCAGCATCATCACTGATTTTGTCAGCAACTGCAGTAAGATTGAATTTGATTTTTGTATTATCATCAACTTTGAGTATTACTGTTTTTTCATCAACAGAAGATACTGTTCCGTGGATTCCACCGATTGTAATTACCTTGTCACCCTTTTTAAGTGACTTGAGCATGTTTTCAGTTTCTTTCTGCTTTTTATTCTGTGGACGAATGAGAAAGAAATAGAAGATACCAATCATCATTGCGACTGTAACGATTAATGATGTCAGGCTTCCTGTAGTTGAAGCAGAACCTGCAGCTGCCTGCAAGAATGATACAAAAGACATATTATCCTTCCTGTATATTAATAGAGATTTTGAACAGGAAAAAACCAGTTTTATGTGGATTTTCATGCTGTTCTGATGATTTTATATAGAATTCAAAGGAAACAACTTTTTTTAAATCCTTTCATCCTAAAATATCAAGTTCTATCAGAATAACACGTGGATTGACAGACAGTCAAGGGAATATAAACCACGTATTATGGCAACCATCCTGCGTAGAATTTTTCTTGAACTAATAAGTCCAAAACATTGCATTTCCAGCCCCACCGCCATGAGGTGGCATTGAGCTTTCCGGCCATTTACTTCAAAAGCTGGTCAAGTTCATTGCTCAGTTTCAAGAAATATGAGTCATTAGGATTAAGGGAAACAACCTGTCTGAGATAATACTGGGCCTTACGGTAATCTTTCTTAGAAAAATAAAATCCATACATTCTCATCAGTGCATCAGAATTCCGGGGATTTGCAATAAGACTTGAACGAAGGTCTGAAAGCTGTACGGCTTCTGCCGAATCAATAAAACTTTTCTGATAATATAGAAAACTTTTCATGCCGGAAGATGCAGAAGGAAGCATTGTATTAATCATTTTCAATGCCTGGGATGAACGGCCGGTAGCAACCATCGCCTGTATGTAAATTTGTATGGCCTTTTCTTCTTCTGGAGTTTTTTCATATACGGCAAGCGCAATCCTCCAGGCTTCATCAAGACTCCTGTTTTCTATACAGATTTTCACATGGGTACACATATCGTCAATATCCACATCAGGCATGCCCATTATTTTAGAACTGGCTTCATACGCACCTTTCCAATCCTGCTGCTTTACAAGATACCTGACAAGAAACGAAAGAGCCTTTTTATTACCGGGATTATTCGCAAGGACTGATTCTGCAAGCTGTCCGCCCGACAGTCCATTTATGAGAGAACCTGTTTCAGACGCGATTTCTGCCGCCAGCAGCATTACTTCCGTATCACCAGGATAAAGCTTAAGCGCAGACTCAATTGTAGCCATGGCTGAATTCAGATTCTTATTCCATTCTTTCTGAATGGTCGCCCTTAAAATCAGGTAATCTTTTGAAGTTGCATTATTTTTTGAATACACATCAAGCAATGAAGCAGCTTTCAGGTATTCACCAGTCTGTACGAAAATCCTTGCCCTGAAAAGGACGAATTCAAGGTTTGACGGATTCTGCTGGAGCACAAGGCTGGCAAAGCGTTCCGCAGATGCGTAGTCACCAGAAGCAAAAGCCGTTTTTGCACAGAGTTTAAGGAGCTGTGGATTAGACGGAAACCGTACTATCAGCTGGTCTGCAACCAGAGCAGATTCATCCGTCATGTTAAGGTTGAAAAGGCATTCTGCATAGGCATATGAAGCTTCAAAGGCAGAAGTCGATGTGGAAACTCTTTTCAGATATGGAAGAGCCTCTGCATTCCGGGACATTTTAGTATAAAGAATGCCTATAAGGTAATTTGCCACCACAGAATCCGGTACCAGTTCCAACGCAGACTTGAGGTCTTTTTCAGCCTGTTCATAATAATCAGTCCTGGAATAAGAAGTGCATAGAACCAGTGAAGGAATTACAGTAGAAAGAAAGTCTGCATTACCTGTACTTGTATCATAAATACCTGATGCAACTGAATCCAAAGCTCCGGAATAGGCATTTTTTTCTGTAAGGACAGGAACATCCCAGTCAATTTTTACAGATGGCCAGACAAGTTTCATAATCTGGTTAGCAATCTTCAGGAGTACTTTTTCGTTTTCCTGATAATCAACAGATGGCTTCCTTAATTTTGAATAAACTTTTTCAATTGATTCCGGAGTTCCGTTTTCCACTGCCTTTACAAGGGATTCATCAATACCAGAAAAAAAGCGGTTCTGTTTATTCTGGTTTTTCTTATCAATCTTTATGGATGTAACAGCCGCAGGCTCTGGTTCCTGTTCATCGCCGGATACATTCTTTTTACTTTTTTTAGCCACAAGTACAGCAGAGTTTTCAGAAAAACCAGATGCAGGATGAAAAAAAAAGGCAAACGGATCTTCTGATTTTACCAGTCCATATTCTTCATGACGTGAATGCAACGCAGAAGCATTAAGGTCAACCAGAAAACAAAAACAGAAAAAAGAGGCAGACAGAAAATATTTCAACCGTTTCCAGGCAGATACATAAAAACTTGGAAATGATTTACAGGAGAGAAAGCACCCCTTCCGGATCATCAATCATCCTCACAAAAAATATCATTTCCTGAAGGGATGTCATCATCAGATTTTCCGAGTGAAAAAGCGTCAGCAGATTTCGAGCGTATGCAGTAAAGTGTAATAAGCACAAGACCGCACAGAATGAGGAATACAGGCATGGAGTAAGAAACAACAGTACGGAGGGAAACCTTTATGATCTTGAATGAAAAAAGGATGAAGAATGCCCCCATAAAGAACATACAGGAAGAGGGTACCACATAAATCGTCTTGAAACGATGATATTTTATGCGACCAGCAGGAATCAGGGTAATTCCGAAAAACATAAGGAAGACTGGCCAGAACCGCACCAATGAAAACTCCCTTCCAAGGGCGGACATAACAAGGAGCATTAGCGCAGCAAAAGCAACATTTACAGAAATATAGAAAGCAAACGCTTTGTTCAAGATGACGGAAAAATAAACGATTGCAATAGCAGCAAAAAGAATGACTACATGCATGAAAAAATTATATGTTTCAAACTGGTTTGCAGGAAGTATGAAGAAGAGGATTATACCGGTTATGAATGACAGAAGTCCGGCTGCCAGAAAAATATTATATATAAATCTATTTTTTTCCATAATATTGTACATCACCTTGAAAAATCTCAAGTTATAGTTTTTGGAGATTTATTAAAGAATACACCATTCAGGGGAATCTTGCCAATAACAAACTGCTGTGATAAAGTAAAATTTATGAATACAAGAAAGCTGACTGCAAAAATCCTTATATGCCTGCTTCTGGCAGCCACAACTACTTTTTCATCGTGTAAAAATAAGACAACGGTAATTGCCGAAAGTTACGAAGCAGAAACCCGCCAGCAGCTTGAAAACCTCCTTGCCCAGACGACCATAACGCCGGAAAGCAGGTACGCCATAATCAACAGGATTGCATCAAAACTCCTTGCCGACAGGAAATATAATGACCTCATACTATATCTTTCAAACTATGTAGAACACAATCCTAATGATAAATACAACGCCTACTGGCTTCTCATGACAGCCTATGCCTACATTCAGACAGATGCAGAACCGGTGGCTGAATATTATTTTGACCGCATAATAAAAAATTATCCGGACCTTATGGTAAAAGGCCAGTCTCTGCATTTCATCTGTCTCCAGCACCTTATACAAATCAGTACGAATCCGGATAACAGGATAAAATATTTCAACCAGCTCATAAATAAATTCCCGTCAAACATAAGCATCACAGAGATGTACATGCGGCTTGCAAGGGAATATGAAACAATCGGTGAATGGGATCAGGCAATGAAGACATACAGACTCTTTCTTGACCAGCCTGATTCTTCCTCTATACAGATAGCCGGCATTCCCGATGCATATAATTATACAAAGACACTGATTGACTTTAACAATTCCCCAAAGAACTGGACTTTCAAAACACTGGAAGAACTGGAAAATGCAGTGAAGACAGCCATTACCCGCTACCAGCCGGGAAAACTTGATACATACAGGTCAAAAGTCAACTTTTTTGCAGTTTCGTGGAAACAGGATGAAAACGCTGCTGCAGGACAAGTCGGTTTTTCCATGAAGAATTTCATGCACGGTAACAAAATACGGTTCAACAAGGAACTGACACCCGGCCCTACACCAACGGAAGCTTACCTCCGTACCACAGGATGGACTAAAACGGTTCCTACATGGTACTTCTATTTCCGGGAAGTAAATTTCCCTGCTGACCCTGAAATACACGGAACATGGGAATGGGCCGGCATTTATATCGGGGACATGCTTTGAAAAAAAGCCGGTATCTGCTGACCGTGCTGGTCATAATGTATGTCTTCACTTATCCCTCATTACATGCGGAAGCTCCTGCAGGACAGGATGGGGACGTATGCTATACGGCTCCGGATATTGACGGTGCAGACAGGGATGAAGTGGAGCAGTTCAGGAAGCGGTACCTGAAAACACACGAACAGAAATGGCTTTACGAAATCCTTGACAGTGGCGAGCCCTACAGACATTACATACGGAAGCGGCTTAAAGAAGGCATGATAAAACAGTAAACGAGCATGCGGTATTGTGATACGCTGAAGTGATTCAGCGGAACCCAGGCATCAGTTCGCCATTTTTAGTAAGGACGAAGATCCTTGTAAAGGAGAATGAAGAGCTTTTGCCGCATCATACAATAGTCCAAGAGACTGAATGGGAGATTGGAACACATTACCGATTAGACTTTCCGCAAAAGAATCAAACGGAGGTTCATCATGACATGCTATTTTGGAGTTGATTTGCACAAGACGCAGTTTACGGTTCACGCACGAACTGAAAACAGGGTCGAAAC
>JAZLGS010000071.1:0-144189 GCA_045616425.1 Treponema sp.
TATGGGATATTTAAAAGGCAAGAGCAGCCTGATGATATTTGATAAACATGCGAACCTGAAATATAAGTTTGGAAACCGCCATTTCTGGGCAGAAGGATATTACGTAAGTACTGTTGGCTTGAGTGTGGCTACAATTGCAAAATATATCCGGGAACAGGAAGCCCACGATATAGCGATGGACAAAGTAACTGAAAAAGAATACGAGGACCCTTTTAAGGGTAGTAAGTAGTACCAAAGGCCTTTTAAGGGCCTGCGGGTGACAAGCTGCAATAGGCTTGAACGTATGTGAAAAGCGTGGGACTTGAGTCTCAGCTTGAGAACCTAGCCTTATAGGCTAAGAGCAAACCACCCGTTTGACGGGTGGTTATGATTCTCTATCCATCTATACTGTTGCTGATTAATGCCGAATCTCGATGTGACGATGTTTTGATAGAAATTCTACTCAATGCTGATAAAGGCTATGTAGAATCAGTGGTAAAATTAACTGCATGGTAGTGGTAGGGAGCGACGGCAACGCCGGAAAATCGCGAAAGCGATTTTAGCGAGTCTCCGAGAAGCTGTGCTTCGAAGGCGGAAGAGACAACTTGTTGCACCGAATGGACTTTGCGTGCTTTACACGCAGGCACATTTTCTACTGTAATGCAGTTTTTTAGCAACTTCTTTTACGTACACAGCCTTTTTTACGTTTATAAAAAATTCAAAACCATAATGAATGGCTGTGACGTTTTTTTCTTGTGTAACGCATGTTTCCTGATATTTGTTGTACAGGAATTTCCGGTTGTTTTGTTTACATTCTCTTTTTTGATGTGAGTTTCATAAGTATATTATCGGTTGATCGGATGAGACCGGATTCTGCGTCTGTATTTCTGTCGGCCACCAATGGAATCTGCTGTATTACATTATCTTCAAAAGTAACTGTAATTTTCCCATATTCTTCTCCCATGTTTATTTTTCCGTTCAGATAGGCTGGATATTCAGCAGATATTTTTATTTTCCCTGAAAGTTCAGTATTTGAGATTTTTTCCATTGATTCTGAAAGAGGAAGCAGGAGTTTCTGGGAATAGGCGGGCTTGATTTTTATGGCCTTTTGCTTTGATGCAAATACAGGTACCGTTACCTGTGGCATGATGACGGCGGGAAGTACCCGGTAGGATTTATAAGCCCATTCATGCATTGTAAGTCCATCTTTTACACGGTACATGTCGCCTTCTTTCATATTCATACCGGGCCCCAGCATGGTGATTGAAATAAAACGGGTATCATTCCTTTTGGATGTCAGTGAAAGATTGTAGCCGCTTTCAATAATATGGCCTGTCTTTATTCCATCACAGCCTTCAAGTATGCCAAGCAGACTGTTTGTATTTTTCTGTGTAACCGGTGTCCATATTTTTTCTGGAATTCCATTCTTAAATGTTTGTGGAGGAAGGTTCCGCTGATTTAAAGGCAGGTTTTCCTGCTTCGGATAAGTGTTGTCTTTTATTGCATGGAACATTTCCAATGCCTGAGGAAAGGTTTCTATGTAGATTTTGGAAAACAAAGCCATTTCACGGGCTGTTGTAAGATTCAGTTCACTGTAACCGGACGATTCAACAATCCTTGTATTTTTCAAGCCCAGTTCTTTTATGTCTTTGTTTATTTCTTCAATGAAATTTTCCATCGTGTCAAAGAGTGCGTAGGCGATTGCATAAGCTGCATCATTTCCTGAAGAAACTGAAAGGCCGGTCAGCAGTTCCTTTAAGGTTACGGTCTGTCCTTTTCCAAGAAACATGAGGGATGAATGGGGTGGCATGTTTGCTGCGTATGAACGGCTGTCAATTGGAATGATTGCATCCAAGGAGGTTTTTCCCTGATTTATTTTCTTGAATACGCTGTACATAAGGAAAAGTTTGGTCATTGAGGCTGGTGGAATGATTCTGTCAGCATCCTTTTCAAAAATGATGAAGCCTGTATCTGCATTGATAAGTATTGCCGACTCTGCTGCAATTTCCAGTTCCGGCTGGTGGGGCTGGTATGGCAGGGGTTGGATGCGGTTCTTTTTTCTGGCATAAGCAACATCAAGAAAATTTTCCAATTCAATTTCCTGATGGTCTTGAAGTTCTGCCGGAATGGCATTTTTTATTGACTGATACCTGATTCCTGCAAAGATTATAAATGAACATGAAAGCAGCAGTGGAGAAAAGGCCAGTAAGTATTTATATTTATTTTTCATACATACATTTTATCAGATACGAAAGTCTTGAAAAAGTATGATGATGATTTTCTTGTAAAAATTATCATGATTTCCCATTGTCCAGTAAAAGTTTTTTTTATATTATTTTCAAGATATTTTTTTTTCGAGGTTTTTATGGCTGCAAATGAATTTTATGGTCCATCTGACAGACCGCCTTTGTCAAAATGGATTCCATTAAGTTTTCAGCATGTATTTGCTATGTTCGGTGCCACAGTACTTGTACCGCTCCTTACAGGATTGAGTACTTCTACGGCATTATTCACGGCAGGTACCGGTACGTTGCTTTACATTCTTATTACGGGTGCTAAAGTTCCGGCATTTTTAGGTTCGTCGTTTGCATTCATTCCTGTATTGAATGCCATCGGACAGACTTATGGTGTCCCATATGCAATGGGTGGGGCAATGATTGCAGGTATTTTTTACTGTATCATTGCATTTATAATCAGGTTTACTGGAAAAGGCTGGATTGAAAAGGCTCTTCCGCCTGTTGTAATCGGTTCCGTTATTATTGTAATCGGTCTTGGACTTGCACCTACAGCCGTAAATGAGTTCTTTTATGACAACGGAACCTATTCACTTGTATGTGCCAGCATAGGTCTCGTCACACTTGCTGTGGCGCTTGTTGCAACGATTTTCTTGAAAGGATTCCTTAATACGGTTTCAATCCTGATCGGTCTTGCCGGGGGATATGCCTTTACCCTCATAATGGGAACTTTCCTTCCTGCTTACCGTTTTATTGATTTTGGAAGCGTAAAGGAAGCTGCATGGATAGGGCTGCCATTCCTTCATGCTGACGAATCAATGAAAACCCTTGGTTATGCATGGATTGCGCCTAAATTCAATCTTGTGGCTGTCCTTACATTTGTAATTGTCTCCATTTCAACCATTTGTGAACATCTTGGTGATACACTGACAACTTCTACGGTTGTTGGAAAGGATTTTACAAAAAATCCGGGACTCCACAGGACCCTTTGTGGTGATGGTGTTGCAACTGCATGGGCTTCCATCTGGGGAGGACCTCCAAATACTACATATGGTGAAAATATCGGTGTAATGGCAATTACAAAGGTATATTCTGTGTGGGTAATCGGTGGTGCTGCCATCATTGCAATTTTCCTTTCCTTCTGTCCGAAATTCGGCGCATTGATTTCTACAATTCCGGTTCCAGTGCTTGGTGGTATCTGTACTTTGCTGTATGGTCTCATAGCTTCAAGCGGACTCAGGACTATTGTTGAAAACGGTGTTGATTATAAGCAGAAGCGTAACCTTACCATTTCTTCGGTAATCATGGTTATCGGAATTGGTGGCGGTGTGCTCCAGTTTAACATAGGTTCAAATTTTAAATTTGCGCTTGGCGGTGTAGCCCTTGCAACTGTCGTGGGAATCCTGCTTAACCTTATAATTCCTAGGGAAAAAGACTGAGTGGCCTGAACCGCTTTTGATCTTATTGCTGCCTTATTTTAAGGCAGCTTTTTTTGCTATATCTGTCTATACTGATGTATTGCTGATGAATGCTGAACCTCCAGACACGGGAAAATGCATACTGAAAATATAAATGATGCAACCGTTCCTGTAAGCATGAAAAATCCAAGTTTATTTGAAAAATCTGAATTCCTTATGACCAGCAAAGGAATGGATGATATGCAGGTTGTAAGGCTGGTGGATGTAATGCTTTTTATGACACTCCTGATTTTTTTCCTTGTATTTTCCTTTTCAGAATCTACAATATATATGGAATTATTGATGCAGTTTCCTGAAATAAAAATCATTGCAATTATGTCAGCAGTTTCAAGTGGCCGTCTGATTATCATGTTCAGGAGAAGTGGCAATGAAATTGAAAATAAGACTGAGGTGGTAATAAGGAATGAAATACGTGGATTCTCATTATTTCCGGCGATGAATAAGAAAATGATGAGTAATGCAAATGCAAATGCTGCTGATGCCATCAGGAAGTTATGTTTTGAATCCTGAATGCTTTTTGGGAAGGAAAATACATAACCGTCTGGCATTTCAATTTCATTCAGGCATTCCTTTATGTCTTTTATGAGCCGGAATGTATTCTTTGCATCTGACTCAACTGTAAAATATGCTGCATTACTGTGATTTTTCCGGAAAATTTTTCCCGGTACTTCATTCTCAACCTGTTCTGCAACTGAAAATATGGGAATACTATTTTCTTTTACAGGTATGTGCAGATTCCAGATATCCTGCAATGTCATACTTCCTGAATTTTTTGCTGAAACACGGATATCATATTCGTTTCCGTCGGAAATCCATTTTCCTGTTACAGGCCCGAAATTGCACCACCTGAGATATGAGGCCAGCTGCATTGATGTCAGTTCATTCATGGAAAGCCGTTCTTTTGATGGTGAAACAATGTACTGTTTTTCATTTTCTTTAAAATTCAGTATTGCCTGATTTACATAGTTCTTCAGATTAAGATTTCTGCATGCCTGTTCTGCTGATTTACGGCATATTGAGCTTTCTTTTCCAATTACAGCAATCTGTATTTTCTGTATTATATTTTTCCTGTCCTTAACAAGGGGAATGTAAAGGAATCCTGTTCCGATGGATTTTCCGGCTTTCCTTATGTTTTCTGCTGTTTCTGAAAGACTTGCTTTTTTTTCAACGACTATTTCTAGATTACAGTTTCCTGTCTGCGAATGGCTTTTTATATATTTCACTCCTTTGATTGCAGAGGCTTTTTTGATGAATTCTGCAATATCCTTTTCTATGTATTCATATTTCTGCTGTGGATGATATTCAACTGATGCATATATTACTGAAGATTCCTGTATGTCTGAAATATTTTTATCCATGAAACATAGCAGTACTGCTGGAAGCATTATAATCAAAGGAAAAAGTTTTAATAAAATTTTTTCATGCTTTTCCGTAAAAAACTGTAAAATATATGCCGCTCTGATTCCATACTTTCCAGGCAGACAGTGTTTGTAAGATAAGAAGGGCGGTATTACCAAAACAGATATGCCAGTTGCCGTAATGATAAGGATTCCTGCCGTGAATGCGAAGCTTTTGATTCCTGGGACTGCAAAATCTAGAAAACAGAGAGGGATGAATGCTATGACATTTGTAATGGCGGATGTAAAAACAGCAGGAATTTTGCCGCTCATGGACTTAAAGAAATCTGCGTCAGATTTATTCTGTTCCCGTAGTTCTGCTGTTATGAGTATGGTATCGGAAAGCATGCCTATGGAAATTACGATTCCTGAAAGGGAGGTTCTTGTCAGCGGAATGTCCAATATTGAAAGAATGCCAGCCGTCCATATTATGGATACAGATATCTGCACTGCCAGAGCTATAATTACATTCATGTTTCTGAAAAAAAGTGCTGATACGATTATTGAGAAAATCAGGGCAGATAAAAGACTTTCTGCCAGCTGCATGAACATTTCTTCCTGCTCTTTTCCTTTATCATAAATTATCTCATAGGGAATATTATTTACCTTAGAAAACTCTTCCAACAGTTTCCTTATTTGTGATGATGTCTTTATTCCATTGCAACTGGTTCCGGTCTTTATATTCAGGCAGAAGCATTCCTTTCCATTGATTTTTACAATTTCATTTTTTTTCTTTCTGGAAAAACCTGTTTCGGCTACAGATTCAAGACTCTGCTGTTTGTTTCCAGAAATGATTGTCATTCCGTTGAAATCTGCGACCGATGAAAGATAACGGTTAAAATGCAGTCTTTCGGGAATTCCATCCTGCAGGAATTTTATGAGTCCGCCGTTTTTATTCCACTCTGCAACAGTCTGACCGATATCCCAGGGAAAATTGTAATAAAAGGCATTTTTTCCGGGCAGAAAACTTATGCAGATATCTTTCTGTGTCTGTCCCGAAAGCGTTACTTCTGAAACGTCTTTCAATCTCTGGAGCTGGGCTTTCAGTTTTTTTTCAATTTCAATGGATTTACCTTCAGACTGGAAAAATGCAATGCACATGGCAGGCCTTAAATCTTCTGAAGAAAAATATACTGCCGGTTTCTGCACGTCATCTGGGAGCATGCCGTGAATTGAATCAGCAGTTTCGCTGACTTGTATGTATGCATCTTTTTTTGAGACGCCATTGAAAAAGCAGACATATGTAGAAGACTGGTTCTGGCTGCAGGTTGATTTTATTTCAGCTACTCCATGAATTTTCCTTAACTTTTCTTCCAAAGGTACTGTTATTATTTTTTCAATCTGTGCAGCATCCATACCAAAATATTCAAATCTTATTTCATACACATTTTGCGTGGAACTTTGATTTGAATCCACTTTCAGATTTTTTGCTGAATATAAAGCGAGTAGCGTGATGGTTGAAAATATCAATGCAACAGTCATTTTTTTTGAATACCATTTTTCCATAATTTTTCCTTATTCATGGGCATCTCTGAAAATACCGTTTAGAGATGCCTGCCGGGTTTAAAGCCTTGAAATAGCATGGCTTTAAACGTCGCATTTTCAAGGTTGTCTCTAAAAATTGCAATTTTTAGAGACAACCTTATTTATTCACACGGATGCAATTTTTATTCGTGCCGGTGGAGCTGATACTTGGATGAAAAAACATCCTGCACGCTCTGCATCGGGGGCGTCATATAGACGGACCTGATTTTTTTTAAGAGTCAGTTTTTCTAACAATATTTTTGTGGGCAGATTTCTTTATAAATTCTGCAATCGGAACCGGTGTAAACACCAATGTAAATAGCAGTGAAAAAAACAGGCCCCCCGATAATGTTACGGCAAGGGAACTCTGGGCATTGATTTTTAATGGATCGACTGCGAAGGGAACTAATGAAAAAACAGATGTCATGGATGTCAGCATGATGATTCCGGTTTTTTCCTTAAAAGCTGCAAAAATGTCATTTGACCTCGTGTGTAATGCTGCCTCATATAAGATGATTGCATTATTTACCGAAAGTCCGGCTAATACTGCAATTCCTATAATAGTGTTTAAATTCAAGTAGTGGCCGGATATTATTGTGAACAATAAAGCTCCGGTCATTGCAGCGGGAAACGGCAATGAAAACAGAAAGCACAGCCGTAATGATTCAAATTGCGCTCCGAGCACACATATTATAAGGAGCACTACAAAAATGATTAAAATAAAGGATGTGTGTTGGAATTCCTGTATGGATTCCTGTTTCCGTGATATGAGTCCGGTTGTTTTTACCGGAAATGTGATTTTTTTTGCATCATTCCTGTTATGTCTGAACAATATGTTTTCTTCATTTTTATTATAGAAATGCCCCAGTGCCTTTAATGGAACTCCCGAATTGTTCCCTGATATTTTCAATTCTTCAAGCGCTTCCATTGTGTCTGTATTTTTCCTGTCCATCCGTATCCTTATGGGAATTTCTTTTCCAGATTTATAAAACGGGGAACACAAGTATCCATCTGTTGCAAATCCTAGTGATGTAAAAATATCTGCTGGATTAATTGCATAAAATACGGCTTTCTGCCTGTCCAATGAAAAATCTTTCTGGAATGTGTAATTATATGGCGTTATGTCTGATTCACCAGATGCATATTCTTGTATTTTAATTTTCAGGGAGTCATTTCCTTCGGCCGTCACTATGTAACTTGAATCATCAATACCAAGAATTTTTTGAAGCAGGTCCGTTTTTCCTGATTTAAGTTTTTCATTGCAGAGGTCTTTTAAGAATGCGTCATTATTCTTTATTTTTCCTTTCTTCTTCTTTATGAGGCATTCTATTTTTCCATCGGAATTCCCTGCATCAGCCAGTTCTGCTGAGTCTGATGGATTAAGTCCTGTTTTTATTTCCACATATTCAATCCCATTGTTTTCCAGTATTCTTGCGCACAACCCTGCAGCTATTTCATTTTTCTGTTTCAGTGACAGGTTTTCTCCAGCATTGAATGAAAAACTGATATAGCTGCTTCTGGTCTGCTGTGTCAATTCTTTCCGGCAGATTGTAAAAAGACATGCTGTAATAATCAAAGAAACTGCAGAAAAAATCATTGATTTTGTAACACTGTTTCCTTCTGCAAGTTTCATGATTTTTTCAATGCAAGGAATATCCATTTTTTTCAGGCTTTCCATTCTGGCTTTCTTTTTACTGTAAATAATTTCCATGCAGGCTGGAATCACGGAAAAAGAATATAGTGAAGAAAAAGCCAGCCCTGCAAGCACCGGAACTGCCAGATCCGAAAAGAGTTCGCCAAAATAACCTTCCGTAAACAGGACCGGAAGGAATACGATTATGGTCGTCAGGCTTGAGCCAAGGTTAGACAGTTTGATCTCTGACGTTGCTTCAATTATAATCCGGCTGTAATTTTCAATTCCAGCAGTTTTTCCACCTTTTGTGGCTGAAAGATTGCGCTTTATATTTTCGACTGTTATGGCTGCACTGTCGCTTATCATTCCGATGCATATGGCTATTCCTGTCAGTGAAATTGAATTGATGGATTTTCCTGAGGTCTTGAGGATTGATATTATGAAAATCACTGTACATGGAACTACAGATATTACGCAGAAACAGTCTGACAGATTGCGGAAAAAGAAAAATAGGATCAGGAAAGAAATAACCATGCCTGCAGCTGCTGAAACGGTCAATAATATAAGTGACAGGGAAAGTTCTTCCGAAGAATCTTTAATTACCTGTATGTCCATCATGTTCTTATAGTCATTTTTCATGGAATTTATCTCATTTTTCAGTCTGCGGCTTAACTTCAATGGATTTACATTTTTCTTTTTGGATATCGATATTTTCATACATTCATTTCCATTAAAGAAAATACTGTGAGTCTGCTTTTGCGGCATGATTTTCAACTGACCGATATCTTTTATCCGCAATACTGAATTAAAAGATGTCTTGACGGGAGTTTCCAATATATCTTCAGGGGTTTTATAAAGGGAATCAGTTTTTATCATTATTTCCTTGTCAGCCACAGTAATTGTCCCGGCAGGATATTCAATATTGGTACAATCGACTATGTTTCCAACCTGTTCAATTGTAAGTCCCTTTGATTCCAATTTTTCCCGGTCAGTCTCGATGACGATTTCTTCTTCTGTGCCTCCATCGGTTTTTATTTCAGCAATACCTTCAATCTGCTGGAAACGGGATTTCAATTCATTTTTTGTGATTGAAAATATGTCTGAAATTTTTCCTTTTGGAATTATCGAAATGGTAAAAAAATCTTCGTCGAAGGGTTGCAGTTTGACTTCCGGCTTTGAACACTTGTCCGGCAGGGAAGGATATTTTATGTCAAGAATTTCTTTTGCTTCAAGGAGTGCCATTTCCATATCAGTTCCCCAATGGAATTCTGCCGTGATGATTGAAATATTGTCCCTGGAAACAGAATCAATGTTTTTCAGCCCCTTTAATGAAGAGACAGCATCTTCGACTGGCATTGTAATGAGGGTCCTTATCTGTTCTGCATTAAAACCTTCATATTCTGTCGTTATTATAAGATTCCTTTCCTGCACCGGAGGATAGAAATCTACCGGAATGAAGAAAGCAGATACTGCACCTGCTGTCAGTATTATAAAAAGATACATTAAGACCGAAACCGGATGGCTGACTGAAAATTTTATTAATCTGTCCATTATTTTTTATTGCAGGTAAACTGCAGTTTTTCCTCCATTTTATTTTCCAGATTGTCGCAGATATTCTGATCCAGATATATTTTTATGAGTCCCTGTCTGTCTTTACTTTTTATCTTTACATTGCAGGCCGCATATGCAGGATTTTTTGTTCCAATCATTTTTTCACTGATGAAATTCCATAAACCAGGATCCGCAGCCTGTAATTCTTTGTAGTCAGATTGATTTATTGCGGAAATACTTATGTTTGTGCAAGTGTTTGTGGCTTTTATTGACAATCCTTCCATCAGCGAAATCCGGTCCAAACCGGAAGCTTTTTCCGAGATGTCAAAGAAAAGGAACAACGGAGTATCAATATATAAATCAGGATTGTAAACTTCACATGGCAGAAGCAGGTCGGTATAATTTTCTTCCACTGAAAATAAATGAAACTGCCCTGCAGCCTTGAAGACTCCGCATATGAACTTTACGGGCTGCTTTCTCTCTGAATTGTTTACTACAGGATATTCACCCTTATCTATTTTCCTTCCGGAAGAGTCACATATTCCGTCATTTATGGTGATTATATATTCTGCGCCATATGGAATTTCACTGTTGATTTTCAGATGTACGGAATCTGAAAGGTTTGTATTTTCTGCATGATCTGCCACCAGCGAATATGATGTTTCAGGCCTTATCTTTATGTTTGCACTGAAGGTTGAAGAATCCAGCATTTTATTAAACTTGATGTGAAAATCTTTTGAAAAATCAATTCCATTATTTTTCTCTTTCTGTAACAGACGGATGACGGTATTTGTGTCTGCTTCATATGCGAAAATGGAATATTCTGGTATCAGGTCATTTTTATTGTTATAAAAACTGTGGGAATATTCCCTCAGGAGATGGTTATTGTCCATGTCGGACAGTTCATCTGAAACACTGATGGTATAAAGCGTGTTTTCTTTAAGCGGCTTCAAAAAGGTCACCAGCACGTTGCTGTAATCAGGATTCCATTCGGTAAGGAAATTACAGGATGGCATTATTGAAAATGATTTTATAAAACTTTCTTCCTGTACCGGCTTTGTAAATGCTACAGAAATACCGGTTACCATGTTTTCCTGGTTTTCTACTGTAGAAATGCCTTTTATCCCGGGATTGTCTGTTGAATCCTTTAGCGAAAATTCATAAACAAAATCAGATGACATTGATATCCCGTTTTTATCCTCAGCACTGGAATTCAGTACCAGTTTGTATTTATGGGATTTTGATATTTTCGTACTGGTTTTATAAGATACACAATTTCCGTTATAAGAAAATATTCCAGAAACAGGTTTTTCATCCTCAAGAAACGTAAAACTTGATGCTATGGAACCATAATCTGGTTCTGCACTGAATCTTAGAGTAATTTCATCTTCATCATATTTTACATCCGTTACATTGAATTCTGGAAAAACCAGATTTTCACAACTGGTAAATAAAAGCCATGTCAGGAAGAAAAACACTGCAGGGAATTTTGTCAGAGAAATTTCATTACGCACCATGTGTCATCCTCCATGTATTCTGATTCAGCATTGACAATGCCGGAAGCTTTTCCCGATATTTTCAATCTGTAGAAAAAACTTTCATCTTCCGTACTTCTGGTGATATTATTCCAACGTGTGGTAAAGCATGTGCCCTCACTGTTCCAATGTATTGAAACCAGTTCCGGTACGCTTGTATCTGCAGGAAAGAAATTTTCCAGGAAGACGCCGTTCTCTACATCAGTTTTTTTTTCTGGTGGAATGGATGTTGAAAAATATAAGTCCAGGAATATGGTATCTGTTTCCTGTATCTTTACGCTTTGTATGTCCTTACATGGAATAATCCTGTTAATGTCATTTATGTACATGCCGTCAATTTTCAGGAAATCGTTTGCTGCTTTGAATTTCAGGTATGCCGGCTCATAAAGGGGGATGCCGTTAAGGTCCCTGACGGAATCTGAGATTTTCATTATGTATTCCTGTGAAATCTTAAGTTTGTTCTGGGGATGGAAAACAAATGTGTTTCCGTTCTGACGGACAAAAAATCCTGAAAGCGAAGGAGAAAAACTTATTCCATTCTGTACGGATTGAAAGTCCATTTCCTTTGAAAAAATGATTGCAATCTGCTCATCCAGATATATTTCATTTAAAGTTCTTTCCTTAAAAACAGATGTATTTCCGCATATTTCTTTTGACGGATGTATTCCGGTGACAGCAGGCTGCATTGAATCTGCATTTCCACGGAAGGAATCCGTATAACTGCGGTTCAACAGGTAGCCGTCTTTACTGTAGCAGTTCCGCAGCATCCATGTATAAAAGACATTGGCATCCCATTTTTCTTCTGGAATGATGGTTACAGATTTCATATCCGGTGCATATTCTTTTTTTGTTTTTACAGCTGGCGAAATTGAGAAATTCAGTTCAAATGTCGGGGAATCCGCCGGTTTTGAAAAATGTATTTTCAATGCACCTGCATTTCCAGCATCACCGGAACCTGGCATTTCATATCCGGTTATAAAGAATATGTCTGATTCAGTCCCGAATATGAAGCTCCTTGTAATGTTCATTGTGTAGTACCTTCCATCTGCGGTCAAAGCCTGCCCTGAAGCGTTTAGTGAATATTCAGCACCTTTTATGAAACCTTCTTCCGGTGAAAAAATGCAATTTCTGCCATTCCATATAAATTTAACAGGAATGACGGAACCTGATTTTTTTAACTGAATCAAGTCCTCACATTTTTTCCTGTCCATTTCGCAGGAAAAATACAATGTTACTGATTCCTGCCCATAAAATGCGGTATTTGCCGGAATCGAAATATTTGTTTCAAGTTCTTCAAAAGATAGTACCTCGCAGGATTCAAACAGAAGTAAGAATGGAACCAGTATCAGATATATGAATTTACGAATTTTCATAGGCGGTGCATCCATCTGTCATGTTTTTTGGCGGATAATTTATCAGTTTTTTCATTTCAATATCTTTGGTATCAGAATATATGAATCCTCCGTTTTCTTTGAGGATTTCAATTTCGAACATGGAAGCATGCCCGTTTACAAGTTCATAGAGGAATGCTTTTCCACCGTCTTTTTTTACAATGCAGGTTTCCGGAACTGCGTATGAATCCTGAAAAGAATTTTTCTTTATAAGACAGTCGGCATACATTCCCAGTTTTATTGCATTATCAGCATTAGCCACATCAATCTTTACGTTGAAATTCCCGCTTTCAGAATCTGCAAAAGGAGAGATGTAACTGAGGCTGGTTTCTGCTGCGTAATCAATTGAAGGAATTGCCACTGAAACCTGGGCATCAGATTTTATTTCCGGCATGTCCCTTTCCTGAATGTTTGTAAGGATTACGGCTGTATCAAGATTGACGATGGAAATTACTTTTTCGTTCTGCTGGATGTGTTCCCCGTTTTCATGAAAAATGTTCCCGATTATTCCGTCTGCCGGTGCTGTGACTGTAAGTTCATTTATCAGGCGGTTGATTGACCTTAAATTTCCTTTTGCATTTTTTACATCAGTTTCGGCGATCTTCACCCGGTTTTTTGCAGAAAGCAGCATAAGTTCGATGAGCTGATCATTTCTTTTAATTTCATCAATTTCAGGAATGAATCCGGCATTTATAAGGTCCTGGTCCCGTAATCCCAGTTCTTCCATCTGCAGTTCATTTTCAAGCAATGCCAGCTCTGTTTCAGCATTTTCCAGTTCAATCCTGAGTTCTTCGTATGCATTTTCTGTTATGCCGCCGACTTTATACAATTCTTCATTTTTGAGGAAATTTTCCATTTTTGCAGCATAATTTTTCTTTTTCTGTCCATACTTTTTCCTTGCGGCATCCAGTGAAATCAGTTTCTTTTCTGCATACAACCTGCTTTCGGCATAATCCGTTTTTGCCTGGTCCAGGTTTGCCTCCGCCGAATTCAGTACATTTTCAGCCTGTGTCTGCTGTATTTCATATTGAATGTTGCGCATCTTCATCAGGATTGAACCTTTCTTTACATAATCACCATCCCTGATCCTGATGTCAGTAATCGTACCTTCCGCAAGACTTGTAATGTCATATTTTTTATTGTAAATGACAGTGCCGAATGTCTTGAGCCATTCCTGCTCGCTTGTTTTTTCTGCCATAACTGTTTCTACGTGGAAACTGTCATTTTCAATACTTGTAACGTCTGTATTCTTGCAGGCTGCAAAAATAAACGGAATCAAAAGCAGCGAAATTTTTTTGTTTGTCTTTCCAGTCATGATTTTCCTCCAAAATCAAATTGCAGTCCTATAGGAATACCGGTTTCTATGGATAGCTGTTTTTCATAGAGCAGTATCCTCATTTTCTGTTCTGAAATATTCATTTCCTGTTTTGATATTTCCACAAGTTCATTAAGAAAATCACTTTTCTTCATCATTCCTGATACAACCTGGATCCTTGAAATTTCATTTTTTTCATGCATTAATGAAAGGACTTCATTTTCAACCTGATGCTTCATGATTTCTTCATCATGCTTTTCAATTATCCGTGCAATTGAATCTGAAATATTTTTTTCCATCTTTCTTATTCCCAAAATATCCATATTTACCTTTATATCCGCCATATTCATACGGTTTCCATGAGACAAGTCAGGATGAATCTGCGATGAAAAGCTGTTGCCATATTCATTCAGCCTGTTCTTACGGAACCCGGTTTTATTTTCATAGGCAGCCTGCATATAGGGATTGTTTTCAAAACTTATTCCAACGCTCAGGGTGTACTGTGGTTCTGTAAGAGGATAGTTTTTACCTGAAAAACTGATTCCGGAAGCAATTGATACTGATGGAATGAAAATCCTTTTCTGGAATGCATTAAGCTTTTTTTCATATTCCAGTTCCTGTTTCAGTTTACGTAATTCAATGCTTTTTGATTTTGCCGAAGCGGAAAGCATTGATTCATGGGGTTTCAGCAGCATACTTTCCGTAATTTCGTTACAAAGTGGAACTGTAATAATTTCAACCTGTTCGTCCTTCAAACCGAGAAGTTCTTTGAAATCTTCTATGTTCCGCCTTTCTGTTTCTTTTTCCTCCTGAAGTTGTATGTCAGCTTTTTTTACCGCTATTACATATTCAAGATATTCACTTTGCAGGATGAATCCGTTTTCAAGCTGTTTATTGAAAACAGGTTCCAAGGCCTTCATGTTTTCCAGAAGCTGTCCTGCAATCTGACATTTTTCCATCTGGTTCATGCATGAAAAATATGATTCCGTAATACTGCATTCAAAATTTTTCAGTGATTTTAAATGACTGTAATATTCAAGGTATGATTCCGAAAGATTCATTTCGTAATTCAGTCTTGATTTTCCACCGTCAAAGATTTTATGGCTTATTCCCATATTCAGCTGTTTCATGCGTGAATCAGGATTTCCTGGAATTATCCTGTCGTCTTCATTCCATGAGAAGGTGAGTGCAGGCAGAAATGGCTGTATGGCAATCCTTGTCCCTTTTAATTTTTCCATGGTGTATAGAAGTTCCAGTTTCCTTTCCGTTGAATGCTCAAGTCCTGTCAATACTGCTTTTTCTGCTGAGTCTATGCAAATTTCAGGAAAGGCAGACTGTACGGAAATTAAGATTAAGAACAGTATGGAAATGTACTTCATTCTGCGTTTTTTTCCTTTGAAGAATTTTTCCGGATTTTGCGTTCAACATCTTTTGCAATGCGTACTGCTGTTTTTTCCTGCATTATGCCGGATACTGCGGAAGATTTTGTTTCCAATGAAAAACTGCCTCTGTAAGTTGTCCCGGTTTCTTTTTCCATAGCTTCATAACATATGAAAATGGAGTTCAGATTGGAAAAACCCTTAAAGAAATTCCGCTGGTTTATGGTGATTGCAAGCTGAAGTGGAATCCCTGAAATACCGGATGAATTTATTTTCTGTATTACAAGTGTTTCCATTTGTTTTTCAATATCATTCTGGGAAATGCTGTCAATTGAAACGGTTGCGGTACAAGAATGTCCACCTGCAGTTCCTGCAAATGTAAAAATTGTTCCTGCTGCAAAAATGCAGCATGTTAAAAATAAAATTTTATAATTCATTAAAACTCCTGTAAAAATCAAAATATTTCTGGGCCTTATCCTTTATTCCAAGATTTTCCCAAAAGCAGGCCATTTCAAAAAAAACTGCGGAGCCTTCGTGGATAATTCCTTCTGCCGCTTTCAGCATTTTCAGGGCCTCATCTGCATTTCCTGATTTCATTTCAGCGATATACAGATAGAAATATATTTTCCAGTCTTCATGATGCTTTTCCTGCATTTTTATAAGTTCAATTTTTGCTGCTTCCGGCTCATTGTCTGCCAGACAGCTTTTTACATACCATAAGCGTGCATCATAATTGCAAACCTCCATTTTCTTTATGTCATTGAATACTGATTTTGCATCAGAAAACCTTTTCTGCAGGAACAGTGTTTTTCCATAAAGGAAGGCTGCTTCCATTTTCTTATGGTCAAGCTCCAGTGCCCGTGAAAGGACTGTTTCTGCTTTTGAAAAATCCTTATTCTGATACAGGATTATGGCTTTTCTGTATAATCCTTCAGATGCAATCTTGCTTCTGGAATTGCAAGATGATAATCCTGCTGCTGCAAGAATAAGTCCAGCTGTAATATACATACGCTTAAGTGTCACAAATTTCCCCGGATTAATAAATTTTTTTTGCCATGTCCGTAAAAAGTGTTGCTAAAAATCTGCGTTACCATGCAGCTAAAATTACCATTAATTCTATATAGCCTTTTTATTAGCATGGAACATCGATATTTCGAGAGTCGTTGTTACTCAGCAACGTTATAACCAGACATGGTCAGCTTTTTTATAAGGCTATGTCCGTAAAAAGTGTTGCTAAAAATCTGCATTTTACTAAAAAAAAGCGGGTCCCAGCGACGGTAAAAAAGCCAAGGTATCCCCCAGAGGTTCCCCCTTTGCTTTTTTCCCTGCGTCCCACTTTTTTTTCACAATTATGCAGTTAATTTCACCATTAATTCTACATAGCATTCATCAGCATAAAGTAGAAGTGTTTCTATCAGAACATCAATATCTCGAAATTCGTTATCACTCAGCAACACTATAGCCGGACATAGCCTTTTATAAAAATATCGCAGTGAATGACGAAACTCGACGCAAGCATCCTGGATGCGTGCATCCTAAATGCGTGCATCCAAGAATCAAAACCGTCGGCACGAATAAGTCTGCGGGATTCCAACCTTAAAAAACTACAAGGCATGAATCATCGTAATTTTAAAGTGCCTCTGAAAATACAATCATCAAAGGTTTCCTTATAAAAAAAATGATGAGAAAAAATTTGATTTTCAGTCACCAGAAGGAATAAATGACATGTAAGAAGTCTCTTAAAAAATCTATACATGCCTTTGACGGTGACTTAGAAAGATTTTTCCGGCTTAATAGCCCTTTACATCTTTTCCGGCTGTCTGGAGTTCATATTTGGCTTTTTCGTAGAAAATGCTTTTTCCGAATCCATTGTTTTTGTCAACTTCAAGGACACCGTGGAGAAGGTTATAGTGCATGTCATTTTTCATGCCCTTTGTCTGGTCAGCAAACATGTAAAAGAATGAAGGATACATATTGAAAAACAGGTAAAGGTCATCATATTCTTCTTTAACCTGTTGTTCTGTCATTTTCTGTTTTGAAAGATACATGAACCGGACTGGATAATAGTTTTTTGTTTCTTCTTCAAATACATCAAGGTCTTCATGGGTCAGGATATGTTTTTTTGAAAAATATTTCTTGTAGAAATCAAGTATGTATGTCAGGTCTTTTCCAGCTTTTTTTGAATATTCAGGAATCATGGATTTTATAAGTTTCAGGAATTCTGTTTCTGATGATTTTTTGTAACATCTTGATAATTCATATTCAAGGAAAGCAGACATGAATGTCATTTCATATTTTTCATTGAGTTCGAAAACCGTTCCTGCTACCGTGCCGAAATTCATTATGCATCTGGCATCTTTTCTGGAGATATATTCCTTGAGGGCCGTTAATGCAGAACGGGCTTCGTCTTTATTGCCGCTGTTGAATTTAATAATTATATAATTCAGCAGATGTTCTGTTCCTGCAGTTTTTATGTCATATTCATTTTCAAATCCAAGTTTATAAAACTGGCTTGCCATCATGTTATTTCCCTGCAACACATAGCTGTATGCAATTTCACGATAAATTTTCTTTCCGATGTTCTTTTCGTATTTATATGAAGTATCAGCAAGCTGCTTTATTTTGCTGTAATTTTTCTTTTTTTCATTTAAAAGGATGTTTCCGCATGTATAGAAGTAAAGGGATTTCAATTCTTTTCCGGTTTCAGTATCAGGAATTTTATCCAGAATTTTTGATGCCCTTGTAAAATATCCGGCAGTATCACTGGATTTCTGTTTGTAGGCATTGAAAAAGAGCATTATCAATCCTGTCGGGGATTCTGGATTTTCGTCCACATATTTTTTTATGGATTCGATGTTTCCAGGCGATGCGCTTTCCATAGTCATGAATTTCCTGTTGTCTGCTTCAAAATCTGCGATTTCCTTTTTGGAAACGGATTCCTGGGGATGACTCAATCCTGTCATAGAAAGGATTGTCATTACGGCCACCATCTTCTTAAAATCAATAAAACACATTTCTCCTCCTGTAAAAAACATTCTCAAAATATTAATTTTGAGAATGTTTTTTGCCGTTTGCGTAAGCGAACAAGTCAATAAGGCAATATCTGCAACGCAGATTTGCAAAGCAAATGGCACCGCGCTATAAGAGCGGGGGTATTTGCTAAGCCTCCTGTAAAAAACATTCTCAAAATATCAATTTTGAGAATGTTTTTTGCCGTTTGCATAAGCGAACAAGTCAATAAGGCAATATCTGCAACCATGTTATGGTGCAAAAACCTCTGTAATATATCATATGAAAAACTTGCAAAAAAACACCTGATTGAAGCATTTTTTTTCGCTATGTCCGTCTCTGGTATTGCTAAAAATTTTACACTTTGTTTTATACCATTCAGTTAGTTTATTCTGCATACCCTTTTTCCACATCATCAGAACTGATTCAAATGCTTTTGCATCGAGGTGCGCTATAGATCAGCAACACTATGGACTGCACCAGCTTTTTTATTATGGAAAAAGCCGGAAAAACTACAGACATAGACTTTTAGATATGTGTCTGTTATATTTATTCTGTAAAAGATGATGACGGTAAATCCATCTGACAGGAGGCGATAATGTCTGAGAACGAAAATCCCGCAATAAATGTGCGTCCAACATGGGATGAATATTTTATGGAAGTTGCAAGAACTATTGCAAAAAGAGCCACTTGTGACCGGGGGCATTCCGGTTGTGTAATAGCCCGGGATAACCAGATTCTTGTAACCGGATATGTCGGAAGTCCTGCAGGGCTTCCTCACTGCGATGACGTGGGACATTTGATGCGGAAAATGATTCATGCTGACGGATCAATAACCCAGCATTGTGTCCGTACCGTGCATGCAGAACAGAATGCCATATGTCAGGCTGCAAAACGCGGAATTTCAATTGATGGGGCAACAGTTTACTGCAAAATGACTCCATGCCGTACATGTGCAATGCTTATAATAAACTGTGGTATAAAAAGGGTAGTATGTGAAAAACATTATCATGACGAAGAAGATTCCATGAGGATGTTTGCAGAAGCAGGAATAAGGATTGAACATCTTGAGGACAGCATCCAGACATACTCAAATATGTAGTTTTCTGTAACAATGGATATGGCAGTTTATCTGTTCCGGTGGATTTGATGTCTGGATGCAAAATCATCCTGAATGTTCTGGAATGTAATGAAATGTATTAGTTCCGGGGTGGATTTTTCCACTTGGAACGGCGATGTTCCTGATGCGTTGAATCAAGATTCGAAAATTAGAACTGCCAGCCTATGAGTGCCTGAGGTACTACCATCGCAAAATCCATGTCTTTCGTAAACCCATATATGAACTGCACTGTAGTATCAACAAAGAGTCTTTTTGTAATATAAAATTGTGCAGAAATTCCTGCATCTGCTGTAAAATTCAATGAATTCAGTGGTGGCGAAACATAATTGTGGGGGAACTGGTACTTAAAATCTGCGAAATAAACTACACCGGCACCTGCAAAAGCTTCCAGCATGATCCTTCGTTTTAGCAGCGGTTTCTGATATATGAGGTTTCCATTTATGTTGAGTATGTTTCCTGAAATTGAATAGCCGTCAAATTCCTGTTTTATCGTCGTAGCACTTGCAATTGCACCAATTCCAAAATATCCGAAACGCTTTTTTATTGGAATCAGTGACATTTTTGCTGTAAGGCCTAAAGGATATGCAGTATGTCCCAAATACTGCTCAAAAGTACCATCAAACAAAACTGCATGTAATGCATAACCAGCACTTATATTAAAATCAACCGGCTTCTTGAATTTGATTATGAAATCATTGCTGCGGACTTTCAATCCTCCAGGGTTTGTAATTTCAATCTGGTATTTTCCGGTATCGATTTTTTTCATGTTGAAAGAAATCTTTGCCCTGTTTCCTTTATCAGAAATTTCCGTCTTGTCAGGATAGAAAGAGTCGCCTTTACCAGTTTTATGGATTTTTATATCTGCATCTTTTGTAATATAACGGCCGTTGATTGTATATTTTCCATCCGGATCCTCTTCAAGATAAACAATGGATGGTGAAACATCTTTAATTTCCGGCTGGTAAGCAGTCTGTATTACAAAAGGCATCCATTCTGTTTCAATTTCAAGCTGATCCAGAACATTGTATACAAAAATTTTATAGCGGTAATTTCCAGACTCAAGTGAAACTTCCAGTTCCGTATTTTTTGTTTCTTCTTCAAGAACGGGTTCATATTTTCCACGGGATTTTGGAATTTCCTTCTCAATTTTTATCAGGTAATGGGAGACAATACCAGAATCATCCCATTTCAGTTTCTGGAAGAATCTGAAACCGGTTTCATCTTCGACAAGATAACATTCCGGATCCGGTTTTGGAGAATTTTCTTCGTTATTGACTATGGTCATAAATTCACTGTCCTCAAAACCTTCGTCAGATTCATCTGCAAGGTCTTGAGTAAACCCCATGAATATTGAGAATACGAATATTAGTGCCGAAAAAAAGAACTTTTTATTTACCATAGTATATTCCTTCTTTCAGGCTCGTAGTTTTAAGGTGAGGAAGGTCAATCTCGAATTTTTCTTCGGTAATACCGCTTTCCTGCAATAAAGTACCATCCGTAAGAAGCCTTCTTGCTTTGACAGTCCACGTAAATGTTCCCCGCTTAAGTTTTGACATATCCGTCAACTCAAATGAGGTTTCCCGTGTCTCTGTTTCAAAAATCTTTTTCTTATCAGGACCGAATATTTTTATTTCGTATTCCGTTGCTTTTTCTATAGGTTCCCATGCAAAAGAAATTTTCTTTGTATCAAGGAAATAATAAGCATCAAATATCTGTCCGCTTTCCGGCTGGTCAGTCATTACAGTGTCTAATGGAGGTACCGGAAGGACAGTGAATGTACCGCTTCTTGACGGAGAGATATCTATATCATCTGTCGAAATACCATTTACAGTCCATGTATAGCTTCCTGACATAAGCCGTGGAAGTTTTACTTCTTTTTCAGGATTCTTTGTGGAACTTACTATCCTTCCGTCCGATGCCCTTCTTAATACAAATGTACTTGAGGTAAGTTCATCAACACTATCCCATGTAACACTCGCCGGATTCTCGATTGCAGCGATACCATCCATTTTGTCATTGTTTACAGGCCACAGGAGTTTGATTGGAATGATTTTCTTCATTTCAAAAGCAGTCTCTGAAAGACGGCCTGAACGTCTTGATGCAAGTAGACGTTCATTTGCAAATGCCTGCACTGTCCAATGGTATTTTCCATTCGGATAATTTTCCATATTGACAGCAAGCTCATTATTTTCAAGTAGTGTCAGGTGCAGAAGTTCGTCTTTTGAATCATCTGATGATAACGTAAAGTTGTAGTAATCGGCGCCGGAAACTTTCTTCCAGCGGAATACGTATAATGTTTCAGGTCTTACATATGCTTTCTTTTCCTCTGTAGGAATAAGCTGTTCAGGTGCAGAAAGCATAGGCATTATGTTTATGAGTCTTGGTGTGGTTGCAAATTCCTTTCCATCTGTATCAATGCTGATAATCCTCCAGTAATAATGACCGGTAGGGATGCTGATGCCGGAATCAAAAGTATCAGATTCTTTCTGGTCATACACTTTTGACTTGAAATTATCCGTCCTGCTTATCTGGAGCCTTGTTTCAAACGGAAGGTTCGACTTCCATGTAAAACGCATGTCAGAAAGCAGGTTTGCAGCAACTTCATAGTTATTAGGAGGATAAATGAGTTTTTGTATGATTTCACCATCAACGGCAACAAATGAACGGGAAGCCGCCCTTTCGGAAATGTTGCCTTCAACATCAACAGTCGATACAGACCAATACCACGTTCCGTTGGTAATCTTTGATGTGGAAACATCCAGCGGATAATAGTTGCTTTCTGTCTTCTGCTGGAACACAGGATTTCTCATCTGCTCATTATCAGCAATCATGAAGTTATAGTATGAGGCTTCTTTATCTGGCTGCCATGAGAAATTTACCCTGCTGTTATTGTTTTTCGTATTGAGGAATGCACCTTTTGCAGGAAACTGCAGTTTCGGAATCTTCAGCTGGCCACGGTTGTCAATGGAGAAGCTTCCTGTCTGGGAAACTGCATCGAGTCCTACATTTGTAACAGAATAGTAAGGCGTAACCCGCCAGTACCATTTTCCATCATCCAGATTTCCAATTATACAAGAAGGGAACTGAGTCCGCTGTACATACTTCGGCCTGTTCATGCCGGGATTGTCAGCGACTGTTACCTCATATGAAGATGCATATTCTGTTTCTGTCCATATGAACCGGACTGCAGGTTTCTGCATTCTGTATTCATATGAAAAATCTTTAACCGGTGCAATCAGCCGTGGTGGAAGTGACTGTGCAATCTGCATTTTTCCAGAAGCTGACACCGATGCATTTTCTTCTTCCGAATCATTATCCGTTGCAGTAATCTTCCAGTAATATGTGCCGGAATTTAAAGCGATTTTTCTGCTGGTGGCTGAGGTTGCATCTACCTGCTTTACTATATTCCTGAATTCGCTGTCTGTTGAAAAAATGATTTCGATGGTGGAATTCCGTTTTAATCCGTCCAGTTTCCATGAAAAAGGAATTTCCATTTCTTGTTCAGAATGATTCAGGACTTTATAATTCGGAACAGGGGAGCGCACCGTGATTTTCCGTGTCACAGTCTTTCCATCTTTTGTAAAGGCTGACTTTTCACCTTCTGCAATGGATTCAGTTTTTCCATTGCTGCTGACGGTTGCCGTACCGGACAGAACCTGTACTTCAAAATCATTATTGCCGTCACCTTCGTCTGATGCAGAAACTGAACTACCTTTTGCAATATCGACTTCCATACCGTTAAAGCTGATGACCGCACCCTGTTCGGCATCTGTAGAGTCAACTGTGATTCCACCTTCAGAAAGGAAGGCCTGAAGGGTATTGTCTTCCGAAAAGAACACCTGGGTCATTGTATTGTCAGTAAGGTTGACTATGTTTCCGTTTGTAAAGTGGAGTGTAGCCTCTGAAAGGTCACCAGTCCTGATTGTATCACCATTGTAGACTGGTGATTCATTTTTCAGACGGTCCCAGAGATTACGTTCCAGAAAGCGTCTCTGCGCGGTCCTGTATTTAAAAGTAATCGTTGCAATAGGTTTTTCATTTAATTTTTCAAGAGACATGGTATAGCTCTTTAAAAATAAATAGAGGTTGAGGAGAATGCCTATGATACAGAAAATATTTGTCGTCCAGAATCCAATCCGTTCACTTAATGTGAAGAGATCATTTCTTGATTTGGATTTTGTTCTCTTCTTCATTAAGGTTTACCTTTTCAAAATCAGGTGTAGGAATTCCAAGAAGCTGTCTTACTTCCTTCATGGATTTTGGACCTGCAGGACCTACTGCACATGCACAGTCAGGGTCAACTTTAAAATCAGGATCACCGGCTTTAAAGAATTTTTCAATGTCAAAAGCCGGCATGTTTACAACGCCGTAGAAATGCTGTTCACCTTTTCCTTTTACTTCAAAGGAAACTGGAATTTTTTCAACGACAATTTCACGTTCACTGTTTTCCTCTGGAATCGTAAAATTATTTTCAGGAAGCCTGATATATTCATTTTTTATGAGGTTGTATGTATCTTCAGTAATAAGTATGTCAGTTCCACAGGCTTTGTTGGAAGCTTCCGTACGGGATGCGAAGTTTACTGCGTCTCCGATGGCAGTATATTCCATCTTGTCTGCACTTCCCATGATACCGGCAGTTGCACGTCCTGTATTGAGACCGCATCCGATCTTGATGTGAGGCTTGTACTTTCCGCGGAACTCATCTTTGTGTTCTTCCGTATAGGCTTCTGCTGCCTTATTGTATTCCATAAGGGCATAGCGCATGGCTATTATGCCGGAAATGGCATTGATTGCATCTTCCTGAACATGTTTCCGGTGCTGGATTTTTTCAGGACTGTTTTCCGGAAGGGAGTCGATTTTCTCAACATCATCATTCCTCATGATTCCCCAGAGTCCCATGATGGCATCACCTTCGAATTTGTCAATGTTTCCATGGCTCAGGGTAACGCAGTTTACCATGCGTCCCATATAGTCATTAAGGAATCCGATGATTTCAGCAGCTGATGTATCTGGATAACGCTTTCCGTCTATTTCCTGTTCCTTGAATTTTTCCTTGAATCCGTTGCTTATTGCAGTAAATCCACGGATATCGCTGAAGAAAATCGTGAGGTCCTTCAGGTGCGGGTCAAAATCAAGGGTTTTTGAAGCAATAGCCTTGGCTACATTCTGGTTAGTGAATTTTGCAAAAGTATTAAGGAATTCCTTTTCATCCTGCGTACCTTTGTTCAGAATTCCGATTTCGTCCTTTCTTCTTATATTCAGCGCATCAACATAATCATTATTGAAGTTGCCGGTTGTAATTTCTTCGACAGCCTTTTTGAGCAGCTTCAATGGTTTTGAAATACTGAAATGGGTATAAATGAGAATGAACATGATTGCGACACAAAGGATTGCTGCCGTCAGGTAGATATTGTTCCTTGTCGTTTTATTGATGGCTTCAAAAACTTTATCTGTAGGAATGATGGTCATTATTCCTAAGTCTGCCATCTTTATCCTGTGATACGCCCCGAAATGTTCAATTCCGTCTGCATCCTTAAATACAATCTGGCGGTCCTGGTCATTGTTTTCCCACATGGCCTTTACCAGAGGGTAATTTGAATAACTTACACCACCTTTTACAAGGTCCGTATCCTGATGCAGGAGCAGGTCACCGTCTTTGTTTACCATGAATGTTGAAGTTGTAGATTTCCTGTTCAATGAAAGCGAATCTGTGAATGTTTCTGTTGAAAAGAGGATCATACAACACTGGTCACGTCCATTTTCTGCCCATGGAAATACAAGCGAAAGGAGCGGAAGCCCGAAGCAGGGTGAAGCATTTACGGCAGCAGTTTCCCCTTTGCTGCACCTTTTTATTATGTCTTCCTGCATGATTATAAAGTCATCAATAAGTGAAACCTCAAGTTCATTGGCAATAAAGAACTTGTTGTTGACCATAAGGACATTGTCTTTTGAACTGTCAGTCTTTTCTTCTGCAATGATTATGGCTGCAATATTTTCGTTCCGTTCAAAGAAGAATGCCTGCGTCTGGTGGTAAAGGGCAGCACTGCGTCCCCCGCCTATGACTGTGGTCATGTCCAGCAGCTGGAAGACATTGGAACGGATTGTTTTAAGTTCATTTTCTACGGCACTGGCAGAACGGCTGTTTAACGTAAGGTTATTGTCTTCAGCTGTTACGCGGGTATCGGTTGTAATAAGGTAGCTTACAAGAAAAGTGACTACACCCAATGAAAGTACTACAAGAAGACCGATGCAGAAAGCCAGCTTCAAGCCGATGGAATGGCGCACGCTGACATTGTCTTTTTTAACTTTTACATCACTTTTCAATTTGCTTTCTCCAACTTTTTCTTACAGAATAACAAATATATACATCTGTTTCAAGAAATTGAATGGAGATTATGGAAATTTATAAAAAAAAATCTAAAAACTTATTGAAAAAAAATCCGGTTTTTGCACCGGATTTTCTTTAATTCATTCCGGGCATCCCCAAAAAATTTCGGATACCCTCATTTTTTTTACAGATTTGCTGTAAGCCATTCCTTGAACATGTTGTAATCATTTTCCATCGGAATTGCATTGTCAGGAAGCTGCATTACTTTCTGCAGACGGTCCGGCATTACAGGTTCGCGTCCGATAGCCTGGACTACTGTTGAACCGAATTTTGCAGGATCTGCAGTTTCAAGGATGATACCTACTGCTTTTTTGCTGATTATATCGCCAGACCATGCAGGAAGGTTAGGTGTAAGTCCCGGCTGGGTGTAGTCATTCTTTGTACCGGCAGAAAGTTTTTCCATTGCACCGCTTCTGATGTCGTCCCATGCCTTCCATGCAATTGCACCATGCGGGTCAATGACGTATCCGGTGTTATCGTGGCAGTGCTTGATTGACTTGATGATTCCATCATTGTCAAGCCAGTATGAAGCGAAAAGCTGCCTTACCTGGTCAAGGGAATACATGGCGGAAATTCTTTCGTAATTACTTGGAGCACCTACATCCATGGCGTTTGCAAATGTTTCAACTGAAGGTCTTGCATTATAGTCGCCTGTTGCAATCCAGTCTGGCATTGTCCTGTTCTGGTTTGTTGCAGCAACAAATCCGGTGATCGGTGCACCCATTTCACGGGCAATAAGTCCTGATGTAAGGTTGCCAAAGTTTCCTGACGGAACTACCATGATTACTGAAGGGCGTTCAAACCTGTCATTACCGGAAGTCCTGCATTTTGCTGCAATCGATGCATACATATAGTAGAAACTTTGTGGAAGGAGGCGTGCAATATTGATTGAGTTTGCTGATGAAAGGCGGAACTTGCTGCGGAGGTCATTGTCTGTAAATGCAGTCTTTACCATCCTCTGACAGTCATCAAAAGTTCCCTTTACTTTTAATGCCCTTACATTGCCTGTAAATGTTGAAAGCTGCTTTTCCTGAAGGGGACTGATTTTTCCCTCCGGATAAAGAATCGTCACATCCAGACCTTCAACACCATGGAATGCACTTCCTACGGCACTTCCTGTATCGCCTGATGTAGCAACAAGGATGTGGAGGCGGTCATTTTCGCCTCTGTTGAAATATGACATTACCCTGGCCATGAAACGGGCACCGAAATCCTTGAATGCACATGTAGGTCCATGCGAAAGTTCAAGGACATAGCTTGCAGAATCAATCTGGACAAGCTTTGCCGGGAAAGGATAAGCATCACCGATTATCTGCTGGAGGTCATCATCAGGAATTTCACCTTCAACATATGGTTTTGCCATTTCAAAAGCAATGCTCCTGAATGAAGGTTCAGAACTGCTTTCCGTAATTGATTTATCGAGCTTGGGGAATGAAACAGGAATGTAGAGTCCGCCTGTTGCAGAATTCATGCCGTTCATTACAGCTGTCCTAAAATCTGTCTTTACTGATTTATCACGTGTGTCTGTATAAATCATTTTAACCCTCCATTAAAATTATTGGAATTGATAACCTTAAAATGCACCGGGCATCTCATTCATGATTGTCAGGAATACCCGTATTTTCATGGCAATCCAGCAGGCAGAACCTGATGAATAACCTTTAATTTTCCTATATAGAATAGAGCAGTTCATCACAGAACTGTCTTGCCATTTCATTTAAAGCAGATTCATAGAGGCTCCACTGGTCTTTTGCCTTTACTGTCACTGTTTTAGATGTATCAGTCATTATTTCACCAGAAGCAATCTTAATGCATCCGATTTCACCGTTTAACGTCAGTGTATAAAAACCGTTTTCATCCTTCGTTATGTCAGAAGCATATTTTACTTTTCCATATACTACATAAAGGATGTTGCCCTGTGCTATCTTCCTTGCAGCCTGCCTCACGGATTCAGGGTTTCCTCCGTCAACTTCATTATGGAAGTCTGCATTTCCTGATGAAGTATATCCGGCGCGCCATAATTCACCAAGGAGTTTTGAAGATGAAGAAAGGTTTGAACCCAGCGTCATTTTTCCGCTTTTATTGTAATCGTTAATGGAAATGAGTATGCCGGTTCCTTTTGGAGCATTCGTCTTTACTTTCCAGACCGCTTCTTTTGATGACTGTGAACATTTCTGGACGAGTTCCGGCTCTGCATCAGGACATGCCGGGGTGAATGTAACCTGGGATTTTACTGCAAAAACCGGTTTGCCAGGCATGAATTCAGCCTGTCCGTTTTCATCAGTAACAATCTGGGTTTTTGAGAACATCAAGAGTCCCGCATCCCTTGATGAAGGGTAGCTTACATCAATGGCAAAACCTGCGTATGGGACACCTTCCGAACTGGCGGCCTTGATTCTGTATGGACTTGCAAAATCCCTGTTTTTTACGGTTTCTTTTGGGACTGCCGTTACAGTGATTTCAAAATCTTCCATCTCTTTCCTGAACTGTGCGAATTCATCTACAGGAATTTCTTCTTTCCCTGTATTGTTCTCTGTTGTTTCAGATGCAGTTCCGGATTCCGATTTTTTTTCTGTTGTTGCATTGACATTACCAGTTGTTTCACAGGAAGTAAACACTGCAGCTGCCAATACTGCTGATGTGATGATTAATTTTCCGATGCTTTTTTTCATTTATAATGCCTTTTAAAAATGTTGTCCATTATGATATCTTATTTGCAGATTTTCTACAAGGCTGAATGAGGGTATGCCGGCATTTTATTTCAGGCTGTGCAGGACAAAGTGATAAGGCTGGCGGTAATATGGAAAAACAGGATGAAAAAATGCTGGGGGCATGGAATGGCGGCAACAAAGTCTTGAAACAGCCGTGGTGTGCACGTAACCTGTGGGTGATGTTACGGACGTAGCCTTGTTAAAAATGAAAGCCGGCTGGATCCTTTTTTCCTGAGCCTGATTTTGAAAATATCTGGAACATTATTGCAACTTGTATTGCAAAGTCTTAGAATCATGGATTATGAGGATGACTTACGCTGAAGTTTACTTGAAAAACCTTCATCACAACTTGAAGGAAATAAAAAAGAACATAAAACCTGATGTAAAGATGTGTGTTGCTGTAAAGGCAGACGGATATGGTCATGGAGCCGTAAGGTCTGCCTTTGTTGCCATAGAGGAAGGTGCGGAATACCTTGCGGTTGCTGCCGTGCAGGAAGGCATTGAACTGCGTGAAGCAGGGGTAAAGGTTCCGCTTCTGATGCTGAGCATGTGCTCTCCTTCAGAATTTGAGGATCTTTTCAGGCATTCAATAATCCCATTTGCCGGAGATTCTGAATATATAAGGCTCCTTGACAAAGCTGCTTCTGCTTATTGTGCATTGACCGGGATGGATGATGTACGTTTCCCCGTACATCTTGCCGTTGACAGCGGAATGGGCAGGGTAGGATGCCATAAGGAAGAAGCTGCAGGTCTTGCAAGGCAGGTTGTTTCATCTGAGCATCTGGCACTTGGCGGAATGTGTACACATTTTGCTGTTGCTGACAGTATTTCTGACTCTGACAGGGAATATACCGGCATGCAGTACCGTAATTTTATGGAAGCCGTGGATTCAGTGCGGAGTGCCGGTATTAATCCCGGCATATGCCACTGTTCAAGTTCCGCTGCACTTCTTGACCATCCTGAATGGCAGATGGATATGGTGCGCCCCGGAATCATTGCATACGGATATTATCCTGACGAAGTTGACAGGGAATATCTTTCGTCAAAAGGAATCTCCCTTGATTTGAAACCTGTAATGGCCTTAGTGTCAGGTGTTTCAGTCATAAGACATTTCCAGAAAGGAATGTCCGTTTCTTATGGCCATACCTGGACATGTGATTCTGAAACCGACATCTGCGTACTTCCCGCAGGTTACGCAGACGGACTTTTAAGGCGTTTTGCCGGACTTGAGGTTGCCATCAACGGAAAACCATATCCTGTCCGCGGACGCATATGCATGGACCAGTGCATGGTTGACATCGGTAACGGAAATGACGGTGTAAAGCGCTGGGACAAGGCCGTGATATTCGGTCCGGAAGAATCCGGTGCGCTGCAGGATGCCCAGGTGCTTGCAGACAAGGCCGGTACCATTTCTTACGAAGTGCTTACTTCGGTAACGAAAAGGGTGCGCCGCGTTTACATCGGATAGTGGCTGTTGAGAATCAGCCTTCAAGCACCTTCAGTGCTTCGGAAGCAAGATAGAATGAACCGCATATCATGACCTGCGCCTTCACCCTGTCTGCTTCTGCAAGGGCATCTTTTATTGCATTTTCATAATCTTCGTTGAATGTAAAATCCATGCCGGCTTCCCTGAATGCATTGCAGAGGGAAACTGGATTGCAGGCCTTTGTGCTTCCTGGTCTTGTAAGCGTTACCTTTGAAAAATTCCCTGCAAACATTTTTGCCATGTCTTTTACGTCCTTATCCGCTGCACATGCAAAAATCAGGTGGCATTCATTTTTCCTTCCATCCGTACCGTATATGCTGCGGAATGTTTCCATGGTTCCGGCTGCTGATTTTACGGTGTGGGCGCCATCGATTATTATTGAAGGAATTCCCGGATATTTTGCATTGTCCTGCCATATCTGGAAACGTGCCTCAAGTTCAGCTTCTTCCAGTCCTTTTTCCATCTGCGTTTCCGTGATTTCCGGCACTGCGGTTTTTACTGCAACGGCTGCAAGTATTGCGTTCTGCAGCTGGCATTTTCCCAAAAGCTTCATTTTGGCATGCAGAGGTCTTTTGAATAATTCTGATTCAATGTCAACTACCATGAATGTCTTGCCGTTTTCCGTGGAATAGTGGCAGGATGATTTTTTTACGAGGCTGTCAGAGAATGCTACGGAAGTTTCAAGTCCGGCGGCTTTTTCCTTGAATACGGACCTTACGCATTCTTCCTGCGGTGCTGAAACTGCCGGTACGGATTTTTTTATGATGCCTGCCTTTTCTCCCGCAATTTTTTCCAGTGTGTCACCAAGGAATTCTGTGTGTTCAAGCTCTATGGTGTTGAGGACGCTTACAAGCGGAGTTATTACATTTGTGGCATCAAGCCTTCCGCCAAGTCCTACTTCGTATACGGCAAAATCGCAGCCGGCTTCCTTCATGCATAGGAATGCAAATACCGTTACAAGTTCAAACCATGTGATCTGGCGGCCTTCGGGAAGCAGTCCGCGGGTGTCTTTTCCAAGCCGTTCCATAAGTTTCTTTCCGGCTGCTTCATAGACTGATTCTTCAAAGAAGCCGTCCGTCGTGGATATCCTTTCCCGGAAGTCGGAAATGTGTGGTGAAGAATAAATGCCTGTTTTCTTTCCTGCCGCCTTAAGCATGCATGCAGCCATTCTTGAAACGGAACCTTTGCCCTTTGAACCTGCCACATGTATGCATGGGATTGCATTTTCGGGGTTGTTGAACAGGGAGCAGAGGCTTTCCATCATGTCCAGCCAGAATATGTTTTTTACAGGAAGTTTTTCAAAATTAAGGAATGAATCAATCCATGGAAGGAATGTACTGTCAATAAAAGAATCTCTCATTCTGTAAATATACATCATATTGAAAACAACTTCCATATGATGTAATATTCCGTGAAACGCCGGTTGGGTTCATTTTTGACCGCTTCCCACGGGAACCGCTAAGGTTTGCTCTGGAAATTACGGTTTTCAGGAACCTCCTTAAATTAACCGCGTAAAAATAAAAATGGGGAATGAAATGGCAGAATTAGAGACAAATGCTGACAAAATCCTTGCGGAAGCAGTGCGTCAGAGTAATAAAATTGAAGAGGACATTAAGGTCAATCCTAAGAAATACCGCGTGCTTACCGGTGACCGTCCCACAGGAAGGCTTCATATCGGGCATTATTTCGGTTCATTGAAAAACCGTGTGCGCCTTTCAAAGCTGGGTGTTCCGACGATGATCCTCATTGCAGACTATCAGGTGCTTACTGACCACGATGCTTTTGACAAGATCAGCCAGAATACAAAGGAACTGGTGATTGATTATCTTGCCGCAGGAATTGAACCCGGGGAAAATGTATGCATTTATCCGCATTCACACATTCCTGAAGCAAACCAGCTTATGGTACCGTTCCTTACGCTGGTTTCAAGTGCAGAACTGGACCGTAATCCTACTGTTAAGGACGAAATCATCAAGAGCGGCATGAAGTCGGTCAATGCAGGTATGCTTACTTATCCTGTGCATCAGGCTGTGGACATCCTTTTCTGTAAGGGAAATGTAGTTCCTGTAGGAAAAGACCAGCTTCCACACCTTGAGGTTGCCCGCCTTATCGCCCGCCGTTTCAATAACAAGTTCTGTAAGCCTGGCGAAGAAGTGTTCCCGGAACCTCACGCACTCCTTTCAAAGACTCCTATGATCATGGGGTTGGACGGAACTGCAAAAATGTCCAAATCCCTCGGAAATACCATCATGCTCAGTGCCACAGAAGATGAAACTGCAAAGGCAATCAAGAAGGCAAAGACCGATCAGGAACGCCGCATTACATATGATCCTGTAAACCGTCCTGAAGTTGCAAACCTCCTGCGCCTCATTTCCCTTTGTACAGGCGAAGAACCGGAAGCAATTGCCGGACGCATTGGTGAAGGTGGCGGCGGAATGCTGAAATCTACACTTACAGAAGCATTGAATGAAGAGCTTCGTCCTCTCCGTACAAAGCGTGCAGAACTGGAACAGCAGCCGGAACTTATCAGGAAAGTCCTTAATGATGGCGTTGCCCAGGCCAGGGAAATTGCACGGAAGACTCTGGAAGAAGTCCGCCATGTAATGAACATGGAAATATGATCCAAGATGAAAAATGATTCAGGAAGCAGGGTTCTGGACATGACGGGAGGGGAACCCCTTTCCCTCATCCTGCGTTTTGCAGTACCGCTCCTTTTGGGAACCCTGTTCCAGCAGACATATAATATTGCAGATGCTGCCATTGTCGGCCGTTTTCTCGGGCACAGGGCACTTGCCGCCGTAGGTGCTTCGTCCTCCGTGCAGTTCCTTGTGCTGGGATTCTGTGAAGGCCTTTGCGTAGGTTTTTCAGTTCCTGTGGCCCAGATGTTCGGTGGAAAAAAATATGACTCCATGAGGCAGTTTGTATTTAATGCTATCGTCATTACGGCTGTCCTTGGTGCTGTAATTACCGGAGTCTGTGCCATATTCTGTGACGGAATCCTTTTCATTCTTTCGACACCTTCTGACATTTATAAAGATGCATATTCATACCTCCTGATCATTTTCCTGGGCATCCCGTCCATGCTTATGTACAATCTGCTGGCTGCATTCCTTCGGGCCATAGGGGATTCAAGGACGCCGTTCATAATCCTTGTGGTTTCGACAATCCTTAATGTCTTTCTTGATGTGTCATTCATAATCGTATTTAAAGCCGGATGTACCGGGGCTGCCCTTGCTACTGTCATCGCACAGGTAATAAGTGGGACGCTGTGTCTTTTGTACATAATATCCAGATGCGGCATCTTAAGGCTTGAAAGTGATGACAGGTTTTGTGACGGTAAGAAAATAAAGGTCCTGCTTTCAATGGGAGTTCCCATGGGATTGCAGTATTCCATAACTGCCATCGGAAGCATGGTCATGCAGTCTGCCAATAATGCACTTGGTTCTGTATATGTTTCTGCATTTACTGCCGGGACTAAAATAAAACAGTTTGCCATTTCTCCGTTCAATTCCCTTGCCGCTGCCGTAGCCACATTTGCAGGCCAGAACTATGGTGCAGGACGTTACGGCCGCATTCGCGAAGGCTACTGGAAGGGAACCGGAGCCGGAATCATTCTTGGAGTCTTTACAGGAGCCGTCCTTGTTTTCTTTGGCCGGACGCTTTCCATGATGTTCATTCCTGCTTCGGAAGTGGAGATTCTTGATGCTGCAGGTAAGTATCTTTTTATCGGAGGATTTTTCTATCCGGTCATTTCATTCCTGAACTGTTCCCGCCTTACGGTGCAGGGACTTGGATATTCCAACAGGGCGGTTTATTCCGGCGTAATGGAAATGATTGCCCGTATCAGCGTGAGTTTTTTCTGTGTACCGGTCATGGGATATACTGCCATATGTTTCTGCGACCAGGCTGCATGGGTCTGCGCAACCTGTTATATTTTCCCATACTGCCTTCACCTCCTGAAGAAAATCAATTCCGGTAAAGAACAGGCCTGATGTTTTCCGGCTTTCTTCTGCCATCTGTTCCTCAAGCCGGCTTCCTGAATCCACCTTTCCATACTGCCGGAACCTGCATCAGGAAAATGCGGAATGTACAGTCTGGTGAATAAAAAAGTTTACAACATCACTTTGTATGATATAATTATTCTCCTGGTGTAATCATGCGCATTTTCCATCCGTGCCGCCGGTACCTTGAGGCCCTGCACCGGGATTCCATATCTGGAGGAAGAAGTTGGATTCATTAGTTGCTGTAAAGATGCTCAATACATTGGGGCGGAAACTTGCCGGTTTTTACGGGATGCTTTTTGCAAAAAGTACTGAAATAAAGCTTGTGATGGAGGATTATACTTTTTTTTCCATCTGTGCCGGATGCGAATGTGAAGGATGCAGTTTTGATCCTGAAAGCGTGAAATCCGCCTTTGATGCTGTCGGGATAAGGTACAGCCGGTATTCCGGAAGCAATTCTGATGTAAATTTCTTCATTGCCCTGTCAATCTGTGTATACCAGTCCCTTGTTGCAAACCGGGTGGCCATTGATGATTCCGGAGATACGGACCACAGGATATGGGACAAATTCAAGGAAGTGATGCCTTCCCTCAGGCAGAACCTGGCATTTGATGAATACAAGGGGCAGACTCCTTTCATGTGGGAATTCCTTCAGATGGAATTCCCTGAAAAAATGGGAAAAAGGATCCATATTCCTGACCGTAGGACCGGTGCATTCAGCATTGTCCAGTATCCACGGTCACAGAAAATTTTTGAAGCCGGGGAATTAAGGAATATCCGGAACAGTTTCCAGGGAATTGAGGATGAATCCGTTGACATTGAGGCTTTCAGGAATTTAAGGTGTTTCCAGAAATACAGGTTTGATGACCTGAAAATCAACATAATCTATAGTTTTTACCAGAGCTGGCTCAGCTGGTATTCATCGGCAGGAACTGTTTTCTGTAATGACGGAAGTGAAGGCAGTAATCTGGATGAAGCCGTTTATTATGATCCTGAAAAATCACTCCTTTTCCATGAATATTGCGGCGGAATTCTGGATGCAGGAAAGGTAGGAAGTTACTGCGGCCTTCCGTTTTATTATGACGAGGCTCTTATGGTATTTACGCCGGAACGGCAGGAAACGCCTGGTCTTGTGGGTTTCTTTGCCGGTCCGGGGGAGCTTGGCCGCTATGGAAATAAAGTGATCCCGATGAAGTGTCAGAATGACGGGATATCCTTCCTGTGTTTTGAATGGGATGAAATTGCGGATGACATAGCCATTTCCGGCATTTTCCAGAGCCGCCGCAAGACTGTAAGGGACTGTACTCTGAAAAAGGGCATCTGCCTTGACGGACGCAGTAACATTTATGACTGTAAGCACCCTCCTGAAATTCATTTTGACCATCCCCCGGAATGTGTGCGCATTTCCAACGGCCTTGATTCAGAGTCAGTCATGCTTACTGATAAGGTCCTGTATCTGGATTCCCTGTCAATCCGCATCCAGCTGCTGGGAGAAATAAAGGTTAGCTGGTTTTATGACGGTAATGGTGGGAATGAAAGATCCATCATCCTTACTTTCATAAGGATTCCCCTGAATAATCCGGAGCCGGCGGTGACTGGATGGAATCTGAAAAACCTTGCCCCGGCAGAAACCCCGGATGAATCCTGCGTCATTTCCCTCAGGTACAATCCGTGCAATACTGTCGTACCAAAAGGAAAAGTGCTGGTAAGGCCTGCTGCCGTAAAAAAAGCAAAGGCATTTACACCGGTTGAATATGATCTTGAAAGCAGGAATTTCCTTTATGACGGATGTTTCATTGACTGTGCGCTGTATGGAGACGGCGGAGGGAATCTGCCTCCTGAATCAGGTAACCGTTTTTCTGCCTTGTTAAAAGGCTGGCTCAATGAAAAGCTTTCAATGTTCCAGGTAATGCGGCTGAATGAACTTATGGCCCATGTTTTTGAAAAAATGGGAATTTCAGAGCACCTGCCTTATCCTCATTTCCTTGCATATTACCGCCTCCTGAAAAAGTGCGTTACGGAAACGTGCTGCGGCACAAAGGATTTTACCATAGTGATTTATTATTCACGGAAAAACGGGAAACTTACGCCATTCATTTCAAAAATTGAATACGCAGGGCAGGTTTATGGATTTCCGGCCCCTTATTTTGAGTCTTTCAGGCTGAACGGAAAGCGTCCCGGAACTGATTCCGGTAAGAACAGGTTCCTCTTCGGTCTGGACGGCTGGGACGGGGATTATGACCTTGAAGGCTGCCTCAAGCTTTTATGCCGGCATGTTAATTTTTCATGGACGCTTTCCAGAAAATGCAGGGAAGATTTCCTTGAATATACGGCGTTTTTTGCGGGACCGGACTATGTCCTGGACTGGAAGAACAAGACTACAGGCTGTTACTGTTTTGAAATAAATTTAAATGATATGGCGGTTTCTCAGGATAAGGGGGCCGTGCGGATAAGTTTTGATGAAGACGTGAAGGAAAAGCCTTTCGGTGAACGGTCAAATCCTTTTGAACCGGAATTTAAAATGCAGTCCATAACCGATCCCGGCCAGCGTATGTTCCTTGGAAAACTTACGGAGCTTTATGCCTATGTAAAAGGAAGGGGCATCGTAAGCTGGCGGGACATTACGGTGTTCTGCCGGGAGAACCTTGAGGAAAAATCCGCATATCCGGTGTTTTTTCCGCTTTATGAAATGGGGATGATTGAAATATGCAGGACCGGAAGCGGGAAAGGACTCGGTTATTTTGCCCCGGATTTTTCCATATCCGTTGATATGGCCGGAGCAGGAAAAATCACTTTACGCCCTAAATTGAAGACCAGGACCGGTTTCTGCGGGATTATAACCGAAATATCCGGTTCAGCCCCGGAATCCGGCTGTAATGAAAAAAGACGCCAGACTGTCCTTAAGATATTGAAGAACATTCCTCCGCTGGAAGACATCATAAAGTCCTGGACAAAGGTGACAAGGAAGGCCGGAAACTTCCGGTATGTCTGGGATTTCGGAAACCATGAAGACAGACATCCGGGCTTTGTACGGCTTAAGGAAAACGTCTCAGATTTCCGCGGCATATGCAGGATGGATAAAGCCAGGTTTTCTTATGAACCTTCATATTTCAGGATGGGGACCGGTGATTTCTACCAGATACCGCTCCGGAATGTGAATCCTGATGCAGAACGGATTGCTAAATGCGTAATGCGTGCAGAACTGGGGATTGCTGACCGTATGGAATATGATTCTGAAAGCAGGATTTTCACATGCCGTGTAAGTGACCTTCCTTTGCCGGTACTCAGGGCACTTTCAATCCTTGACCCGCTGAAAATTGAATGGTCCCTGTACAATAAGAAAAATGACGTTTCGTATACGAATGTGGATGCCGGAATCTTTTCAGAGATTGAAAGGATTTTTTCAAGTAAGGTGATCCGCATGCATTAAGGGAAAGGCATTTCTGAAAAATGCTTTTTGGAAATACATCAGGAGGAATTGACGATGTTGAACCCGCTTAAGATAAGAAGGGAATTTTTAGATAACTATATTTCGTACATAAATACGGGAATCCCCCTCAGGAGTCCTTACTACAGGAATGAAAGGACCGGTCTCTATGCCATGGATGATGAGCTTATGAAAGGGCCGTACATTGAATTTGTAAGGAAATACGGACTTGAAGAGAATTATTCCATAGAGAAAGCCTGCGATGCAGCCGGTTTTGATGAAACGGCAAAGGAAGCTGTCTCTTCATTCATGAAGGAATGTTTCCTTGACGGTCATGACCTGTATAAGCACCAGAAGGAATCCTTTGAGTATTTCTGCTGTCAGGATGCCGGAAAGAGGAAGGATATTGTCGTGACTACCGGAACTGGTTCGGGCAAGACAGACTGTTTCCTTATTCCGGCTGTTGCAAACCTCATAAAGGAAGGACTCACTTGGAAGGATGATGGCCGTCCCCGGGGAATCCGGACCCTGATCCTTTATCCCCTTAATGCCCTGGCTGATGACCAGATGATAAAGCTCCGCAAGGTCCTCGATTCCGGAACAACAGCCGGATGGTACAGGAAGCATGATTTCAAGGACAGGATTTATTTCGGCCGCTATACGGGAAAGACCGTCAAAAGCGGCGCTGCTGCAGAATCCGGTTCCGTGGAAATCAAGAGCCGCGCAGGCATGAAAAAAAACTGCCCTGACATTTTCATTACCAACAGCAGCATGCTCAATGTAATGATGATGCGGCAGGAAGAACTGGAAGCCGGTTCAATCTTCGACCAAACCCGGAAATATCTTGAAAAAGAGGGGACGTTCATTACCCTTGTAGTGGACGAACTGCATTCCTACAGCGGAACTGCCGGAACTGAAGTTTCATATGTGCTCAAGACCCTGCTGAAACGCCTTGGAATTGACGGGAAGCCCGGAAAATACAGGATAATTGCAACCAGTGCTTCATTGAGTCAGGATGATGCCACGGCTTCATTCCTTGAAGGATTCTTCAATGCAGGAGGCAGGGAAAGGTTCAGGATAATCAGTGATCCGCCGTTTTCTCCGGTGGAATGTGATGGATCGGAACGGCTTCCTTTCGGACTCCTCATTGAACTGAAGGAAAGGCTTGAACTATGTAATTCTGATGAATCTGTTGAAAAAGAGACGTTGTCATTCCTTGAAGAAAAATGCAGCATGACGCCGCTGGAGTTCATAAAGAAGCATCATTTTAAGGAACGGATTTACAACATCCTTCCTGGGTACGGAAATGCCAGGGATTCCGGACAGGTCGCAGACATCCTTTTCAGCGGATATTCCGGGATACGGAGCGAACGCCTTTCTGCGTTGGAAAGCCTTCTTGTAATACTTAACCTGTCAAAGTCAGATGGAAAACCGTTCCAGCCTGTCAGGGCCCATTATTTTGCAAAGAACGTGCGGAGCTTGTATGTATGCTCAAACAGTAACTGTTCCGGAATTTCTGGAAAACATGCTTCTGATCCGCTAAGGAAATTCGGAAGGCTCTTTGCGTCCCCGGTGCCTGTATGCACTTCCTGCGGGTCAAGGGTTTATGAAGCCTTTGTATGCCGTCATTGCGGTGAACTGTTTGCCGGAGGTTACAGGAATGCTGACCAGCCCGTGGAATTTGAACTTGAACAGGAAAAACTGCGGGATTCGGACATAAAGGAATATTTTTACCGTCCTGATTCCGGGGACAGGAATGTACTGGAAGCCATTCATGGAAGCTGGAACCATCCTTTTGAATTTGATCCTTCAACGGGTGTGGCAAAACGGACTGCAGGAAGAACAGGCGGATGCTTTTACAAGTGGGACAAAATTACAGGTTCCATCAATGTAGATGATGCCCCGGTTTCCTGTCCCAACTGCGGCTATGAACTGCAGTCTCCAAGAATCCGTCAGAATGAAGCGAAGGTAAGGCAGCAGGCTCCGGTTTCACCTAATTCTACCGGTGCACAGAAGGTTGCCCAGATATTTGCAGATTCCCTCATGAAGAAATTAAGGGAAACTGATCCGGATGCAAAACTGCTGATTTTCTCAGACAGCAGGCAGGCAGCAGCAAAATATTCCAGCGGTATTGCCCTGGACCATTACAGGGATGCGGTGCGTTCTGCCATACTGAAGGTGTTAGATGATGTTTCAGGGGATGTGATCCTTGAAGAATTGAAGGAATACAGGGCAGGCTCCATGGTTCCAGCGGCTTTTTCCATGGAAACAAAAAAGGCCGTCATATCTGACCCGTATTACAAGGAAATAAAGGATGCTGTTGATTGTGAGCTTATGGGCATCAGACTTCCGGATAATTACAAGGCTGCCATTGAAAACCTTGAACATGATTCAGGTTCATGCCTTTTCGAAATGACGAAGTTAAGGAGCGATGTTTCAAAGAAACTCATTTCATGCAAGATAAACCCGGCAGGTCCCTACAGAAATCTGGATGACGGACATTACCAGACTCTTATGGGACGGCCATGGCACAGACTCATTTCCAACGGAAGCATTCCTGAATATGACAGGAATGACGTCCAGAATGACCTTCCGCATTTTGCACAGTACTGCCAGAATGAAATGGTGGAAGTCATGATGTGTGGTAAAATCAGGTCCTTTGAATCACAGGGAATCGGCCGCTTCGTATTGAAGGATGATGCTCCTGAACCTGAAGCACCTTATACAAAGGAAATAGTTGAAAGTTCCATCCGCATACTTGGCGAAAAATACAGGCTTGATGGTGCGGAACATTTTGGTACTCCTGAAAGTTTCCCTAAGAAACTTGTTGATTACCTGCAGGCCTGCGGCATAAAGGTGTCCGGCAGGAACAACCTGCGGGACATTTTAAAGGATTATCTTTCTGACAATGGCATTACCTGCGGCCGTGATAATGTGGACCTCAGATTGAATGACATGAAACTCCTGTTTAAGAAGGCATTGCCTGATGATGACTGCTGGAAGTGTCCTACATGCGGTACTATCCATCTTCAGAATTCCGGCGGAATCTGCATACAGTGTGGAAATGTCCTTGACGGTTCCTGCCGCGGTAAGGTGTCCGGACTTGAATCAAACTTTTACAAGGAACTGGCCATGGAAGACCTGTCCCTTTCAAGGCTCAATTGCGAAGAACTTACAGGCCAGACTGATGATGAAGACAAGGAAAAAAGGCAGCGGCTCATACAGAATGAGGTACTTGGTGATGAAGACAGGGATTATGATTCCATTGACCTGCTTTCAGTCACCACTACAATGGAAGCAGGTGTAGACCTTGGAAACCTGCAGGCAGTCATGCTGGGGAATGTTCCTCCAGAACGGTTCAACTACCAGCAGCGTGTTGGACGGGCAGGCCGCCGGGAGCTGCCGCTCAGCATAGCCCTGACCATCTCAAAGACTGATACCCACGATTCCTACTACTACAATAATCCTGAATCAATGGTAAGCAACATGAGGATGGACAAAGACGGTACATACAGGACGGCCGGATTTGCAGAACCATATGTGGATAAGGGAAATTATGAAATCCTGAAAAGGACATGCATCCGGGAAGTTTTCTATAATGCTTTCCTTGATGAAGGAATCTCACAGATGGAAGAAAACCGTAAGCTTGGGGACATCCACGGGGAATTCGGTACCGTAACTGCATGGAATGATGGAAACCGGGACAAAGTAAAGTCATGGATTGAAGGTCACCGTCCTGACATAAAGGACATAGTGGAATTTTACGGTACATTCATTGATGTAAAGCAAAGGGATTCCATAGCTTCATACATCGGAGACCTTAATGTCGGGCTTATTCCTGCAATAGACGGAAAACTTGAAGATAAGTCATTCCTCTCGGAAAAATTGGCCCACAGGCTTTCTGACATGGGATTCCTGCCGATGTTCGGCATGCCTACTTCTTTACGGGAACTGACCTGCCATGACGGCAATGACTTCAAGGCTGTTGCTGACCGGGATGCGGACCTGGCCCTTAATGTCTTTGCCCCGGGATGCGAAATCATAAAGGACAAGCTGATTTATAAGGCAATCGGCTTTTCATACATGGATAAATCCAAAAATGCCTACCGGGGAACCCAGACTGGCGGACTCCTTCCTGTTGAAAAGAACCTTTACATGTGCAGGAACTGTGATACAAGGATCATCGGCAAACCCAGGCAGTATTCTTCATGTCCGGTATGCGGCAGGTCTTTTGTAATCCAGAATTCCGATGCCGTTGTATTCAACCTTTATTCACCGCAGGGCTACTATACCAATGCCCGTTACCGGAAACAGTTTAAAGGGAATTTTGAATATAATCCGGTTTCAACCGAAACTTCCGTTGAGCATGAAATCCTTGCTGAAAAGACGGTTCCAGACATGAAGCTGAAGCTTTCGTACAATGGTGACAGCGGTATCGTAACTTCCATCAACAGTAATTCCGGAAAGGGGTTCAGCTTCTGCCGCGGCAATAACGGTGGAGTCATATTTGAAAGGCATAATGTTGCTGGAAATCTTACTGATATTGACGGCGGACAGCCTGCTGCCCTTGTTTCCACGAAAGTCACCGGTGTCCTGAACCTGGAATTCATATTTGATGATCCTGACATGAAGCGGCTGACTGACCTTTATGACCGGGAAAATTACAGGCTCATTAAGGGGGCATTCCTTTCTTTTGGAACAATGTTGCGTAATGCCATTACGGATTACATGCAGGTAGACACAAAGGAACTTTCAGTCCTGTACGATACCAGGATAAAGAATCAGGAGATAGTTTCCAGACTTACATTCCATGAAAACCTTCCAAATGGTTCCGGATATGTAAAGTATGTCCATGATGACAGGATTTTCAGCATCATTTACGGAAGGCTCCTTCCCGGTGGTACTGATTATGAGAAATATATGGCCCACGACTGTGCAAAATCATGTTACGGATGCCTGAAAAGCTATGAAAACCAGCGTTTCCATCCTCTCCTGAACTGGCGTCTTGCCCTTGACCTTGCGTCCTATGGAAGTACCGGAAAAATTCCGGGATATCTGGAGGCCGGCAGTATCTGGGAGAAGCAGGTAATGGATAAGGCTGCTCTTTTTTCCTGCAGGAACTTCTGCAGGAAGACGGCAGACGGAAATAATGTCCTTGTAATTGACGGGAATGACGGAAAATCGTATTTTCTTGTACATCCGCTGTGGAGTGAACTGAAAAACGGCAAGGTGTGTGCATCATTGAAAAATGACCATGGAATTGATGCAGTTCCTGCTGACCTTCTGAAATTCATTGAAAAGCTCCATACCGTGGAAGTTCCCATGAAGAATGTATCCGGGGCGGCTTCATCATCATGTCTTCAAGGAACGGCTTCCGCTGCTGTTTCTCCGGCTCCAGCTGCAAGGATTACGCCGGATAAGGGAAAGAAAATCATTGTGCGGCAGGGAACTGGAATAGACAGTTATGGTTCACTGGAAAGCCAGATCCAGTATGTATTTTCACAGGACGAACTGGATTCATTCTTTAAGGAGTTCTTTGCATCCGGTGATTTTGATGGAAAGGAAACACCGTATCTCAGTGCAAACATCCTGGGCCTGAAAAAGGAACTGGAGCTTGTATGGCCTGAGTCAAACGTGATTTTCTGCAGCAATGAAGGGACGGCATATGATGAAGCTGTTGCCGCAGGATTCAGTGCGTACAACTGCAAGACCGTTACGCCACAGGAATTGTACGGGTTCATAAAAGCCGTGGAAGAAGACTAAAGGCTCTGAAAAAATACTTTTTCCATATGCCTTTACAGGGTATTTTTGAAAAGTATTTTACATGGGAATTTCATCATCTTTGATTCTTAAGACAGGAGTTTTTTATGGCTGTAATGCTGCCTGATTATTGTACTCATAATGAGTCTGACAAGGAATATCTGATTTTTGAGGCCCTCCGCAGGCTTCCACAGGAATATTATGTGCTCCATGATTACCACATAGTCTTTACAAAAAACAAGACCATGATTGACCATGAGTGCGATTTCCTTGTATTCCACCCGGAAAAAGGTTTTCTGTGCATAGAAGCAAAATGGGGAAAGTACATCAGGTTTGAAAACCGCCAGTGGTATTATTCCAACGGAAAGGAAACTGATCCGTTTGAACAGGCAGAAAAGGAAAGCAAGACGCTGATTGAATACATAAATGAACGGCGTCCGATTCCTGAAGTGGAAAAAATAACGGATAAATGCAAATTCCTCTGGGCGGTTTGGTTCCACGGTATGGACGGTGTAATGGTTAAAAGGCCTGAGTGCAGGACAGAAAATTCTGATCCTTCCATAATCCTTTCCAAGGAAGATCTGGTGGATCCGGAGAAAGCAATTGAAAGGATTTTCAACGGCGTCCAGTTTTTTAAAGGCCAGCATTCCCGGCTTAATTCCAGGGAATCAAAACTGATTATCGACAACATCATAAACTGCCAGTTTTCATGGACCGCAACTTATGGCAATACGGACCGGGAACTTTCATTCATCAGGCTTTTGGAAGAACAGAAAATGTGCCTTGATTTCATGAGGGGGGAAAGGACTGTTTCTGTAATAGGCGGTGCCGGAACCGGAAAGACCATCATTGCCATGGAACAGGCAAAGAGGCTTGCAAAGAATGGTGATTCTGTCCTGTTCCTGTGCTATAACGCAATGCTTCTGGAAAAGCTCCAGGAAGATGTTTCAAAAATGCAGGTGAATGGAAAAATCACTGTAATGAACATCGATTCCTTTGTATTATGGCTGACTGGAAAGAAGAATGACTATAAATCCGCTGCAGAAAAACTCGGTGACCTCTATCTCAATGGTGAAAAGTTCACTGTAAAAGGTGTGGCTTTTGATCATGTGGTCATTGATGAAGCCCAGGATTTTGCCCGTCAGGAAATTGAGAATTCACAACTGCTTGAAAACCTGCAGTATCTGGTTTCATATAGTGAAGGAAACGGCTCATTCTGTGCCTTTTATGACAAAAACCAGTTCATAGAGAGCATTACGGCAGGCGGTGACGGAAGACTTCCAAAGATACTTGAAAACTCCATGTGCCGCATTCCCCTTAAGACAAACTGCCGCAACACCAGGCAGATTTCAAATACATCGCTGGGTGCTTTCATGGAATTGGAAAAACTTCACCGTGGAAGGGAAATTCCGGTACTGAATAATGTAAAGGGGGAGCAGCCCTGGTTTTATTTCTGCAATGGCGGTGAAGAAGGAAACTGTGTAAAATCCATCATCAGGTCCCTTACGGATTCAGGGGATTCAAGGAATGATATAGCAGTCCTTACTCTGAAAACCGAAGAAAAAAGCATTCTGAAAGGACATCCTGCATTATCAGACGGCAGGTTTGACAGGTGTTTTTTTACATCCATAAGGAAATTCAAAGGATTGGAAAGGAAATCCGTAATACTTTGCGATTTTGATAAGGATGTGTTCAGTACGGAAATAAGCAGGAATAATTTTTACGTCGGGGCAACCCGTGCCAGATTCAACCTTTTCATTGTTTCATCCGTTACTGACGACGACATAAAGGAAATCCTTATGAATGACTTCAAAATAAAGCCGGAAGACATTTCACGGCCGAAAGTGAAATTCTGCATGAACATTCTTGGTGCGGTAATCAAGGAGTATGGCAGCCATTGAAAAACTCATGAAAGACATGCCTTGAGCTTAGTACAGGAGCCTGCTCCCTTATTCCATACTGCAATAAGTATTTTGAAGACCTGGCAGGGAAGGAGTGGACTTGCAGGATGTGTAAGTCGGTACTTTCGGCAGGTGCAGTTTCTGTGAATGTAAAAATGATGCCGTTGAAAAAAATGTCCTGCCAAAGACAGGAAAATCCGGCCTGGTGATGGTAAGCGCACTGTGGTTCCGCTGGATGTGGATACCGGAAAAATAGATATGGAAAAAATATGACAGGTGCCGGAAAGCCTGCACAATGAGTAAACTGCAGGTCACGGCATGATGTCATGATAAGTCATCCGCCGCCGGCTTGAATACCCTCCGGCAGCAGGCATATGTCATGGGCGTCCATCCCCATATGTTTTTCTGCCTTACGGTGGCTCCGTGTTTGATTGCGGTAATTAGCATGTTGTATTTTGCCTGCGGAAAATATTTTTTATGGAGGCCATCCAGCACGAATCCAATGTTCTCAAAAAAATGGCTTTCACCGTTTCTGACATTGATGTCATAATCAGACAGCGATTTCAGCGTGGCAATATGAAAAGGCGACCAGGCTGTAAGAATGTAAGGCAGCACATTGTTCCCGTCATGGTCGCATACGGAAGCATCTGCCCCCATTTCAAGCAGGCGGCGTGCCCTTTCATATTTTGTTGAATAGCACAGGAGCATCAGAGCCGTCATTCCGTTTTCCGTAATGGGTGCGTTGATGCCGTCCCTTTGGGAAAAGAATTCTGCTGCCCGCTCAAAGTCCCCGCCACGGACATAAGGGATGATTTTTGCATCCGCTTTTCAAAAGAACAACTCATAGAATTCAACAATGGCTTCAAATGACCAGTCATTCCACATGTCCAGGACTCCGTAAGGGTAAGCCCAGGTTTCCCGCATTTTCTTGTATTCCGCAGGGAAAGACTCACTGTATTTTTCCATTATGAACCTTGCCGTATCTATGGCCGGATTGTCTTCCGGACCTTTTTCCCAGTTTCTATAGGTGTAGAGGATTTCCGATATTCCTCTGGTATAAAAACTGCCTTCCGGAAAATGATAATTCTCAGCAATCCACCTTATGCTTGCGGCTGGAAAAGGATATTTGAAGTGTTCTACGTCGGGATCTGCTATGTGGTACAGAAGTCCTTCCCTCAGCCGGTATTGGTACGGAAATTCAGACTTCATGTCTTCAAAATCATATTCACGGTCCAGAGAAACAAGTTTTTTTACAGATTCAATGTCATCAATCCACGCAGCTTCTACCAGTGCTGTAAGACGGTTCTGGAGCATGGCATATTTTTCATCACGCCTTTTTTGTTCTGCTTCTGTTTCCAGCCTTTTACTTTCTTCTTCCCTTAGTTTTTCCTTTTCCCATTCTTCCTCAATTTTTACCTTATGTTCTTCAATAGTGTTTTTCCACCTGCTGATGAGGGATTCATACTTTTCCCTGAATCCGTCTCCATTCATGAACATTCCGTAATCCGATTTCCTTGCCCAGACAATGGCAAGACTGTCAGAACCTGCCTTTACGTATTTCTACATTTCAATAATGGATTCATCCTCATGTACTGTGTAATCCCTGCCTTCTTTCAGCATCATTACAAGGGGGGCCGCACCAATTGAACCCGCCATATGGAATTTCAGCGGATAAGAAATTTGTCCCTTTACCAAAAAAAACTGAAATTCTGACCGGTTCCGGGGATATTCATCAATGGTGATTGTAGCGGTATTTTTGTCATATGAATATTCATCAGGCGGAACGGTTTTCAATTCTTCAGTCCCATTGACGGAAGTGATTTTTCTATTCCGTTTATCTGGTCAAGCTGGAGGCCCAGGTTGATTCCATTGCCGTGGGGCGTCATGATTTTTTTAAGCTCAATGATTTCTCACAGGAATTCATGTTTTTTGAACAAGAATTGAAGGTTGAAACAAGCATCAGTGCCGTCACAGTCAGGAAGAATTCCTTAGCTTCCGGTACGGTTTTTCCATTTTCTTAAAATGGATGTATTCAGAAAGGAAAATCATCCCTTAATTTCCGTTCATGAATTTTTCACCATAGATATTAAGGGCCAGCTGCAGCAGTTTTTCCCGTTCGTTCATTTCAGGACTGTCCGTAACCGTTTCAAAAAGTTCGTTTAATATCATGCCCATATGCTTTCCGGCAGGAATGCCGTGCCGTATCAGGTCCTTCCCGTTTATGGCAAGGTTCTTTATGGAAAGTACGGCCTCTCCTGCAATCACCTTGTCAATCCTGTCCTGCAGTTCCATAAGGTTCCGTCCTGTCTCGCTGTCGTGGAACCGCACCGGGGCGTTATGCATTCCGTATACGTCTGCAAGCCTCAGGTCAAAGAGGTCTGCAATGCATTCCTGCCTGACCCGTATTATGAACCTTCGTACTGCTGCATCGCTCCATGAGCTTTCGTAATGGAACATGTGCATTTCTATCAGGTGGCATATGGCGTCAATTTCCGCATTTGAAAATTTCAGTCTGAAAAGTATGTTCCGTGCTTTTTCTGCCGATTTCCGTTCATGATTGTAGAATGTGTATTTTCCACCATCAGGTGTATTTTCCGTACGCTTTACATCAGGTTTCCCTATGTCATGGAAGAGGGCTGCTATCCTTACGTTTACGTTGTCCGCCGGAGCACCGTCGCAGGAATAAAACAGATGGTCCAGCACGTCAAAGTCATGGAATCCCCTGGAATCGCCCTGTATGCATCCCCTGGCAGACGTCATTTCAGGAATGAACATTTCCAGCATCCTGCATTCTTCCATCAGCTTCAGCCCGGCTGACGGTTTCCGGCTCTTCATTATTTTTATGAATTCGTCCCTGAATCTTTCCAGTGAAATCTTTTCTATGTTTTTCCGCACCGGTTCTTCGAATATTTCTGAAAAAGTATCTTCATGAATCTTAAATCCCAGCTGGCATGCAAACCTTACAGCCCTTACTGGCCTTAGCCCGTCTTCCATAAACCTTTCCCGTGCAAGACCTACGCTCCGGATCAGGCCGGCCTTTATGTCTTCTTCCCCATGGAACGGATCCGCTATGCTTCCATCTGCAAGGTCGGCGGCAATGGCATTCATCGTAAAATCCCGGCGGCTCAAATCTTCCTCAATTGTTGCCGCATATGCCACATTGTCAGGATGCCGTCCGTCTGTATAACCGCTTTCCGTCCTGAATGTGGTTACTTCAATTTCTTTTCCCAGTATATGGACTGTGACAGTCCCGTGGGCAATTCCTGTGGGGATGACCTTATGGAAAATCGCGGTTACCTGTTCTGGAGTTGCATTTGTTGCAACATCCCAGTCATGGGCTTCTTTTCCGAGCAGCAGGTCCCTGACGGCACCTCCGACCAGATAGGCTTTATAACCGTTTGCTGAAAAAATTTCATTCATTTTTTTCAGTTCTGTGGGAATTTTGATCTTTTTCATGTAATATACCTTACCATGAAAGATTGTATCAAAAATAACTGCATTCAGTCTATAAACGTGCCTGACATGAAAGACTTGATGCATGTGGTCATATTTACCGGAGGTAATCATCCCGCTCCGGAAAAAACGGAAGCGTATTGGAAAAACCTGCCTCCGCCTGCATTTGTGGCAGCTGCTGATTCCGGGCTTGAAGCTTATGAAGAGTATAAAGTTTTTTTTTCAGGACAACTCAATCTGCCGCTGAATCTGATTACCGGTGATATGGACAGCCTGTGTGACAGGGGAAAGCTTGATGCATATCCGTCTGAACTCATAATGAATTTCCCTGTGGATAAAGACTATACTGATACTGAACTTGCCATTGACCGTGCCATAACCAGTGCAGGAAAGAATCCATGTTTCATAACGCTTGTAGGCGGTTCCGGCGGCCGGTGTGACCATTTCATGGGAATCTACGGATTGTTTTCAAACGGACTTTCCCCGGACTGCTGGCTTACGGAAACCCAGGCTTTGTGGCGTGCTTCATCATGCCTCTTTACTGTTTCCGGATTAAAACCGGAAGACTGCGTTTCTGTGTCCCGCCAGTGTCATTATCCTGCCGGTGGAAAAATAAAGAGTTCCGGCCTTGAATGGGAATCCGGCGTATTCCGCAAGGAGGGAATGCCCAGCATAAGCAACCGCATCAGCATGGAGCATTATGAAAAACGCCTTCCCGTAACCATTGATTTTTCTGAAGGTGATTTCGTACTTTACCTTCCGCTTTCAGCTTCCGTAGAAAGGAAAATGCATGTCAATCCGTTCTAAAAACTGATTCCGTATGCCAGGATGAGCATGGTCCGGGAAACTATCAGGCCGGCAATGCTCATGGCCAGGCTGATTACAAAGAAAAGAAAGTGGAATATTTTCTTTATGGCCAGATGCTTTATAACCAGTGCTTCTAGGATTATGAGTACCAGAGACAGGATTGAAAACAATATCAGGAAGATTGAGAATACTGTGATCATCTTCAGCAGCAGTATCTGTGATGAATCAAGAAAGTGCTGGTAGTTTCCTACAAGGGAAATGGCCATGATTACTGCAAGCATGAAAAAACAGAATAGGGCACTGCGGGCTGAAAAATTCGCCATGAAAGATGTAAGGGAATTCATCTGCCGTAAGCGGATTGTGATTATCCGTTTGTGCCTTCTGTTTTGTGCTGCTGTTTTTGTTTTTTTTCTGTCTGTCATTCTGTATTGCAGTCAAGTTTGATATAAGATATCATGATAACGGCTGGTTATTTTTCCGGTCAAGGGGTATTCAATGAAAAAAGCAGTTTCCATAATCTTTTCATTTATCATTTTGCTGGCAGCAGCAGGTTTTGCCTTTTATACAGGCTGGACCCAGTTCAAGATTCCGGAAGGCTGTTCTGCAATACTCGTGTCAAAGACGGGCGGTGTAAATGAAAAAGTCATGGCCTATGGTGATTTTTCCTGGCATTGGGAATTCCTCCTTCCTACGAATGCATCCCTGAAAGTTTTCAGAAATGAACCATATTCAGCACGTAAGACTGTAAAAGGTTCGCTGCCGTCTGCAGGAATATACTCAAAGATGCTGAAGGATGAACCTGACTTTTCATATTCATTCACGGTTTCCTGTTCACTCAGGGTGCCGGAAGATTCCCTTGTAAAACTCGTAAAGGATGCCGGAATAAAATCAGATGAGGAGCTTTCTGAATATCTTTCAAAATCTGCTTCAGTCCTTATCCAGGCGGTCTCTGATTCCCTTCTGAAAAACATGCAGGAATCTGATTCTCCGTCAATTGATACGGGCAGGGTCCTTAAAGAAGCCAGAAAACTGTATGTCTCGGAAACAGCCGGAAATATGGCTGATGTTGAAATAACATTGCTTTCTGTAACTGATGTTGTCGTTCCGGATATGGCAGTATATGGCATTGCTTCAAAAGCTTATGCTGATTATCTCGGACATCTTTCAGAGGTGCTTTTGTCAAGGGCAGAAAACCAGGCCGCAGAAATTTCTGAATTCAATCAGACTCTTTCCAAACTTGAAAAAATAGGCGAGGCTTTAAAAAAATATCCTGAACTGACGGAAGTTTTAAAGAACGCAAACAATATAAATTCCATTTTACAAACAATAAATTCAATGCAATAATACTTAAGTAGGAAAATAAAAACATGGAAAAAAGAATTTATGCTGTCCGTGGGGCAGTTTGTGTAGAAAATACAAAAGAATCAATACTTGAAAAGACGTGCAGGCTTTTTAGAGAAATAGTTGAAAAAAACGGACTGAAGTCCGAGGATCTGGTTTCAATCCAGTTTTCACTTACAAAAGATATTGACGTAATGAATCCTGCTACAGCCCTCCGTCTTGGCGGAACACCTATAGACATTTCTTCCGTTGCCCTTTTCTGTACACAGGAAGCTTACATTCAGGGCGGAATGGAAAAGGTTATAAGGGCCATGATTACCACATACAGTGAAAAGCCTCCAGTCCACGTCTATCTTGACGGGGCTGAAATACTCCGGCCTGATTTTTCAAAGTAAGCCTGTCTTTTAGTTCTGCGGTGTTGCAGGTTCCCCGGTGTTCTGTGCCGTGATGTCAGGGAGAACTGTATGACAGGTTCAGGCATCAGGTACATGATTAAGGTGCCTTTATGATTTCAGAAAGTTTTGATTTTACATTAACTCGTACAGGAGTTGTTTTATGAATATTTGGATGGTGGCAAGGGAATATGCAGGCCTTGCCGAGTCTGGTGGCGTTAAGAATGTAGTCTGTTCACTTTCTGAAGAACTTGCGGCATTAGGGCATGATGTCACTTTTTTCATGCCTTATTACGGCTGTACGGAAACTGGTGCACTTTCTGATTTCCGTAAAGACATTTTTTCATGCGGCAAAGTGTTTTTATGTGGCGGATTCCACAAGATAGAGTATTCATATGGTGTCCTGAACGGCGTAAAGGTCATACTTGTAGGCAATGAAGCGTTCTATGAAAAAAACAATGTCTACACATATGGGATAAAAGATAAGGAAAAATGGCCTGAGTGTAAGACTGGAACAGGATATTCGGACAATCTTTACATGAATTCCCTTTTCCTTTCTGCTGTAATGCATTACGGAATTGCTCTTTCCGCCGTGCCGTCTGCGGTTCCTGATGTAATCCACTGTCATGATGCGTGTACGGCAGCCCTTCCTGCAATGATAAGGACCCTTTCCGGCAATGTTTATTCAAAGACTGCTTTTGCCGTTACCATCCATAATGCAGGTCCTGCATATCATCATGAATATCCTGATGTTGATACAGCATATTCATTTACCGGTATAGACCGCAATATCCTTGAAAAAGCCCTTAACGGCGGCCGGGTTGAGCCGTACCTCCTTGCATCAATTTATTCCGAAATGACCACAGTATCTCCTGACTATGCAAAGGAAATCCTTGATCCTGACAATATGAATACGGATGGCCTTGCCCAGGAATTCTACCGCAGGAAAACAGCCATACGGGGCATTACCAATGGTATTGACATCCAGCGCTATATTCCTGAAGACAAAAACGTGTCCCATCTTCCGTTTGAATATTCACCATCAGCCGGAAAACTTGCCGGTAAATATGCGTGCCGTGAACATTTCATAAAGACTGCTGCCGGTGAAGACGGAACGCCTGTGGACGGCCTTCAGAAATATGGATACCTTGATGGAAATGGAGCCGTTTACATATCTTATCATGGCCGCCTTGTACGGCAGAAGGGAATTTTCGTACTCATTGATGCAATAAAGATCCTCCTTGAAAAATATGATTTCATCCGGTTCATCATAAACGGGCAGGGGGAAGAAAAGCTCCAGCAGATGTGTGCACAACTTGCCATCCAGTATCCAGGACGTCTTGTTTATTTTGCAGGTTATGACAAGTCTTTCTGTCGGCTCTGTACTGCTGCCGGTGATTTTGCAGTACTGCCAAGTGAATTTGAACCTTGCGGACTGGAGGATTTCATAGCACAGATTTTTGGTACTGTACCTGTAGCCCATGCAACCGGCGGCCTTAAGAAAATAATTAATGGAAAGACCGGTTTCACATATGCTCCAAATACACCGGAAGTGCTTGCATCGGAATTGGAGCGCCTCAGCCTTGAAAAGAAAGAAAATACGGCTGCTTTTGATGGAATCATTAGGGATGCTGCAGCATATGTTGCTTTGGAATACAGCTGGAAAAATGTTGCAAAAGAAAAATATGAAAAATTGTATAAAAAAATGAAAAAAAATGTTTTGAAGTATTGACACTTTTTTCCAAAGAGTATATAGTCTAAAACATCGAGACGCCAAGCTGACTTGAATGAAAATAAAGGTTAGGTTGATGTTCTGGGGAGTTTCCCGAGTGGTCAAAGGGGACAGACTGTAAATCTGCTGGCTACGCCTTCGTAGGTTCGAATCCTTCACTCCCCAAAAGGTATTAAAAAGCTTGCTTTTTAATACCTTTTTTTTTGTCCTTTTTTTTCTTCAGGAGGTTTTTGTGCAGGAATTTTTTCAGGAAGGACTTTGTTTTGAATGTAACAGATGTTCGGATTGCTGCCGTATTTCGCCTGGAGTCGTTTATCTTTCCCAGTCAGATTTGACAAGTCTCTGTCAATGGTTTAATCTTGAAGAAGAAGTGTTTATTTCGCAGTTCTGCAGGTGGATTCCTTATTATGAAGGAAAGGAAGCCCTTTCCTTGCTTGAAAAAAAGAATTATGACTGTATTTTCTGGGAGAACGGTTGCAAGGCATATGGTGCCAGGCCAGTGCAGTGTTCTACATATCCCTTCTGGTCATGGATTCTGAAAGACCGCAGTACGTGGGATTCTGAAGCAAAAGAATGTCCCGGCATAAACAAAGGCCGTAAGTGGAGTGGAGATGAGATTTCCACACAGAAAAAGCTGTATGAAGATAATAAACCTATAACAAGATAGAATCGTTTTCAGGAGTCTAGTTTGAAAGTTCGTTTTTGGGGTGTAAGAGGATCAATTCCAACTCCTGTGTCGCCGGAGCAGATTCAGGCAAAGATTAATGCTGTAGTCCAGCGTATAAAGCCTGAAGATCTTGAAAGTGCAGATTCCCGGGAACGCTTCCTGGCAGGACTTCCGGCATGGCTTTATGGTACTGTCGGAGGAAATACCCCATGTGTCCAGCTTGTTACAAAAGATGGTAAGGAAATGATACTTGATGCAGGCAGCGGTATCCGCGAGCTTGGAAAAAAAGCCGTCCTTCCTAAAGACATGCATTATGACATTTTCTTTTCACATTTTCATTGGGATCATATCCAGGGACTTCCTTTTTTTGATGCTGCCTATAATCCGGAGGTTTCGTTTGATTTTTATTCTCCGGTGGAAGATGCCCGTGAAATACTTTCGAACCAGATGCAGAAATCGTATTACCCTGTAGGCTTTGATTCTTTTACAAGAAAGATTGATTTTCATTACGTCCATCCTGGAACAGGTTTTTCAGTTTCAGGACTGTCTGTGAATTCCTGCAGGCTGAAGCATCCTGGTGATTCTTACGCATATTCATTCATTGAAGACGGAAAGAAATTCGTTTATGCAACGGATGTTGAACTTATAGATTTTACACAGATAGAAGATGAAAATGTCCATAAAGTTTTTTACGGAGCGGATGCCGTCGTCCTTGATTCCCAATATACTATAGAGGAAGCTTTCAGAAAAGAGAACTGGGGACATTCCGCCTTTTGTTATGCAATTGATTTTGCAGCAAAAATGAACATAAAGTCTGTGTATCTTTTTCACCACGAACCTACGTATAACGATAAAAAGATAAATTCGCTGCTTCAGGCTGCAAAATGGTATTCAGACTATATTTCCCACAGCAGGATTTCTATTCATCTTGCTGTTGAAGGTCTGGAATTTGAAGTTTAGCAAAAGGTGGATCCCCGGATGAAGAAAATTTTCTGCATAATTTTTGTGCTGATTCTGGCTGCTGCAGTTTTTGCAGCAGGTTTGTTTTTTTACATAAAGCACAATGTCACTCCCGTGGATTCGGAATTTGACAGGAAAGAACTGACTGTAGATATTCCTTCCGGCATGAATGCAAGGACTGTATCGGTTCTTTTATATGAAAAAGGCATGATCCGTAACAAAGACGTCTTTTATTTACTTGCCCGTTTTCCTGAACTTGGACATTTTATTGCCGGTGAGCGTAAGGTTGATTTTTCTGTAAGGCATGGTATATGCCGTTTTTCCAGTTCGATGGATGCCATTGAAATATATCAGGTGCTTTCAGAAGGAAATCCTGAACTGTCAAAGATAACTGTTCCTGAAGGGCTGACCCTTTCAAAAACGGCAGCCCGTTTTGAGGCTGCAGGTTTCTGCAATTCCGTTGATTTCATGGAAACATGCCGGAATAAAAAAATCCTTTCAAAATTCGGTATAGATGCAGACTCTGCCGAAGGGTACCTTTATCCTGATACATATGTATTTTCTTCTGGTGAACCCGCCGGATATTATGTTGAAAAGCTTATCGGCACTTTTTTTGAAAAGGCTGCATCAATAAGGAATTTTTCTGATGCACCTGCGGACAGACGCAGGGAAATAGTGACGCTTGCATCAATCATAGAAAGGGAATACAGGCTTCCGGAAGAGGCTCCTGTCATTGCCAGTGTTTTTGCAAACCGCATAAAAAGTGGTATAGGACTGTATTCATGTGCTACGGTCGAATATGTGATTACGGAAGTGCTCGGCCGTCCACATCCTGATGTCATAACATATGCAGACCTGAAGCTTGACAGTCCTTATAATACATACCGTAATGCGGGCCTGCCGCCGGGACCGATATGCAGTCCCGGTATGGTAGCATTAAAGGCTGCAGCAGATCCTGCGGTAACAGATTATTATTATTTCAGGATTACTGATTCATCAAAAGGCGCCCATGTGTTCAGCCGCACCTTCCAGGAACATATTGATGAAGGTGTAGTGTATAATACAAAAAAACAGGCTGGACGGTAATGGCCGGTATAATTTCAAGGGATTCCATAGAAGCCATACTCCGTTCTTCTGATATGGCTTCGATAGTCGGTGAATATACAAGGCTTGAACGCCGCGGCAATGCATTGTGGGGGTGCTGTCCGTTTCATAATGAAAAGTCAGCATCGTTCCATATAGAGCCGGACAAGAATTTTTATTATTGCTTCGGATGTCATGCTGGTGGCGATATTATAAAATTCGTTATGGAAATGGAAAAGCTCAGTTATGTGGAAGCCGTGACATTTCTTGCGAAAAAAGCCGGTGTTGAAGTTGTTTACCAGCAGGGGACCCAGTTTCATCAGGATGAAAACCGTCTTAAGGAAATTGATGCGGTTAAAGAAGTCTATAACAGGATTGCATCTACATTTCATTATCTGCTTACGGAAACTGAAGGCGGCAGGAAGGCCCTTGAGTATATAAAAGAACGTGGTCTTACCGATGAAACCATAGAAAAATTCAAGCTTGGGTATTCACCTGAGGACAGGAATTGGCTGAAATCGTTCCTCCGTAAAAAAAACTATTCTGATGCATTCCTTGAAAAGACGGGACTTATCAAAAACGGTTATCCGTTTTTTCATGGGAGGCTGATGTTTCCTATTTTCGACAGGCGCGGTGAAACCGTAGCTTTTGGTGGCCGCATACTTTCAGGCGATGGCCCGAAGTATCTTAATTCCAGTGAAATGCCGCATTATAAGAAACGTGAAACCCTTTATGCCTTTAATTTTGCAAAGAATTCAATCAGGGAAAAGCGGACTGTAATTCTTTGTGAAGGTTACATGGATGTAATTGCCTATCACCAGTGTGGCATAGATTATGCAGTGGCACCGCTGGGGACAGCATTTACTGACGGTCAGATAAATATAATAAAGGGGTTTGCTGATACTGTACTCCTTTCCTTTGACAGCGACGGGGCAGGACAGAATGCCACTAACAAGGCAATCCTGATGTGCAGGCAGGCAAATCTTACCGTAAAGGTCATCAGGCTGACTGGTGCAAAGGATCCTGCAGAAATTATGATAAAATACGGTGCAGAGACCTTGACGAATTTTGTAAATTCTGCCATATTAGATAATGACTTTCTATTGTCAAAATTAATGCAGCAATATCCACAACCTTCTCCTGAAGATAAAACAAAGGCTGCTTATGCCTTTTTTCCGTATGTGGATTCTCTTCAATCAGACATTCAGAAAGATGTGTGTCTGGAACAATTTTCACAGGCATTTAACCTCAGACTGGAGACTGTAAAGAGAGATTTTAATCATCGCGATGAATTGCGTTCCCGTGTAGAAAATAAAGGAAAGATGCAAGGCCCGGAAGTTCCCCGTGAAATAAAAATGAATGCGGAATTGAGGGCTGTTCTTGCAGTGATTTCCAATCTTGACCAATTTAAGGTCATGCGGGATGGACTTTCTGCTGATGATTTTGAGGATCCCCTTGCAAGGGAACTGTTTGTCATTCTGGAGGAAGGTTTCGGAACTGGTAATATTTCCTTGAGTGTTATCCTTGGGCAGTGTGGAAATGAAGAAGTACAGAGGATGATTACGAAAGTAATTGCTTCTGGTGAATTTTCCGGTAATGATGTCCAGTTTGTCCGGGACAGCATGAAAATAATAAAGCGTAATAGTATTGAACGTCAACGGGAAAGATTGATGGAACGCATACGGAGTTTTACACCGGTTACGCAGGAAGATAAAAATCAGTTTCAGATTTTACTTTCAGAAAAAATGCAGTTGGATAAAAAAGTGCAGGAAATGAACCTGTAGGATGCGTATAAATAAACGTATAAAATAAAAAGGAATATTTATTTATGGATCAAGATATTGAATCCCTCCTTGGTAAGCTTCTTTCAAAAGATAAAAAGATTTTCAATTGGGAAGAAGTAATCACTATTTTAGGTGCAGATGTCGTTCAATCGCAGAAAATCATGGAAGAACTCATGCCTGCGTTGGAAAAGAACGGTATCCATATTCAGGAAGAAATAGAACCTGATTTTCCGGAAGAAGAAGATATCGTCGATGATGAAGATGACGATGTTGCTGAAGATGCAGAGGCTAAGATTGTCGAGCAGACAGAAAAAGAAGAGAATCTTGCAAAGCGTAAGCTTGTAAGCAGCGATAAGGAAGCTAATATTGATGATCCTATCCGGCTTTATCTCCGTGAAATTGGTAAAGAAAATCTTCTTACTGCTGAACAGGAAGTTACCTTGTCAAAGCAGATGGAGGATGGTGAAAATATCATAAAGGATGTAATTAAGAACTCAGGAAAGATGATTCCGGAATTCTTCTCTGTTGCATCAAAAGCCTTTTCAAAAATAGACCCTCATGAACCTGGACGTAACAGAAAGGAAATTAATGAGGAAATGGCTGAAAAACGTCGTCTCAAGAGTGCATATAGTGAATATTTAAAGCCGATTCTTCCTGAAATGAAACAGTATATGGCACTTAAACGTCAGCTTTTTGAAATTGAACAGAATGAAAAGATCCTTGAAAATCCTGATGTTATAAAACTGCGCAGTGAGATTATTCCTCAACTTCAGAAAATTGACATACAGTCTGAAGAAATAGAAAAATTCAGCGCAGAATTCATTGATGCTAAGAAAAAAATAGAAGACTACCGGCATAAGCAGGAGAAACGCATGAAAGAACTGCGTATTTCTGATTCTGCCGAATTAAGACGCCTTGGCCGTCGTGTTTCAATCCGTTCTGAGTCAGTTAAACTTGAGCAGGAACTTGGAATGCAGGCTGATGATATCCGTGAAATTTATACACAGATTCAGAAAATTGACAGAAAACTCCGCCGTCTGGAATACGATTTCGAAAACAGTATTGATGAAATTCTCGCAATGGAAAAAGAAATTGAGCGTGGCCGTAAAATGATGGAAGTTGCTAAGAATCATCTTATCAACGCAAACCTCCGTCTTGTTGTGGCGATTGCCAAGAAATATACAAACCGGGGACTTCAGTTTTTTGACCTTGTCCAGGAAGGTAATATAGGTCTTATTAAGGCTGTCGAAAAATTCGAGTACCGTAAAGGATATAAATTTTCAACATATGCAACATGGTGGATTCGTCAGGCTATTACCAGATCCATTTCAGATCAGGCAAGGACAATCCGTGTGCCTGTACATATGATTGAACAGATTAATAAAGTTGTCAGGGAATCACGGCAGCTGATGCAGAAGCTCGGGCGTGAACCGAATGATGAAGAAATTGCACAGCAGCTTGGATGGCCGGTAGCCAGGGTAAAGCAGGTTAAGAGTGTTGCCCGGGAACCGATTTCCCTTGAAACACCTATTGGCGAAGAAGAAGATTCAATTCTTGGAGATTTCATTCCTGATACAGATGCTGAAAATCCTGCATCAAGAACTGCATATACTTTGCTGCAGGAGCAGTTGCGGTCTGTACTTTCAACGCTGCCGCCTCGTGAACAGGAAGTATTGAAAATGAGATTTGGCCTTGATGACGGTTATTCGCTGACATTGGAAGAAGTCGGTCTTTATTTCAATGTAACAAGGGAACGTATCCGCCAGATTGAGGCCAAAGCTCTCAGACGGCTCCGTCATCCTAGACGGGCAAGCGGCTTGAAAGATTATATTGAGATATAACCTTTTCAGTTATACACCATAGTATGTTTTGACAGCTTTGGGGTGGAGCCTTGAGCTGTCATTATTATAGACATAATTTTTTTTTTATTATATATTTTTAACTTATAACGGAAATTAAGAGGTTTCGTCACATGGACATGACAGAAGTTTTTGATAAATTAAAGGCTCTTCAGGGTGTTTTGTCTGAAAAGTATTCGATACTTGCAAAAATAGAGGAAGCTCCAAAGCAGCTTACAACTCAGAATGAGCTTTTGGCACGTCTGAGTAAGGAATATATTGCAAAGAATGATGAATATGAAGCTGTAAAAGAAAGGGTTGGAAAATTAAAGTCTGATCTTGCAGATGCCATTGCTTCAAAAGAAGCAGGTGAGAAGGCTATGGATAATATTTCTACACATAGGGAATATGAGGCCTTGGATAAACAGATTACAGAGGCTACTGCAAGGGAAAATGAAATCAGGAAGGAACTGCAGAAAGAAGAAAAACTTTTTACTGAACTTGACGAAAGATTGAAGGCAGATATGGATCTTATCAATGTTCAGAAGACTGATATTTCTGATAAACAGAAATCCCTTGATTGCAAGATGGATGAATATAAAGCCCAGCTTTCTGAATTGGAAAGACAGGAATCTGAGATTACACCGGGAATTGATCAGGAAATCGTATACAAGTTTCAGCGCATTATCCAGAGAAACAAAGAAGGTATTGTTGCTGTTAAGAATGTAGTATGTAATGGTTGTCATATGATTCTTCCGGCACAGTTTGCAAATGAAGTACGTGAAGGTGAAAAAATACTTTTCTGTCCTTATTGCAGCCGTATTCTTTACTATGAAGAATCTCAGGAAGGTGATGAAGATTTCTATTCAATGAATGATGTCGGTGGACTTGCCGGATTAGATGATGACGATGACGAAGAAAGAGAATTCGGTGATAGTGATCAGACTGATGAAATGGGATTCGATAAAAAATCTTCTTACTATGAAGAAGGCTCAGATGATGACGATGATGAAAGTTATGATGATGAGTCTGAAGAAGATGAAGATTCTGACGAATAGTTAATTAGGTAGTTTCATACAGAAGAGATATAACTGCTGTGGCAGGTGATTATGATATCATCTGCCGGAGAGGAAAAGTCCGGGCTCCGCCGGAAAAAATGCCGGCTAACGGCCGGGCAGAGACCAGTAGTTGCAATTTTTTTTGCATAACCTGGAATCTGACAGATAGTGCAACAGAAAGTATACCGCATCAGTCTTGATGTAAGGGTGAAAAGGTGAGGTAAGGGCTCACCGGTTTTGTGGCAACACAAAATGCTTTGTAAACCTCATTTGGAGCAAGGTCAAGCAACAGCTTAACATTCCGGTTTTATGCTGTGGGTAGACTGCTGGAGGTTCCGGGTAACCGGAATCCTGGATGGATAGTTATGCGGAAAGGTTTTTCCTTTTCAGACCAGAACTCGGCTTATTGTCTCTTCTGTTTTTTATTTAAAGGCGCATATGAGAAAGACAGGTTTCATTGAAGATAATATAACTAAGAAAAAAAGCCGTTTATTTCCTGTCATATGTATTTTACTATTATTCATTTCTTTAATTTTAATTGCTTCATATTATGCCTATAAACATGTAAATACAATTTTACATTCAAAACCTTCAATAGCCATGCTTAAAGATAAGTGGGCTGAATATGATTATCAGGCGGTCTATGATATTTCTACAGAGCTTTTAGAAAAAGATACATTCAGTAACACTGTACTCACTTACCGTGGTTATGCTGCCTTTTATCTTGCAGCATCGGCTACAGAGCCTTCTGAAAGTCAGGTGTTTATCAATGAATCAATACGCTGTCTTCGCCTTTCATTGCTTTCTTCAAAATCTGTAACGAAACCACAGGTTGAATATATGCTTGGTAAGGCATATTTTTATAAAAATACGATTTCATCGTACCATTATTATTCTGATCTTGCTGTCAAATATCTGAATGAAGCTGTTGAAGATGGTTATGAGTCTGACGATATACCGGAATATTTAGGGCTAAGTTATGCATCACTGGGAATGACATTGGAAAGCATACAGGCATTTTCTGAAGCTCTTCTTGTCAGAGAAAGTGATACGTTGATTCTTTCGATTGCAGAACAGTATTATAAGGCTCAGCAGTATAAGCTTGCAAAGCAGTATCTTTTCCAGATTATTTCTGATAGTGATGAAGAAGGTTTCGTACTGAAAAGCAGGATGCTTCTTGGAAACATTGATCTTATGGAAGAATCTTATGAGGATGCTTTTGCCCAATTTGATGCAATTCTTGAAAAGGATCCGAAATCAGCGGATGCTCACTATGGTTTTGGTGTTATATATGAAAAACAAGGAGATCTTATAAAGGCAAGGTCTGAATGGCGGAAGGCTCTCAGAATACAGTCTAATCATCAGGACTCATTAAAGAAGCTTGCCCAATACCGTTAAATTGTTGATTTTATTTATTATTTTTATATACATGATTGCTGATTTTTGTGTATAATTATGATTCTGATAGATATAAAATAATATGATTGCATAATGTTTTATGGGAGTGGAAAATGTTTTGGAATAATTTTGTTACAGATATAGGAATAGACCTTGGAACCTGTAATACATTGATTTATGTGCGGGGAAAAGGAATTGTCATTGATGAACCATCCGTTGTTGCAGTTGAAAAAGGTACTAATAATGTCGTAGCGGTTGGAGCTGAAGCTAAAAGAATGCTTTGGAAAACTCCAAGTACGATTATTGCCACCAGACCTTTGGCTGATGGTGTCATTGCAGACATTGACAGCTGCGAAAAAATGATAAAGTATTTTATTTCAAAAATCCTTCCGAAGCATAGAATATTCCAGTCTACGAGAATGAAAATAGGAATCCCATCATGCATTACTGAGGTAGAGCGTCGTGCAGTTATTGAAGCCGCATTAAAAGCAGGTGCAAAAGAAGTTGAGGTTATTCCAGAGTCACTTGCAGCTGCTATCGGTGCAAAGATTCCTATCTATGAACCAGCCGGCCATATGGTTTGTGATATTGGCGGAGGTACTGCTGAAATCAGTGTAATCTCTCTTAGCGGCATGGTAATTACATCCTCCATTAGAGTTGGTGGAAATACATTTGATGAAACGATTGTGAAGCATATTTTAAAGGCTCATGGTCTTATAATCGGACAGCAGTCTGCAGAAAGGCTTAAGATTGAAATTGGTAATGCTGCACCTGACAAAAATATTGAAAAAATGGAAATCAGGGGAACTGATGCGGTGTCAGGCCTTCCACGCAGACAGGAAATTGACAGTGTTGAGGTCAGAGAGGCACTGAAAGAACCGATTACCAGAATTGTTGAAGAAGTAAAGCTTACTTTAGGAAAAACACCTCCGGAACTTGCTGCTGATATTGTCGATCGTGGTATCGTTATGACTGGTGGTGGCTCAATGTTGAAAGGTCTTACAAAACTTATTTCTAAAGAAACCGGTGTTCCGGTAATTCTTGCAGAAAAACCACTTGAATGTGTTGCACTTGGTGCTGGTGAAGCTTTTGAACTTTATAAAGACATTTCAACAGACAGGTCAATTTACGACAATCTTAATGGTTAGTTTCCCTTTATGGCAGAAAAGAAAAAGTCATTCCTGTATGTCCATATTTCAGAATTCCTCCTTGTTTTACTGTTGCTTGTTTCGGGAATCATGATGGGATTCAGTTCCGGCGGCTTCATCGTAAGCTTTAAGGAACTTGGGTTTACAGCTATTTCTTCGGTTCAGAAAGGGATAAGTGTTGTTACTGGTACAGTAAAGAATTCTGTGCTTGCTGTAAAGGAACTTGCAAAACTGCATGAGGAATATAAAGAGCTTTCAGAAAAGTTGAAAGATTATGAGTACATGCAGCATACTAATTCAGATATAAGAAAGGAAAATGCCCGTCTGAAAGAGCAGCTTGGATTTTCTGAATCTCTTGAAGAGAAAAATTGTCCTGCAATGATAGTTTCAAGAGGTGCAGATAATCTGTATTCTTCCCTTATCATTGATAAAGGAAGCCGGCATGGTATTAAGAAGAATATGCCGGTTCTTGCCATACAGCATGGTAATGTCGGTATCGTCGGCAAGATTGTTAATGTTGGATACGGAACCAGTCAGGTTATGCCGCTTTTTGATTTTAACTGTACTATTTCTGCAAGAATCCAAAACACCCGTGATATTGGACTTGTTAATGGTAATGGATCCGAGTCGCTTCCATTGTCCATGAAGTATATTAAGAAACGTGTTATGGGCGAAAGTGAGTTGAAATTCGGGGATGTGGTTGTTACATCAGGCGAGAATGGCAATTATCTGCGGGATATTCCTATTGGAACCATTTCAAAGATAACGGTTCTTGACTATGACACTTCACTTGATATTGAGCTTGCTCCTATAATTGATTTTGCGCGTCTTGAAACTGTAATTGTTGTCGATCAGAAACAGAAAAAATCTTTTCTTGATGAGGAATAAAAATGTTGAAAGCATGTTTATCCTGTTTGGTGTTGCTTATATCTATGGTTCTTGTTGAAACGTCGCTGCTTTCAAATGTTGTTTTTATTCCTGTTATTCCAGATTTTGTTCTTATATGTAATCTGTATATTGCGGTAAACAATGGAAAGAATGCCGGCCAGCTTATGGGATTTACTTCTGGACTCTTTCTTGATTTTTTAAGTTCTGCGCCATTCGGTATGAATTGTCTGATAAGAACTCTGATAGGTTATTTTTCAGGAGCCCTTAATAAGCTTCTGAATCTTAATTCGATTTTTGTTGCAATGGTTCTTGGTCTTGTTACTACGCTTGTCAAGGCTTTCTTCATTTTTCTGATTTCCTTGCTTTACCCGCGATATGTCAATTCGTATAATATTTTTTCGATGACTTTTGTCATTGAATTGGGGTTGAATACTATCCTTACGCCATTCATGTTCAAGTTTCTGAACTGTTTCTCTAATTTTATTGTTTACGAAAGCAAGGAAATCGACTGATGCCACAGGATAAAGATTCTGGAAAACGGGACAAGCTGATAGTAACATTTGTATTTTCAGTCATAGTTTTGCTGGTTTTTACTGTTTATTCAGTCCGCCTGTTTTCCATGCAGGTAATAAACGGTGACCGGTACAGGTCGCAATCCCAGAAAGTATCTACCCGTGAAACTGTTATAACAGCACAGCGTGGTGAAATATATGACAGAAATAATAATTCTCCGATGGTAATTAATACTGATTCATTTGCTGTTGAACTTATTCCTGGAGAAATTCCAAAGGGGCACTATGATACAGTTGCATCAAAACTGGCAGATTTTCTCGGAATTACAAAAAGTGATATTGATGCCAGAGTTCCTGTAAACATACGCCGGTCATATACCAGAGTTACCATAAAATCTAACCTTTCTTTCTCGATGATTTCTGACATTGCAGAAAATATCAATGACCTGCCAGGTGTAAGCTGGGTGTCAAAACCTATGCGGAATTATATCGAAACAGGCTCCTTTTCACACATTCTTGGATATGTCGGTGATATTACAAGAGAAGAAATGAGCCTTATGTATAATCAAGGATATAAGAATAACAGCATTGTTGGTAAAACAGGTATTGAAAAACAATATGATTCCCTTCTGCAAGGAAAAGACGGGGTAGAGCAGCGTACTGTAGACGTCAGGGGGCGTATTCTTTCTGAAACTCCGACAATCATTCCTCCGCAGATGGGAAAAAAACTCGTACTTACAATTGATGCCGGAATACAGTCACTTGCTGAAAAGGCCTTAGGTAAACGTATAGGTTCCCTTGTCGTTTTAAAACCAGCAACCGGGGAAATCCTTGCAATGGTGTCTTATCCGTATTTTGATTCAAATCTTTTTAATACCGAAAACGCTGCAGCAGAATATTCAAAGCTTACTCAGGATGAACACAATCCTCTTTTGAATCGTGCTGTCAATGCTGCTTATCCTCCAGCATCTACATTCAAGATTGTAATGGCCGCAGCCATACTCAATGAAAAGGTTTTTCCAAGTTATGAAAAGATTGAATGCCCAGGGGAAATTGAGTATGGTGGCCGTGTTTTCCATTGCTGGATTTTGAGACCGGGACATGGCTATCTTGACTTGAAAAATGCAATTGCTCAATCCTGTGACATTTATTTCTGGCAGCTTGGCCGTGATAATCTTGGTGTTGAAAAAATTTCTTATTATTCAAAAATGTTCGGGTTCGGACAGAGTACACAGATTGACCTGCCGAGTCATTCGAAAGGTTTTGTTCCTACTGCTGAATGGAAAGAGCGCCGTTTTCATGAACGCTGGCTTGACGGAGATACTATGGCGATTTCAATCGGGCAGGGATATACGACGGCAACACCGCTTCAAGTTGCAGATGTAATGGCCATGGTATCTAATTCAGGCAAGATTTTCAGGCCTCATATCCTGAAGGAAGTGTGGGATCCGGCTACAGATACAATGATTGAGGAAGTAAAACCGGAAGTCATATTTGAAAGTTCCATTGATCCTGCAATATGGAAAGAGATTCAGGCTGATTTACGATATACCATTACAGATGGATCAGCAAAACATACTATGCACAATACTACGGTCCAGATTGCTGGAAAAACAGGAACCGCTGAAGTTAATGGTTTTAAAAACAGCTGGCATTCTTGGCTTCTTGCATATGCCCCATATGATGCTCCTCCAGAAGATAGGGTTGTTGTTGTTACAATCGTTGAAGCTGTAAATAGTTGGGAATGGTGGGCACCTTATGCAACGAATATAGTTATGCAAGGAATTTTCGGCAAACAGACATATGATGAAGCTGTGGATAAATTAGGTTTCAGATATCTTATACAGAATTCTGCCCAGTCTTCACGCTTGAGGGAGTAGTTCATGAAATTGAAAATTTTTTCTGTAATTGATTATTTACTTCTTTTCTGCATTTTACTACTTGTTACAGCTGGTATATTTTTTATATATTCATCTGCAGTCAATGCACAGGGAGTTCTTGTAAAAAACGAATACATAAAGCAAATAATTTGGGCTTCCATAGGTCTTATATTGCTGTTGGCCATGTCGCTATATGATTACCGGAAATTTAAGGGATTCATACATTGGGTTTTCGGTGTTTTTATAATTGTATTGATATATACAAGACTGTTTGGACGCTACGTTAATGGAGCAAAAAGCTGGATTGGTATAGGGGAATTTGGAATTCAGCCATCAGAATTTGGAAAAGTCGTATATATTCTTTTCCTTGCCTGGTATTTTGAACAGAGTGAAAATCAGAATCAAAGAAGGCGTTTTATTATTTCGTTTTTGATTTTCTGTTTCTGTGCTGGACTTATCCTTTTACAGCCGGATCTTGGAACTGCCAGTGTTTATCTTCCAATTTTCCTGTTCATGTGTTTTGCAGCCGGAATTCCACTCCGCTATATAATGATTGTAATAGGTCTTGGCGGCCTGACCATTTTTTTTGCAATGCTGCCTGTCTGGGAAACTCATATTGTACAGCATCCTGTAGTTGCAATCGGTGTATTGACGAATCCTAAATTACGTATGCTTCTTACTGCTGGAATTGGTGCCATAATGCTTATTGGTTTTATGGGAAAGCTATTCTTTAAACATAATGAGTATTATTATTGGATTACATATGTTTCTGCAATAATTTTCTTTGCATTGATTTTTTCCCTTGGTGTAAATAAGGTATTGAAAGAATATCAGCTGCAACGTCTGATTGTATATCTTGATCCGCAGACTGATCCCCGTGGATTTGGCTGGAATATCATTCAGTCGAAGACCGCAATCGGTGCAGGAGGACTTTTTGGAAAAGGTTTTCTGCAGGGAACCCAGAGCCATTTGCGTTTTCTGCCACAGCAGAGTACAGACTTTATTTTCAGCATTCTTTCTGAAGAATCAGGTTTTATCGGTGGTCTTACGGTTTTTGGTCTTTATTTCATTCTTATGTTCCGTATTATAGCAATTATCCGGAAAACAGGAAATCACTACGGTTATTATATTGCGTCCGGAATTTTAGGGATGTTTTTCTTTCATTTCCTTGTCAATGTAGGAATGGTTATGGGGGTAATGCCGATTACAGGTATTCCTTTGCTGTTTCTTTCCTATGGTGGTTCTTCGTTGTTGACTGCAATGACTTGTATCGGAATCCTTATGAGTATTAATTACCGTCATTTTAATTTTATGAATCAGGATTAGTTTTAGGTTTGCTGACAAACAATGTAGTTTACGCGAATGAAAATTGTCTAGTATGTTATGGTAGACAGAATACACATTATTGAAAGTAATTGTAATAAAGCATTTAACTATCAGCCAAGTTCCGTTTCTTAAAACTTTCAGGGAAGGAGGAATAGTTACTATCAGAATATATCTGGAATCCGCTTGTGAATAATATGACTCAATTTTCTAAATCTGTGCCCGAATCCGGACTGACATCAGTTAGATGTCAGATATAATTCCTGCTATTAGCAATCTTATGCATCATGAACAAAAGTCTGATGGAATTATTTTGCAGATTTTGAATCAGATTCAAGGAATTCAAGTTTTTCACAAATGAACGCACTTTTTTCTTTGAGTCCTATTTTTCCTGTTTCCAAAATAAGAAGATTCGGTTTCTTAGGATCCAATTTTACACGACCATTGTTTTCAGCGATAAGTCTGAGAACTTTATTAACATTTATATCCGAAACTTTTGCAAATTCTACATTTACAATTCCATTACGTTCTTTCAGTTTGCTGATGAAAAGATTTTTACAGGTTATGCGGATTTCGGCCAGTGTAAGGAGACTTGTAACTTCATCGGGAATGGGACCGAATCTGTCTTGCAGTTCGTTATATACACGGTCAAGGTCATATTTTTCCTGAATTGCAGCAATTTTCTTATAAATTTCCATTTTTATCTGTGGATTCTGTACATATGTATCAGGAATGAATCCTGTATATTCGAGTTCCATCAGGACTTCATGCTGTGGTATGTATTCTTTTTCAGCTGTAAGTCGTTCTACAGCTTCGTTAAGGAGTCTTAAGTACATATCAAAACCTACCGAATATACATCACCTGACTGGTCTTTACCTAAAAGGTTTCCTGCACCACGTATTTCCATATCCTTCATGGCTATCTTGAATCCACTTCCAAGTTCTGTAAAATCACTTATGACCTGAAGCCGTTTCATAGCAATTTCACTGAGGACTTTATTCTTCGGATAAAACATATAGGCATAGGCCTTTTTGCCACTACGCCCTACCCGTCCGCGTAATTGGTACAATTGGGAAATTCCGTACATATCAGCCCTGTCAATTATGATGGTATTAACATTTGGAATGTCGATTCCATTTTCAATGATTGTTGTAGCCACTAGTATGTGGAATCCGCCCATTTTAAAACGTCGGAAAATGTCATCCAGCTGTTCACTTGTCATTTGTCCGTGTGCCGTATCTATCATCATTTCTGGAAGCAGCCGTTCCAGTTTTATACGTGTTTCCTCAAGCGTTTCTACCCTGTTATGAAGGAAGAATACCTGGCCTCCCCTTTCGACTTCGCTTCTGACAGCTTCTGCAAGTTTGTCCTCATTGAATTCTGAGATGACCGTTTCGATAGGCTGTCTGTTTTGCGGCGGTGTTGTCAGAAGGCTCATGTCCCTGATTTTTAACAGACTCATATGAAGAGTACGTGGAATCGGGGTTGCTGACATTGTAAGACAGTCTATGTTGTTCTTTAATTCCTTAAGTTTCTCTTTGTCTTTTACGCCAAAACGCTGCTCTTCGTCTATGATCATTAGTCCTAGGTTTTTAAACTTTACATCTTTCTGGATTATTCTGTGAGTTCCCACAAGAATATCTACTTCCCCTGAACTGACTTTTTCAAGAATTTTCTTCTGCTCCTTTGGTGTAACAAAGCGTGACATGTGGGCAATAGTTACTGGAAAATTCTTAAAACGTTCTGTACAGGTTTCAAAATGCTGTTCTGCAAGAATCGTTGTCGGTGCAAGGAAAGCTACCTGTTTTCCGCCTAAGACAGCTTTAAAGGCAGCCCTCATGGCAATTTCCGTCTTACCATATCCTACGTCGCCACATACAAGACGGTCCATTGGAACTGCTTTTTCCATATCTTCTTTGATTTCCTGGGTGACTGTAATCTGATCGGCAGTATCTTCATATGGGAATGCCGCTTCAAAGGCTGTCTGCCACTCAGTATCTTTTGGAAAAGGAAAGCCCTTGGCTGCTTTCCGCCTTGAATACAGGTCGATGAGTTTGTGTGCAAGTTCTTCAACTGATTTTTTGACACGGCTTTTACGGTTTTCCCAGCTTTTTCCACCGATTTTGTCAATACGTGGATTATTTCCTTCATTACCGATGTAACGCTGGATGAGATTTACCTGTTCTATAGGAATCATGACATATTCATTATCAGCATATTCAAGTTTAATGCAGTCTTTTTCATTTCCAAGTACCTTGATGCGGTCTATCCCTTTGAATATGCCGATTCCATAATTTACATGTACCACATAGTCTCCAGGATTCAGGTCAACAAAGGTATCAATAGGTTGACTTTTTGCATGGTGTATCGACTTTGGAATATGTTTCCGGCGGCCGAAAATCTCATTTTCCTGGATTACCATCAGCTTTATGGATGGAATTGAAAATCCACTTGAGATTGCAGATGGTATCAGTCTGACAGGTTTTAGATTTTTGTTTTCCGGCTGGGTAAAATCTTTCAAAAGTTCATTTATCCTGAGACTCTGGTTTTCATTGTCAGAAAAAATGAATATGTTCCAGTTTTCTTTTTGTAAAGCCTCCATTTGTTCTTTCAGGTAGTTGATGTTCCCAAAAAAACTTCTTGCAGGTTCGGTTTCCATGTTAAGTCTTACCAGATTTTTTTCTCCAGCATCATCATTTTCTGTCAGGTTTGTATGGAGGTTCTTAAAATAAATCTTATTTCGACATTTTTCTTCGATATGGTGGAATTTGAATAACATTTTTTCAGGTGAAAGAACAGGCTCACTGTCTCTCAATTTTTTGTACATCCCCATAAATTCTCTGTCAATGTTTTCCTGGGAATTTGAAAGCCTGTCATATTCGTAAAAAATCACTGGTGTTGTATTTTCCAGATAATCTAAGATACTGTATTTTTTATCCCATACAAGAGAATAGAAAAGTTCTTCACCTTCAGATTCTTTATTTATTTCCAATTCCGCAAGAATCAAATCCAGTTTTTTCTTTGCGGTTTCGGGGATTTCAAAATTTGAATATTCAGAAAATAAATTTTCTTTCTCAGTTTGTTCTGATGATGTATTATTTTTTATACTATTAAAAAATAGATTATTTATATTCTTTTTTAGATTGTCTAATAAATCATACTTCCAAATGATTTCTTTCATTGGAAAAATGACCACTTTACTGATTTCTTCAACTGTGGCCTGATTATCAGGATCAAATGTCCTGATTTTTTCAATTTCAGTAAAATCAAAACTGATTCTAACCGGCATTTCATTGGCAGGAAGGAAAATGTCCAGAACTTCGCCGCGTAATGAAAACTCCCCTTTTACACACACCTTGGGAACCCTGGTATATCCCAATTCAATGAGCCTGTCTGTAAGCTCTACTGTATCCAGTTCCTGTCCCTTGCATATTGAAAAAGAAAGACTGCTTATATATTCTGGCGGTGGTACCGGTGTCAGAAGTGCATGTTCATTTATTATGAAAACCCTCGGCTCTGCTGAAAAACTCTGGTTTTTATTTTTGTACAGGATATTTGAAAGGACAGCTGCCCTTTCTCCAAATACGGCTGCCCCTTTTGGTACTGCCCTGTAAGGTACAGTTCCCCACCATGGAAGCATCATTACTCCTATATCTGGCATGAATGAAAGGACATCCTGCCTTACTTCCAGAGCTTCTTTTTCAGATGGGACAATTATGATTATGTCTGTCGAAATGTCATCTTTTTCAGAAATATGCTTCTTTGAAGCTGCATATCTGACCAAATTTGATTTTTTATTCTTTAAAAGTTTCAGGTAAGAAACTGCAAAACAGCCTCCTAGTGCTCCCTGAAGTCCTTCAATTTCTACAGGAAGTCCGCCTGCAGTATCTATTCTGTTTATAGAAGATTTCAGCTCTTCCCAGTTTTCAAGTTTTTCGTTTATTAATTTTAAATTTGCTGATAATGTATTCATTTTATTTTCCGATAATAAAAGAGAGACATTTTTGTCTGAATTTCAGGGAAAAAATCCCAAAATCATTTGCAGGGGTATATTGTGAAACGATTTATTGTTCCTATTATAGCACTTTTTCTTACAGTTGCACAGAGTGTTTGCGCACAAGAACAGGAGCATGATTTTTCAAATGCATCTATATCTATAAAATTTTATGACAGGACAATGTACTATCCTGATAATGCATCTGATAATCCGATTTATGTGCATGTAACCATAGCCAATAATGGACAGCAAACCCTGAGGTTCAAACTTGCTGATGACCGTATGTTCAGTAATGATTTTTCTGCATTTACTGTAAAGAATACGCAGTTGGAACAGACTCAGGAACTTATAAGGAAACGGACTACAAATCAGGTTGTATATTTCCGTGAAATATCATTGGAAAGTGGTGAAGAATATTCTTTTGTTGAAAATGTAAAGGAATATCTGGATTTTTCAGAACCTTCCATATATTACCTTGAAATGAGTTTTTATCCTGAACTTTATAAATCCAAGTATTATGAACTTAAATCAAACAGACTTACGCTTGAAATCAGGCCTGCACCATCTGCTTCATCATCATCTGTTGTTCCTGTTAAAGTCCACACTGGTGAAATCCTGAAGGCTCAGCCTATTTCTCCAGATAAAGTTGTTGAGCAGACTATTATTGCACGTCAGAAATCCCTGTGGGACCAGTATTTCCTTTATCTTGACCTTGAAGAAATGCTGAAAAAGAATGCGCTTCAGAAAAGGAAGTATATTTCAGCGTCTGCTGAAGAATGTGCAAGAATGATTGATGATTACCGTTCAGACCTTATGGCTTCAAGATATGATTCAGATATTGTTGCTGTTCCTGAAAAATTTGAAATCCAGAAGACAACTTATTCGCAGACTGAAGGAAAAGTTATTGTAATTGAATGGTTCAAGTATCCGAAGTTTCATGAAAAGAAGGAATATACATATTATGTCCGCCAGCGTGATGGAATCTGGCATATTTATGATTATGATGTAAATAATCTGGGGACTGAATGAAAGCTCTTCTAATTGCTGAAGATGATGAAGTAATCCTCAATATTTCAACGGCTTTAAGGAACAGCGGTTATGATGTAATTGTGTACCGGTGGCTCTTAAAGGCTCTTGACAATGTTGAAGAGATTGCTCCTGATGTAGTCATCATAAGTACGGCTGAATATCCGCGCCATTGGAAAACTTTCGCCCAGTTTGCAGCATCTGGAATTGGTGGTTCTGTTCCGCGTATCATATTGCATAATGGCCGGCCATTATCTGAAGAAGATAAACAGAAAGCCAGGACATTAAATGTTGCCGGTACATTTTCAGGATGTGATGAAGACGGACTTACGGAACTGAAGGATATTTTAAAATCTGCAGGTTTAAAGACAGAAATCAGTATTGAAAAATCTGCATACCAGCTTGTTTTCTCAAATCCGTCTGATGATACCTTTGTAACAGGTTCTGTGGTAAGTTATACTGGTAATGAGGTAAAATTCAAGGCCGATTTTAAATATCATGTTGAAAATTTAAAAAAAGGTATGATTATAAAATATGCTACATTTAAAAACCGTAATGAAATACAGACGCTGAAGCTGGAAGTGGTTCATGCTGCTGATGATCTGGTTTTTGCTATAATCTGATAAAGGTAACATATGGGAAAGAAACAGGCAAAATTTTTTTGTGAAAACTGTGGTGCTGAAGTCGGCCAGAATTCCAGATTATGTACGCAATGCGGCAGATTTTTTGCAGCTGTACGGTGTCCGGCATGCGGAAAAACCGGTTCTTCCAATGCTTTTATAAAAGGTTGTCCGGTATGCGGATATGCAGGAAAAAAAACTGATGCAGCAGCAGATGAATCCGGATATTCAGGCAAGGTTGATGAAAAGGGACATTTTTTCTTCCATAAAAAAAGCAGGAACAGTTCACGGCGTTTTACATTAAAGCATTTTAAACAACCGGCAAAGGAATCTTCCCTTCCAGGATGGATTTATGCATTGACTTTTTCAGTTTTTATTCTGGTCATTGTATTTTTTACGAATCTGCTGGTCCGGATGTAATTCAAAAATAATTGTTAACTTCCATTGACAAAATATGTTTTTTTTTGTATTATAATTATACATTTTAAGCCCGGATGGCGGAATTGGCAGACGCGCTAGGTTCAGGTCCTAGTGAGGGCAACTTCATGGGGGTTCAAGTCCCCCTTCGGGCAAGTTGAAAAGAAAAAGTTTATGGCTTTTTCTTTTTTTTTGTCCTAAAACCTTTTGCTATGTCCTTTCCACGATTTACGGACACAACCTTTACTTTTCTGGATTACCGTAGAGTAAAGTTTATTATTTTACCTGTTAATGGATGCGGAAAAGAAAATGAAGTTGCCCGGAATTCCATCTTTATTGGTGCATTTTCCCGGAAACTGGAATTATAAATTGCATCGCCGTAAACCGGTGTTCCAATCCATGCAAGATGACATCTGACCTGATGACGGAATCCTGCACTAATCGTGCAGTTTATTGCGGCTATTTTTTGTCCATCTGATTCAAATACGTCCTGTATTTTTATTTCTGTCTGATAAAGATGAATTTTTCCTACTTTTGTTTTTACGTATTTTCCTGAATTTTCTGTTACAGGCCTTACCTCTTTCCGTCCTTTTCCATAAAGTCTGAAACAGGATTCTGTAAGAATTTTTGTTCCAGCTTCAATTTTGTAATCATATTTAAGACTTGGAAAACCGCCAATCAATGCTGCATTTTCTGGAATGACGGAACATGTTGCCGAGTATGTCTTTGAAAACTTTCCTGCCTGTTGAGAGCAGTTGAGATTATCATAAGAATCCTGTGTATATGCAATCAGGAGCAGTCCTTCTGTTGCAGTATCAAGCCTATGCAGTAGTCCATGTTCAATATCTTTTTTCCCTTTTACATTATTTAATTCCGGGAAATAAGTGGCAGCCTGACAAAGGGCATTTTCCATATCATTTTCATCAATTGGTGCAGATGGTAAACCTGCTGGTTTTTCAATTACAATGAACGGATTTTCAAGTGTCGGTTCTGAAATTATTTTTATCTTATTCATTTTTGATTTTTTCAAATTTTTTTAAAGATTCACTGGAATAATCTCGGGCATACTTTTGTTTCAGTGTTTCAATGACTTTACGGAATCTTTCAGGAATTCCGGCCTTGAATCTTGTATAATTTTTTTCTCCAGGAAGACATATATCCATCAGTCTTGAATGAAGCATCAGCGTTGCATCTGGAAAAACGGTGTCTTTTTTTCCATAGATTGGATCACCTAATACAGGACAACCAAGATATTTCATGTGAACTCTAATCTGATGTGTACGTCCTGTTTTAATCCGTACCCTGACAAGTGAATAATTTCCATAACAGGCAACTACATGATATAAAGTCCTGGCATATTTACCTTCTTCCGTATCTGTCACAGCTTTAAATCTTTTCCTGTTTCCAGGATCCCGGACAATCTGTGTCTTTATGTCACCATTCCGTTTTTCTGGATGTCCTTGAACTATCAGAATATATTCCTTGCGGACTTTCCTTCCCTGAAACTGGTTCTGGAGCCATTCTTCACTATCACGGTTTTTTGCAGTGATTATTATGCCTGAAGTATCTTTATCCAGCCTGTGGACGATTCCTGGACGGCGCTGTTTTAATATTTCTGCTGCTGATCCCTCTTCTACCTGTGGGATTGATTCACGTCCCCAATGATATAGCAGCGCATTTACAAGGGTTCCAGTCCAGTTTCCTGCCGCAGGATGAGTTACAATTCCCTGTGGCTTATTTACAACTGTAACATTTTCATCTTCATAAATATAATCAAGATCTATATTTTCAGGAGATATGTTGTCAGGAATATTATCTTCCCATTCTATGTCAATACAGTCACCTGCTTTGACCTTTGATGAAAGCTTTGCCTTTTTCCCGTTTACAAGAATTTCGTGAACGCCACTTTTCAACTTGGATCTGTTGCATCCATCAGGAATTGAAGAAATGTATTTATCAAGCCGCAGTGAATCTTTGAAACTGTCTGGAATTATAATATTAAAAAACGGCACTTTCAAATTCTCCAAACAAACAGCTTTTTGTCATTCCGTCAAACATTGGTGTCAGCCTGTCATTTTCATCACTTTCTTTATTCTCTTCTGGTGAAATGGTAATATTTTCCGCAATGATTTGTGACTGTCTTTTTTTTTGTCTGTTTCTTGCAATCAGAGTACAGACAAGATCTGTAACTCCAATTCCAACACTTACTATTGAGGAGGTTACAATTATTGCAGTCTGTTGTTCAACATCAAAGTTAGTATCACTTTTTACGAAAGGATTTACCAGATATGCAGAATCACAATTATGCATGAAAAAATTTCCAAATGAATAGCATAAAGTGGTCATCAGTGTAGTAAAAGGCCAGGATCCGAGGGTGATTATTTCGCCCCGCCTCACATCCTTAGCCCATTGTGGAAATTCATTTTTTTTGTATGGTTCTGCTTCTGACATGGAAAGGTCTGAAGCTGCTTCACCATAGCATGGGAAGAATTGCAATGAGAAAATTGAAAATATTAATAGAAACAGTTTTTTTTTCAAGAATTTCAGGCCTTTGAATAATCTCTTTCGCCAAATATGGCAGTTCCAATCCTTACCATTGTCGAGCCTTCTTCAATGGCAATTTCAAAATCTCCAGACATTCCCATCGAAAGTTCAGAAAGATTAAATGCCGGAAATTTCTCCTGAAGGCGGTTCCTACATTCCCTCAAAATAGTGAAAGACTCCCTGATTCTTGCTTTATCATCTGTAAAAGGAGCCATTGTCATAAAACCTGCTGGATTTACATGTGGAAAACGGCCGTCCGTAAAGGCTTCAAGTGCTTCTGAAATCTGATTTTCATTTTCAAACCCGGATTTTGATTCCTCGCCAGTATGCAGTTCAAAAAGTACATCAATTGTCTTATCAATCTTATCACATTGCTTTTCTATTTCTTCGATAAGTTCCAGCCTGTCTACAGAATGAATACAAGAAGCAATCCTGACAGCTTCTTTTACTTTATTCCGCTGTAGTGAACCGATTATATGCAATTCTGCCGCAGGATGGATTTTTCTCACTTCATCAAATTTTCCTGCTGCTTCCTGAACACGGTTTTCTCCAAAAAGTACTTGTCCGCTTTCAAATGCTTCGCATACGGCTTCTGCAGGATGGAATTTACTTACTGCAATTAATTTTATTCCTTCTGGATTTCTTCCGGACTTTACTGCTGCATTTTCAATTTGTTTTTTTACTGTTTTAAGTTTTTCTGTAATGGTCATTTTATTTCTGCCTGCTGATTATAACATCGTTTACAAAATCGGACAACATAAGGAGTTCTTCGATACACATGGCTTCAGCCCTTTTTAATGGATCGATACCGGCTTTCTTCAAAGCTGTCTCTGCATCTGCTGATGAAGAAAGAAACTGTGTCAGGTTATTCTTTACAGTCTTTCTTCTGGATGAAAACAGAGCTCTCTGCATTTTTGTAAATACAGCAGGACTGTTGCATCTTGGAAAATCACCGCGTTTTTCAAGGAGGACAGCCCGTGAATCAACATTAGGTTTTGGCCAGAAATTTGAGCCGCTCAAATCACATATTGGTTTTACATTATAGGCCCATGTACATAGAACAGAAAACGAAGAATAATCCTCTGTTCCTGGTTTTGCAGCCATTCTGAGGGCTACTTCTTTTTGAACCGTAAATACACATTTTTCAAACCTGACTCCATTTTCAATTGTGTCTGCAATCAATGTTGCAGCAATGTTATATGGAAGGTTTCCAAAGAAACGTTCAGCCTGACCATTCTGCTGGAAATGTTTTTTCCATGTTTTCAGGACGTCTCCTTCCACAAGTGAAAAATTCTCTCCATAATTTTCAAAAAATTCCCTGTTGCAGGCAGCAAATCCTTTGTCAATTTCAAAAACCGTAAGTTTTGCACCTCTGTTCAATATTTCTTCGGTCATGCATCCAAGTCCTGGGCCCACTTCCCAGACTGTGCTTGATTCCTTTATGTCAAGTGCATCTACGATTCTTTTTCTATAGGTTTCATTTATAAGAAAATTCTGTCCGAATTTTTTCTGCATGGCCATTCCATGCTGTTCAAGAAAATTTTTTAATTCTACTGGCGAATTGTAATCTGGATGTTTTTGCATTTGTAAATATTATTATTTATTTAAACTATAGTCAAATGTGGACTGCAGGCCATTCAGAGAAAAATCCTGCACAAGTGGCTATGATGCTATAAAGGAAGTTTAATAAAAAAGATGAAAACGCCGAGGCTGTTGGAAAAAACAATGATAATATTGAAAGAAATAATCCTGAATAGACAAACACCGTTACAAGTGGCGAAATTATGGCAGACGCTACTATGCCTGCCGGTGTAAATAATCCGAAAAACTTTATTGATACCGGTGCAGTAAAAATCTGGGCTGCAGATGATTGGGCAATACTGTTTCCCAGGTCGTAAGGAATGAATTTTGATGTGATTCCATTTACCATTTCAGTAAAAATAAGAATGCCTGCAAGTGCGCTATAGGAAAAAATAAAGGAAAGTTCCCTTAGGTCTGATGGCAATATGGAAACGTGAATCAGGAATGACAATGCAAGTATGTTCAGCATGTTTTTTTCTTTTACTTTTATTGCCGTAAGGAAAAATGAAATGATCGTACATAATAAAGCCCTTAGTAAAGATGGTGAAAGCCCGGCAAACCATACGAAAATGAATACAGCGGGAAGCTTAATAAAAAAATCAAATTTTTTGCCAAATATTTTTTTCCCTGCAAACCCAGCTAAATTTGAAAATAAGGCAAGATGCATTCCAGAAAGAGCCAGTATATGAGAAAGTCCTGCATTACGGAAAGCTTCTGAAAGACTGTCCTCAAGGTAGTCCCGTGAGCCGGAAAGAAGAGCGAGCAAAAATCCACCGGCTTTTCCCCATGCATACATCAGACGTCTGAAAGTCATTCTTGTTTCTGCCCGTAATCTCATTGTATTACATAAAAAAGAGTCTTTCCAATAAGTTTCTTCAATTGATTCTGCAATATATATTCCGTCACTACGGTGTTTTACATGGAATGAAGCCTGGATTCCTTTTTCTATTGGAGTGTTTTTTTCCCTGTTTCCGGAATCAGTATGAAGTTTTCCTGGATAAGACGATTCAAACTGATTTTCTGGAATCAATATACAGGTACTTCCATAGAAAGTTGAAACAGCTCCATTTTCCGTCCTGCAGGTGTTAGATTTCAGTATTGCCTTGTAATATTTGTTTTTTCCTCCAGTTTTCACAGGTGTGGAAATAACCTGCCCGGAAATATAAATTATTTCAGAGGGATTAAATAATCCTTTTGATTTGCAGTCTTGAAATGAAAAACGGCTTCCATAGCAAATCACAGCAATAATGAAAGCCGGAATTAAGAAAAAATTTCTTTTGAAAAATCCTACCATTTAAGTCTCGCGAGGGCATCGCGGGCAGAGGCAACAACTTCTTCAGGATAATTCAGATATGTAACATAAAGCAGACAGTCAAATGCAGATTTGTCACCTAATGCCCCTAATGCTTTGATTACGGCAAGCACCACAGGCTTTGCGGGAACTGCACCCTTTTCCGTTTCTCTGTTCATCCGTTCCATATATTCGGAGAATACTTTTACCGCTTCCCGGCCTGAAATATCCTCAACAATTTTTATCACATCTGTAAACTGTTTTTCAGTAAGAAACCCGGCTTCATATTCATTCAATGCAGCTGAAAAATAACGGCTGCACAATGAAGATGCCCTGGTCCACTTATTTTCATCCAATATCAATGCATTTTCAAGCTGGAATTCGGCAATGTCTTTTGAAAGAGTGGATGCATTTCCTGATAATATCATAGACCTTGTTAGAAGATTTTCCGCAATTTCTGAGCGTAAAGTTTGAGAAATTTGTTTATTTTTTTCAAAAATTGAATATATGAGCTTTAATTCTACAAAATCGGCAGCATTTATTATTCCCAGAATATTGGTAAGTGACCGGTCAGATACGGAAACCAGAGCATTTTTCAATTGTCCGGACAGCGAGGGCCAGATCTGCTTTTTCATGGCTTCATAAAGCACATTGAAGGATGCGGGATTTTTAGTGCGGCCTAATGTATCTATTGCCTTCTTTACAATTTCTATATCGGAATCTTTTGATTCTGAGGCAGATTCCAGAAAAATAGTCATAAACGTCACGACAGAATCATAAGGCTTCATTTCATACAGTGAGGTAATTTTGTCAAGTATGCTGACTTTTACATTCTTATCATCGAGGCCATAAAAAACAGTCTGGAATCTTTTCAGTACGCTTTCCTGCGACGCAAGGTATTCTGAGGGTGGATAGGACAATATTCCCGCGACTGCAAGACTTGAAAGGTCTCTGTCACCTTCAAGAATCCCTTCATGTTCAATCACAAAGTCAATTGCTTTGACTGCCAGTGCTGAATTATCTGATTCAGCTGAACGTTTTACTGCAGATATTTTATCTGATATATTTCCTTTTATGAATTGAATTTCAGGTGAAAGCTTTGAACTGTCCTGAGAAAATGATGATGCCAGCAAACATCCGGTAACTATAATGCAGAGAGATATTTTCTTCATAAATGTTTCCTCCCTATATGAATCTTGGGTCCTATTCTGTGTCTCTGTTTACAACAACCTTTATCTTCATGTAAAGTTACTTTTTATACAGGCTATAGTTCTGGAGCATTTGCTTCAAGTTCTTCCAACGAAAAACCTTCACCGAGTTCCGTCATCAAACTGAAGCCGGCAGTTTCTTTATTTCCGGCACTGCTGTCATTTACTGTTGTTGATTCTGCTGTTGCAGGGGGTTCAGAAGGTGTGTCAGCTTCCTTTTTTTCATCTTCACCTTCCTTTTCTGTAATTGCAAGAGCCTGTTCCTTTTCTTTCTGGGTTTCAGGTATTACTTTGTATACAAAGGACAGGATTTCATTCTTCATTGCCGGTTCAATATGCGTTGCTTCAAGATGAAGGCGTGACTGGTTTGTACCTTCGTTAAATTCTACAGCCCTTATGACACCGAACATTACGATTATTTTTTCTTCCAGCTGGAACTGTATCTTTACCTGAATATTGTTTACGCCCTTGCCGCCTGTACGGATCATGGCTCCGTCTTCACTGATGTCTTCTATAAGGCATTTGTAACCGGGCATGGTTTCTACTTCATCATAATTGATATCAGCTTCCCTGAGTATATAAAGCTGGGCCATTATATGACACTGGCAGCGGATAGACCTTCGTTTCTGTGCCCTGAAAAGTTCGTCTGAATGATTGATATGTATTACGTTGTAACCAAGAAACATGCCGGAACCTGTTACTACGGAATCAAATACATAGCTTGCATCTCCTTTTCGCCACAGGTAAACATGGATTTTTTTGCCTACCCACTCCTCCGCATGGACTTTTACCACTCCATCCTGCACCGGAACTGTAACCATCAGATCTCTTGCAGAATTTACGACTTTTGAAGTGAATACGCCTTTTCCAGGGAGAATTACTGTCAGCTTCTGGTCTTTGTTAAGATATTTTGTTGAATCCAATCCGCGTTTCTTATCGGATTCCAGTTCAATTTTCGTCCTGAACCGGTAAAGTTTTGAAAGGAAATCCTGAGTTTCAGGATAGTCCTCAGTTCCGTCGTTTCTTGCATTTTCAATTATGTTGGAAATGCATCTGTTCAATGCCGGTACTGAATAAAACAAAGAAGAAGGTACTTCAAGTTCGGCAATTTTTGCAAGCTTCCAAAGCAGCGTGATTTCCTGGAATGAAAATTTGGAATCTAATCCTGTTGCGTAAAAACTGATGCGGTCCCCAAAAAAATGACTTACAATCAGTATCATGATAAAAATACATACTACTACAGTAAGAATTGCTATTGTCAAAGTAACCTCGTAAATATAATATTTTAGCGGCAGATGGGCATCATATCAGAATTTTCATTAATCTGCCGTTAAACATAAAAATCCAGTGTTTAGATTTTGGAGATTTATACCTGATATTATATGAAAAAAATCAGTTTTTATCTACAGTTTATTATAATACTTTCTTTTTTTGTTATTCCGCCTCTTATGGTCAATGAATCTGCCGGAGATATTTCAATCGGTGTGTTTTCGCCTTGGACTTGTGCAAGCATTCTGGTTGCGCTTGTACTTTATGTTGAATATAAGGATGTTGAAGATCTGTATCATTTATTAAGGGAAGATGGAAAAAAGGTAAATCCGCTCCTCCGTCATATAATGCGGTCAGGTCTGTTTCTTTCTACTTTGGGACTTTTATGCATTTCCCAGGTGATATTCAATGCAATAGGAATGTTCATGCATTATAAGCCACAGGAGCCTTCCCTGCATGTAACCGGAGCAGCTGGAAAAATGCTATGTATATTTACAATGGCAGCAGCAGCTTTTTTTGAAGAAGTCATATACCGTTTTTACCTTCCATTTGCATTAAGAAAGACTGCCGGTGTATTGAAAAACAGGATTGTGATGGTCATTTTTTCAGAAGCAGCAGCAGCTTTGCTGTTTGCATTTGCCCACAGATATCTTGGACTGCTGGCTGTGCTGAATGCTTTTTCCTGTGGAATCCTGCTGAGGATTTGTGCACTGAAATCTGAATCGCTGATTCCCGGTTTCTGTGCACATTTCATCTATAACCTGCTTACCCTGCTTCTTGTCATTGGTCTTTGAATTCAGGAACGGAAAAGATTTTTTTGTAAGTCCAGCTGCTTACAGAATAAGTGCAGTTTATTTTGTCTATGAACTCCTTTTCAGATTCCGGCCTTACTGAAGAAGCTGCCTGAACCTGAAAACGGCAGAAATACTCCAATGTTCCATCTTCATGTTCAAATGGCGAAAAAAGCAGTACGTATTCATTGCCTTTACCATCTGCCACCATGACAGATGAATTCCTCTCTGAAAGCGGAACTGAAACCTTCAGTATTTTTCCATGCCGGAGTTTTGGAAGCTGGTCTGCAGTATATTTAAAGTATTCAGATTCCAGCTTGAGATATTCCGTTTTTTTTATGAAACCACCGTTTTCCGTAAAAATGTCTTTTATTTTAACCTGCTGGATGTTTGATGAATCAAGTTTTCCCGTCAGGTCAATGGGAATCAGGTGCGGATCTGCCCAGAAACTGCAGTCCGAAGAAAGATATGCAGCAATATCCTTTTCCGTTTCGTATGCAGTACTTTTTGTACCGGCTCTGAAATATATCCTGCTTCCATTATAATTCATGTTTCCGAAATAGATTTGTGAAGCAGCCGTTCCATCTCCTGTAATGAATTTCATTGAAAAGGCATTTTCTGTATCTAAGCTCAGCTTTTCCCATGAAGATTCATACTTTGAAACTTCGTGTATTTTCCTTATGCGGCAGGCAGTATCAAGCAGGTTCTGTATAAGGACTCCATCACAGACAAAATACAAAGTTGTACCGCTGCCAGCCGTATATTCACCACCCCAGAAAGTGCCATATTTTTCCAGTGTAAGATGTCCTTCAATGGAATTGTAAAGTTCAATCCGTTTTATGGAATATTTTCCGTTCAAGAGTGCGGTATCAGAAGCATATCTGTATTCATTTCTGCTCATGGCGATTCTATCAGCAAGGAATACAAGCACCAGGATTCCCAATATATAATACTGGATGTTATAAAAGGTCTTTTTATTGTTCATTTGCCTTTTTCCTCATTAACACGGTCAATACAAGCAGGAGCATTATTGAAAGAGGTACAAAAACCAGATTCAAAGCCAGTACCTGCAGCTGCGTTGAAAGGAATTTTTCCTCATCAGTTATTTTATACATCTGGAAACCGGCAGTTCCAGAATTTTTCAGATCTGCAAGTTCATCAAGTCCCATAAGCCTCAGTACTTCTGTTGAAAGGAATGAAAGGTTCCTGTAATCTCCCTGTTCACCACCGGAAAGTGCCATCATCAGGTCATTTGCAAAAAACTGGTCAGGGATTACGGTTATGGCCGCATTTTCGACAGTTTTCTCTGAATAATAACCTTCAACCCTGCCTTTTATCCTGCAGCCGAGTACAGATTTCTGTTTCTTTGCAAGTGATGATTCCGGCATTGCTTTTGGAATTGTAAACGGATCTGTAAAGAAGATACTGTCCTGATTCTGGTAGTCAGGAAGGAATATCCATGAGTAATCACTTGAATGAAAAAGTGGAACTGCATTTTTCCTGCATTCAACGGGACTTGGCCAGAACAGGTTCACCCCTGTAGCCGTATTTTCCTGAGGCAGTACTGAAATCCACAAAGGGTAATTTACATATTCATATTCTGGATTCTGTCCGTCATCTGTTGCAGCTGAATAAAAACTTGCCCTTACATTTGATATGTCAGCTGCCAGTGCAAGCTGGAATGCTGCCCCCCAGTCTGCCATGGCCGGAAGTAACGGATCTCCCACAGTTTCCTTTATCCCCCAGTTTCCGTTTATATCGGCCGTATATGGTGATGTGGCAATAAAACAAGGTGTACCGGAAAGCATCATCTCTTCGATGTCAAAAGCATCTTGCAATGAAAGCTTTTCAGAACCAAAAACTATAAGGGGGGCCTTTGAAGCGTTAGGGATATTGCCATCAGCAATTCTGTTTCTTTCTGATTTTTCAATGAAAGTTCCAGAGTCTGCTACAGCTGCAATATTGCCACTGTATAAGGGAACTGTCTGGATTCCTTCAAGATTAAGCCACTGCATGGCAGATTTATAGCCGCTTTCCAGTTCAAGTCCGTTTCCTGCCAGGATATAAGCCTTCCGTGTAGTTCCATTAAGAAGGTAATCAAAACGGATTGCCATGTCATATTCAAGGGAATATGGTGAAACGATGAATGGGATTATTTCTGTCTTTTCAAGATATTCAATTACTATGGCTGAATAAACCGTGATATATTCCATTTTTCCAGCATTACCATTTTGAATCTGGTATCCCTGGATTCCCAGTTCCTTTAATTTCTGTTCAAGATGCATTTTCTGCGGGTCAACCAGAGAAAGGGTTATATTCCTGTTCTCGTTGGAATAGCTTTTCAGGAAATCATAAATATCTTTTACTGAGGGATAGTATTTTGCCAGTTCCGATGTCCGGTAATAAGTTATGCGGATTCTGTCTTCAGCACCGGAAAGGATTTTTTTTGAATATCCTGATATGGAATACTGCCTGTTCTTGCTGAAATCAATTCTGGTATATATCGAAGAACCGTCCAGGTACAGGAATACAGCTGTCAGTATGAACGCCACGGTCCTGAATTTCAATTTTCCTTGAAAATATTTTTGTCCCTTTTTTTTTTCCATGATAAAAACTGTCAGCAGTACAAACAGGTAAACTGTTGCTGCATAGAATGAAAAATCCCTTGTATCCAGTATCCCTTTCCCGGCAGAATCAAAACGCCATGCAAAACTTACTTCATGTATGGCTCCGGTAATGAAATCTGCCATGTTCAATACTGTCGGAAGCATGTGGATTATGTTTATGGTTCCAAGCACGATGAATGAAAGTACGAAATACGCAGCCCTGTTGTACGTAATTTCATATAAAAATATACACAGGGAAAGACAGCTTGCCGAGAAACAGAGTATGCCCAGATAGGAAATGAAAATGCTTCCAGAATCTACATCACCAAATAATGATACGCTGACTGGTACCAGTACTGAAGGTATGAGGAATAGGGAAAATTCGATTATTGCAGCACATAGCCTTGCAAGTACCAGATGTAATGATGAATATGGCAGTGTGGCATCAAGGAAACGGTTTTTACAGTTGAGGCAGAATGTAGGCAGGATTATTGTTCCTGCGTAAGGCATGAGTGAAAAAAAATGTGTCAGTCCTGCATTACCTGCACCAGAAGAAAAAAAGCGTCCGGCTATGAAAAAACCGGCACTGCAGAATACATTAAAGAAAACTGCAGCAAAAAAATAATATGGATGTATGAAATACAGGTAAAGTTCTTTTTTTAAAAGTGAAAGGAAATTAGAATTATCAGTTTTCATCTTTGTACCGCTATCCTGCAAAATGAATGTATGCTTCTTCCAGATTTTTTTCTCCGGACTGTTTTATGACATCCCTTACCGTACCACCGCAGGCCAGTTTTCCAGCAGAAACTATGAATATTTCATCACACAGATTTTCTGCTTCCTGGATTATGTGGGTAGAAATAAGGATTGTAGCATCTGCTGAAAGTTTTTTTATAAGCAGACGCATTTCATGTACCTGGGCAGGATCAAGCCCGCTGGCAGGTTCATCAAGGACTATGATTTCAGGATTGTTTATGAGGGCTTGTGCAAAATTTACACGCTGCCTGTATCCATTGGAGAGCGTTCCAGCTTTTTTTCCTGCTACAGATTCAAGGGAAAAGAAATCGACTGCTTTTTCTACAGCCTTTTTTGTAAGGCCTTTGTCATTTATTTTCAAATCTGCGGAAAATTCAAGAATTTCCCTTACAGTGAAATCCGGATCCAGTTCAGGCCTTTCAGTTACAAAACCCGTAAGTCTTTTAGCTTCAAGACTGTCATGCTGAATGTCATATTCATTGCCTTTATGGTCATAAATCAAGATTTTGCCGTCTGAAGGATAATGAAGGCCGCATACAGCTTTCATTATGGTGCTTTTTCCTGCTCCATTTGGCCCCAGCAGCCCTGTTATTGATCTTGAACGGGCAATAAAACTTACATCATCAACAGCTTTTACCGTCTGCAGGAATCCTGCCGGATATGATTTTGAGAAATTCTGTATTTTAATCATGATGGCCAGATGTCAGTCGATATATGGAATTTCAAAATGCATCCTGTCTTTTGAAAGGACGGTTCCAGGATAAATAGACCTGGCTTCTTCTTCCAATACGGAAAGCTGCCTGTCAGTATATCTTGGGCTGTAATGAATCAGTGCCATCTTCTTTACATTGGCATCCCGTGCAATTGTTGCAGCCTGAATTGCCGTCATGTGTTTTTTTTCTTTTGCCTGATCTGCAAGGGCATTTTCAAACATTCCTTCACAGATAAGCAGGTCTGAATCCTTTACTTCCTTTGCAATTGAATCAAGGTACAAGGTGTCTGTCACATAGCTGAATTTCCGGCCACTTCTTTTAGGTCCCAGAACCTGTTCAGGCATTATGGTACTGCCGGATTCTGATAATACCGGTTCTCCGGCCTGAAGCTTTGCCCATAATGGTCCGCATGGAACTTTCAGTTCAGCAGCCTTTGAAGGATTGAATTCTCCCGGTCTGTCCTTTTCTTCCAGCGTATAGCCTACACATGTTTTGGTATGTAAAAGCGGAAAAGCCCTTATGACGAAATCTTTTTCTTCATGGACGACACATGGAGCAGTGACTTCCCTGACTATTACCGGATAATTGATGTACATATCAAGTACTTTACGGCTTGTTTCTATATATTCAGCAATTTTAGGCGGACCATAAATGTAAAGCGGCTCAGTCCGGTCTACCTGAGCAGACAACATCATGATTCCAGGCAAGCCCGTTACATGGTCAGCATGAGTATGGGAAACGAAAATAGCATTTATTTTCTTCCATTTCAAATTAAGCTTCCTCAATGATACTTGTGTACCTTCGCCACCATCAAATAAAAAAAGATCTCCGTCACGTCTTAAAAGGACAGATGTAAGGTGTCTGTATGGCAGAGGCATCATTCCTCCGCATCCTAAAACAAATGCTTCCATATTCATAATGTCCATATAATACTATAAACGGAAATAAGTCTCAACACAGCGCTGAAATTTTAATGAAAATGATGATGTGATTTATACGGTAAATTATATATTAAGATGTATGATTTTCTTTATATTTAATAAATAGGCAGTTATAATTAATGTTAGTATGTATTAAAATTTATACAAAAAAACTATGTCCGGCTATAGTGGTTCTAAGTGACAACGAATTTCGAGGTATTGATGTTCTTATAGAAGCACTTCTACTCTATGCTGATGAAGGCTATGTAGAATCAATGGTGAAATTAACTGCATAATTGGACGCAGGTAGGGAGCGACGGCAAAGCCGGCAAAACTCACGAGGTGAGTTTTGAGCGAGTCTCCGAGAAGCTGTGCTTGGAAGGCGGAAGGGACAACAGTTTTTACGGACATAGCCATACAAAAAAAGACTGAAAAAAACTTTTCACCGTTTTATTTTACATGCTTTTATGGGGTTATTATCAATAGGCAACACTAAAAAGGTTTATCAGTTTTTCATCATCCAGAAGTGCATGAAAAGTTTCCATGTATGTAACTCCCGGATGATTTTTTTTTGAATTATCTGAATTTCTTCATTACCTTCTTATGCCAGAAAGCTCTGGCATTTTCCAGTATGCTGTATAATCTGTAAATCCAGCTGGTAGGAACGTCATATGAACCTATGCGGTGTATATTCCTTCCGCCAAAACCTGTCTTGAACTGGTAAAGTCCGTGCATCGGATGGTTTTCATCATCAACAGGAGGCATTCCGTACATGTCATAACAAAGGCTTCCGTACTCCTTTGCATCACATATGGCAGTCCATTGCAGAAGGAAATTAGGCATCAGGTTTCTTTTTATATTACTTGAACATCCGTACAGATATACGCTTTCCTTTTTAGAAAACAAGGTTATGATTGCACCGAGAAAATCAGTTTCGTGTTTAGCAATATATAGGGTTACTTTTGGGATATCATTTCCATCAGCTATACCTTCAGAGGACCTTTTCAAGAGGTCTTCATAGTATTTTTTGTTATGGATTGCAATTCCATCCCGCTCGGCTGTAATTTTATACAGTTCATAAAAAATGGCTAGTTTTTCAGACAGGTTTATACTGTTTCCATCAACCTTCTCTATTACTACATTTTTTTTCTGTGCAAGACGGATATTATAGCGCCATTTTGACTTCATTCTGGAAAGAATCATCTCTGTATCAACTGTCAGATCAACCAATGTAGAATCTGGCGGCTGGATGTCGACCTTGTTCTTTTTAATTCCAAGGTGTTCATCGTGGGAAATTAATTTCATCCCGTAATTGAAGTCATCCCTGAAGTCCGGAGTATCAAATGCCACATCAGGATCCATTCTGATGCATATCGTATTTTTCGGCAGCAGCGGTTTTAACGAGTCTGCAATTTCCTTCATGAAAACGGTGAATTCAATAGCCTGTGTTTCAGGAGTTACCAGGGCTTCGTCAATGATTGAAAACTGATCTTCTCCATCCAAGGCAGCATTTATTTTTTCATCAGGCGTACAATCATATGGAAGTACCGGAAAAAGCGGTATGTAAGCAACAGTAAAAAATCCCTTTGCAAATGTCCTCGTCAGTACAGATACTTCCCAGGATTTTTCTATCTTTCTTACATTGGCGGAATCATTTTTTTCTTCACACTCACGTTCTGCATTCAATTCAGGAAATTCCGCTGTAATTTCAAAACGGCGGCATCTCCATCCATGGGCAGCTTTGAAACTGCCCCAGAATGGAGTCTGAAGGAAACTTCCATCATTTGTGTGCTCTGTAGTAAAGATTTCTTTTACATTCAGATTAAACAAAATTAATGAACTCCACCATTTACTGTAAACTGTGTTTCAAGAAGTTTTCCATCAGCAGAAAGTTTTTTTCCGCCAATCTGTACTGTCTTGTCAACTACATTGATTTCAATTTTAAAGAAATCATCAGCTGTAATTGTGTCCGGCTTCCCAGAAGGAACTGGATCACCTTCAAGTACGACTTCTGTTCCTGGAGCTGCCCACGGTGCAGTAAGTACTTCTACACAATCTTTGCCATCAGCATCCTTGTAATCAGCTGCAAGGAGCATACCGCGGCTTTCAATCCCCCTCATCTTTCTTGGGGCAAGGTTATCAGCAAGTATGATGTGCTTTCCAAGAAGCTCTTCTTCTTTCAAATATGGAACAAGTCCACTCTGTATTACACGGTCTGTACCGCTTCCGTCGTCAAGATGCTCCACATAAAGCTTGTCACTTTCTGGATTCCTGTCTACTTTTACGATTTTTGCAACCTTCAGACGGATTGTCTTTGAAAAGAATGGTGCCTGCTGGTCAAACGGCAACATTTCAGGTTCCTCGTGTTTCTTTTCCTTCTTTTTCTGGTTTTCAGGCTTTTTGTCAGTCTTGCCCTGATCCCGGGATTTCTGGTTTCCACTGAATCTTTCACGGAAGGCTTCCATTGTCTTCTTATCCATTGTTGTAAAGTAGATTTCTGTTGTACCTACTTTATCAAGACCTTCTACTTTGCCAAGGTCATCCCATGTCATGCCGTCTTTTGTTTCCATTCCAAGTTTTGATTCCTTGATCGATTTTCCAAAATATGACATTACTTTCTGTGTGTATTGTGGCATATATGGATTCATCATAATCATAAGATCCTTGATTACGTAACACAGGTTGTGGATGAGTGAGGCTGCTTTTTCTGGTTCAGTGGTACGGGTCTTCCATGGCTCTGCAGCCTGGAATTTTTTATTACAAATATCTGCAATACCGAACATCTCATGGAATGCATCTTTTAAATCTGCCCATTCAAGATATTCTGTGATTTTAGCTTCCCGGGCTTTTACTTCATTCCATAATTCTTCATCTGCTGGTGCATTTGGAATGATTCCGTCATAATATTTATTTACGAAAAGGAGGGTCCTGTTTACAAGGTTTCCAAGGTTTCCAATCAATTCTGAATTCATCTTTTCCTGGAAATCCTTCCATGTAAACTGAAAATCCTGTTTTTCCGGACGGTTGTAAAAAATGTAGAACCTCCATGCATCTGCCGGAATTCCTGTATCAATAGCATCAGTTCCAAATACACCTACACCACGGCTCTTGCTGAATTTTCCATCTTCATAATTAAGATATTCTGTAGAACTCATATGATGGAGTTTTGTCCAATCATGTGGTGAACCAAGCAACGTCGAAGGGAAAATAACCGTATGGAACGGAATATTGTCTTTTCCAATGAACTGGAAAAGGTCAACTTTTTCAGAAGCCGGATTTTCAGCTTCTTTTGGAAGCCACCATTTTTTCCAGTCAAAACTCTGTTTTCCTGCTTTTACAAGTTCATCTGCCAGCTGTTTTGTAATTGAAATATATCCGATAGGTGCGTTGAACCATACGTAAAAAACTTTATTTTCGTATCCTGCTTTTGGTACCGGGATTCCCCACTTCAAGTCCCTTGTAATGGCCCTTTCATTCAATCCGTCACGGATCCATGCCTTTGTAATATTAATTGCATTATCAGACCATTTTCCTTCAACACTTGCAGTTGACATCCATTCTTCAAGCTTTCCTGAAAGTTTCGGAAGATTGATGTAAAGATGTTTTGTTTCGCGGACTTCCGGTGTTGCTCCACATACAGAACATTTTGGATCTTTTAATTCAACTGGATCAAGCAATGCACCGCAGTCATCGCACTGATCTCCCCTTGCCTTTACAGAACCACATTTTGGACATGTTCCATTTACATAACGGTCTGCAAGGAATCTTGCACATGACGGGCAGAAAAGCTGCTTATTTGCATTTTCTTTAATGAGTCCTGCTTCATCAAGATCCTTAAAAAGAGACTGGGTGATTTCAGTACATTCATCATTTGATGTACGGCCGAATTTGTCAAAGTTGATATGGAACCAGTCATAAATTTTTACATGTTCTTTGTAATAATAATCGCAAAGTTCCCGTGGTGTTTTCTTCTCTTCCAAGGCTTTTGTTTCTGTTGCAGTTCCATATTCGTCTGTACCACAGATATAAAGTGTTTCATATCCCCTGTTACGGCAGAATCTTGCAAATACATCACCAGAAAGCATCTGGATAAGGTTTCCGAGATGTGGAATATTATTAACATACGGCAATGCAGATGTAATAAGTCTTTTTTTCATATTATCTCCCAAAAAATAATGTCTATATTTTTAACTTACAGTTTTTACTGAAAGCTTTATTTACGTTTTTTCTTTGTGTGATTGATTGTAAGGTTTATGGTTTTTTCCATTTCCATACCGGCGGAAAGTTCTACATTCCAGGCAAAGGATATATAGAAGGTCTTATCTTTTTCTGTTACGAGACGGTTTCCCATGTCCGGACGCTTAAATGCTATTGAACCGTAAGTCAGCATTGCGTTTTCATTTGGTTCAAACATGAACGAAACATTGTTCCTGCTGTCAGTAATCAGTGCACCTGAAACATCATTGAAAAGACATTCAGGATTCTGTTCAACATCTGAATCTGAAAAATCAGATTTTATTTCGCCTCCAGATACTATTTCAATCCCATACGGTGAATAAGAGTCAGATTTGAAGCCGGATTCTGAAAAGTTTGATTCTGAAACGAATTTTGCCTTTAAGGTGAACGGACTTTCATTTTTTATTATGTATTGAACTGAGATTCCGCTTGATGAAATGAAATATTTCTTTTTTAATGAAACCGGCTGGTTAAGTGTCCCATAGTCAAACATCGCAGACAGATAGATATCATGTTTCTGACTGCTGAATTTTTCTTCTGCATAATAAACTCCGGCAATACAATCTTCATTTACAGGCTGGCAGTTACAGTAATTTTCAAAATCCTCTTCTTCAAAAAGATGGTCTGAAAATATTCCCCTGAAGTAGTTGTCATTGCAGATGTCAAACGGAAGCATCCTGCTCCTGTTATCCGTATAATTTCCAGAGGCATTCATTATGGTCAGTTCAAAAATAGAACCGCCTTTCAGAGAAATGCTGGCATTATACTTATCAAGACGGCATATGTATTCCTTGAAGCCATCAGAATTATAGTCATAGCATGAAATTGATTCATTGAAGTCAGAACAGCTTCTGATGATTCTTTCCACTTCGCCTAAATTTTTGTATGATGTCTGCCTGTGTGCAGTATTCACGAGGGAACCGGTCGCACTGCATACGAAAGCTTCTCCAGCCTGGGCTTCCCAAAGAAGTTCACGGGCAGTCTTTTTCTTTATCTTGTCTCCATGATTCTGGTTTACAAGCAGGCTTACGAAAATCATCCTGTCATATAATGCACGGCTTATAGTATAAGTCTGAAGGAAATCATAAATATTTGTGGGATATCCGTCTGTAAGTTCAATGGCATCAAAAGGCTTATAGCACCATCTGGCAATATGCCCGTTTATATTTGCAGATATAAAAGCCTGAACGAAAGCTTTAGAACTTCTGACAACATTGGTTGGAAGTGAAAAAGTAATATTCCTGTTTTCGTCCGAAGAAAGTACTGTCATAAAATGTTCAAGCCATTTTCCTCCGAGAATACGGATTAATTCATTTTTGGAGAATGCCAGCGGTATGATGCGGTCGGCATCTGGAAATGAATCATTTTCAGAAATTTCCGAAACACCTGTCAGAAGTCTTTTTAAATACTCCTCCGGCGTTTCATCTTCCAATGGAATGAATTCATTATGTACAGACAGAATATTGATTTTCTTTCCCCTGTCAGACATTATGACCGGGAGGAATTTTTGTTTTACTGGTGGAATAAGACTGCTGTCCATCAATACATATTCCATGCTGCAGTTTTCAAAAGTTGTTATCAGCGATGGATCCCAACTGTCAGCATACAGAACCAGCCCCCTCGGCCTTTTTCCTATACACTGACGGATGAAGGATGAATGCATTTCAATCTGTCCGCTTCTATCCAGAGGGAAAAGAATCGGAAAAAGCGGATTATAATAACCGCCTCCAATTATTTCTATCTGCTTTCTGTCTGCAAGCTTTTTTAAAAGATCAAGATATTCAGGATTCCTGCTTTTTATTGCTTCCAGCTGGGGGCCTGAAAAATAGAATGAAAAAAACACTTCGGGATGGGAAAACAGGAATGAACCAACAGGCATAAGAACGGATTTATAGCATTCTATATATGATGAGGTATCTTTGAATTCAACTGTCCTGCCGTCAAAAAACGGACATAAGCGGAAACTTCCCATTATGAAACTTATCCTTATCTATGTGGTAAAATTATAAAAACAAAAATCAGAAACTCTGCAATATTCTATAGCAAGATTTCCAAAATTTAAAGCCTCTTTGAACCGGAGCATCAGACTGCAGTTCTGCATCAGACTTATTGAGGTCAGTTTTATTTACCATGCTGATTATCTGCTTTGGACATATTTCCATGCATTTTCCACATCCACAACAAGCTTCAGTGACATAGAGACGGTTATTACCTTTTACGATTGCATTTTGCGGACAAACCTCCATGCAATCGCCGAATCCGATACAGTTTGATACAACATGTCCTAAAGTTTCATATGTATAATTAAATACGGCACATTTCTTTATTCCGTTGTATTTCAACCTTACTGAATCATTTTCATCTAAAAATGGTTTCTGTATCACGGCACGGTCATCAGAAACAGTTATTTCTTCACTATATTCCCTATGGATATATTCAAGGTCAAGGTCAGAAAACACCGTCTTTGACTCACCCACCAGCTGGTTCCTGACCGCAGGAAGAAGGATGCTGAATATAAAATAAAGCAGTAATGAGACTAAGATAACAAAAAGGACTGTAAGTATGATTCTTAAAATCATTTTATTACTCCAGGATTAAGCCAAGATATGTTTAACGAATACAGGGCAATCATTATTACAATCATACAGAAAAATACAATGGTTTTCTTCTGTAGTTCCTCAAGGTTCCTTACCGTTTCAACCCTGTTGAGCATTGCAGACAATACTGGAATAAGCAGGTAAAAGGATGTAAGACAGCCTAATGAAATCATTATTGATTCAACGAGTGTAAGACCTTCATTCAGTGAAAGTAATATTGTCAGGAATGATACTGCATACTCTGCTACGGAACGTCCAGCCGTAATATTAATGAGTATTTCAATAAACACGCTGAATGAGAGGAAAATGAGCAGCGATACAAGCGGAAAAAGTTCTGCAAGTCCTATTGGAATCAGCAGTGCCTTTGAAATCAGGAAAGTAATGACGACTGTAATGACAACACATGAATATGTTTTTATTGCATTTAAAATCATATTGCTGCCGGATGCACTTGCTTCGGTCTGCCTGTTTATGCCGATACCATAAATCAACACTGCCGAACAGAAAAAAATATAAAATATAAAACTATTTAATATCATCTGATTCCGTCCTTTCTACAATGTTGAATTTTTTCTGCAGGAATATAAGCAGCACAATTGTAAGGGCTACAAGCATGAGGGCTCCCGGAACGGAAGCAAAAAATGAGAAGAACATCGATTTTGTAGAGTCAAATATGAACAATTCATGAATGCCGTTTTTAGCAGGGAAAGTAAAGGTTCCGAATCCAAGAACATCCCTTATTAAGAAAAACGCAAGTGCATATATGGAAAATTTTCCAGTCATTTTTACAGCATCAATGAAGTGCACATCCTGATTTTCTGAATTATAAAAAATATTGCCTATGAGAAATGCTGAAACTGCAGGCATGAAAATTGAGAAACTCAATGTCAGTGCCAGTACAGGACAAATGAGTACCAGAATCAGTTTATACAGTACAGCTGCAAAAATTATAGAAGAAAGCGTAACCGCATATTCAAGATTTGCTATATTGATTTTTTTTACCAGCCCTGAAAAAAGAAATCCTGAAAAAAGCAGGATGTTAAATTCAAGAATCAGTATCAGGCCATATGCAAAGCGTCCGGCCGTTGAAACCAGAAGTGCAAAAGAAGCAGCCGTAAAAATATAGTAGATGGATTTCCTCATCTGTTGCCCCCTGAACGTTTTTCAATTTCGCTGAAAATCAGCCTGCATTTTTCAGACCAATGCCTTATTATCCTGTCATTTTCATTGTTATTCACATATTTCCGGACAGAGCTCTTCATTCCATAGATTCCAAGAAATTTTACAGTTTCCGTTTCTTTTTCATAATAAAAAACTGCTGGAAGCGGACCGTAATACGTCGTCATTCGCATTATCATCACATAGCCGCAAGATTTTTCTGATTCATCTTTCATTTCAAAACAAGCTGCTGAAACAGACATATTATTGTTAATGTTTACAGGTTTTCCAAATGAATAAGATTCCATATCATTCATTTTCAGAACTTCATAGATTGCAACCTTCAGTCCCTTGTTCCAGTTCGCACGGGAAAGGAAAACGAATCCTGTAAGGACTGCAAAAAAGCCGAATATTATTCCTGTGAAGATGCCACACTGGATAAGCTGTCGTTTTGTGTTTTCTTCCATAATTGTCAGTTGATTCCTTCTTTCTCAACAAGTATTTTCAATCTTTTCTTTACATTTCCCTGTTCAAATGACTGGATTACAGGCGTCATTATATTCAGGAAAAGGACTGTCATTACGGAGCCGATTGGTGACGTTCCTGACCCGCAGAAAAGGAAAGCAATTATCCCTCCTGCAATTCCATAGACAATCTTTCCGCCGGAAGTCAATGGCAGCGTTCCCGGCCACTGAAGCAGGAAAAATGCAGTATATAAAGTTCCACTGGAAAGTATGGCAAGAAGAATATCACCTTGCATGGCAACACCTTTTACAAAAACCGGTGAAACAAATTTTACAAGCATTGAATATACGAATATATAAAGCAGAGGTATCATGGAATCTTCCGTATCGGAGGCAATAAGGAAAATTGAGGCTGCAAGTACCAGTACGCTGAATCTGAATGCAGAAATGACCGAAAGATTATCCCAGAATAAAGATACATACCCGCTTGGAATTGATACATTAAAATGTTTGAAAGCCGTATCATTCAGGAAAAATGTAATCCGCTCATCCAAAGGATTTATTTCAGAAAATACATTCTGTATGAATATCAGTGATGGATTTTTTCCTGCCAGGTCTGCCATTGTAATCTGGAAGGATGGAAAGCTGAGGTTTGAAATAAACCATGTAAAGGCAACCGTAAGTACAACCGGATTAATCCATGACCTGCATACTCCTCCAAAAACATATTTTACAATCAGCATTGAAAAGACTGTAATGAAAAATACAGAAAACGGGGAAAAATCAGATGGAATCAGAAAACCTGTAAGCGTACCGGTACAAAGTCCGTAGGCAATGGAAAGGTTTATGTTCTTTCCCGCTATGAAATCAGGAAGTTCAGAAATCATGACGCCTGCAATTGCGGCAGACATTACTGCAATTGCTCCGGTGCTTTTCGTTATGAATAGAAAAACAATCTGCGGTACGAGGGCAGCCCAGATACAGAACAGTTTAACTGTAATGGAACTGCCTGTTCCATAAAACGGTGCTATCGAAACGGTATTATATATTTTGTTGTTACTGTTCATTTTTATTATCCTTACAAAGCCTTATAGACTGTGAAAGCGGAAGTCTTGCCGGACATGCTGTGTTACAAAGCCCGCACTGGGAGCACAGCTTCACTGCTTTCATTACATCTCCATATTTCCTTATTCCATTGACAATACTGTCGTACATTATGTCAGGACATAGTTTAAGGGGACACACATTCCTGCACTTTCCACATTTCAGACATAATGAAGTTGAATAATCAAAATATTCTTTCTTTGAAACAAAGAAGACTGATTTTACATACTTTGTAACCGGAATATCCAGCGAAGGTACTGAATATCCATTGAAAAGTCCATTTACAATGATTTTTTTTATCTTTTCGTTTTCGATTCCACACTGCTCTGCAAGATATCCGAATGAAGATCCGGCACAGATATTCATTACTGCACTGGATTTCAGACAGTCTCCATTTACAAATACCGTTGCTTTTTCTTGTGGCTGATTAAGTACGATTCCATTATAAAGGGCCAGCATTGTTGAAGAATCAACAAAAACAGACGTGTTTGCAATAGAAGAAACACTTGATGTAATTTTAGCAGCCTTTCTGTATTTCTCAATGATGAATGACTTGTTTCCAGAAGGATAACTTGTTGCATCCATATTCAGGAACACCACCGGTATCCCCTTGAAAAAAAGATCCTTTTTTGAAGTAAAGGACGGAAGAAAATGTTTTTTTGCTTCTTCATCCTCATTTTCATCATTTCTATCGAGAAAATACTCATCCAGATCAGAAGCATTCTTTCCACGGGCTATTATTATTTCTTGCGGAGCGAGTACATATGCGAGTATTTCCAATGCAGCCGTTACTTTTTCAGTACAGTTTTTTGAAATTACAGAATCAGTCTGGCAGCTTGGATCTTCATCATATAACCTTAAAAACAGCCGGCTGTCCCCACCTGTCTTGCATCTGTTGATTTGGGATGCAAGAGATTCCGTATACAAATGGGAGAATGTATTTACCACTCCGGCTCTGCTGATGGATTCAGTAATTGCAGCAGGCGACCTTGTACGCCATTCGGTTTCAGATTTTTTTTTGCCTGTATGCGAAAAGCTTCCGCTTAATTTTATCTCTACGGCCTTTCCATATTTCCCATCAGGAAGACAGCACTCCTTTATGGCTGTTACCGTTCCTGGTATTGGAGAATGAATGTATGCTGTATCAGACGGTTTTCCGAAAATATATTCAGGTTCTGCGATTACCTGACCTTCTGAAACAGTATCTCCTTCAGAAACCCTTGCAATGCAGCAGACATTATTCTCCTGCGTCAGAGGAACCATTACAGTCTTAGGAATGAATCCCGTAGTAATGGAACGGACCTGATTTTTTTTCTTTGTAAAAAAACTAATAGACATAATTTTTCTTCTTGCTGATTAAGATATAATAAACCGCTATTGAAAGCGGAATCAATAAAGACAGTATCAACAGAATCAGTCCGATTCTGTTGACCTTCTCACGGCTTCCTGATGTATATATTACAGAATATGGCATTGACTGGGATTTCAGCATTTTTTCAATGGCCGGGTATTCCAGGCTGTCGATACCTGCAATGGCGTCACTTCTGAATTCTTCATCGAATGTGAAAAGGACCTCATCATATGGCTTGAACCCGTTTTCAGTCAGTTCATAACGGGGATAAATGATTTTGTCTCCTTCATTTGGAACATCCGGATACACATCTCCAATCCTTCTATAGGGTTTTGTAACTGTATTCCAGTTCCAGATTACATAATCATCTATCGTCGGAAAATCATGGGGTATTGCCGGGTCATATTTTGCAGGAGAAGGAAGCAGTAATTCCCCCTTGTTACTTGCAGAAACCAGATCTGCTGAAAAAAGCACATTTACCATAAGGATTGATATTCCTGCAACAGAAAACAGTATGTTCCGCATGCTTTTGTTATTTATCGCCTGCATGTTGTATGCAGAGCGTATGTATATCGGATGGAAACTTCTTTTGGCGTCGGCATCCTTTTCAAGATTCCAGAGTATATACAGGAGTGACAAACTGGCTGCCATGTTCAAAAGATAAAACAGACCGTTTCTTGGGGAAGCAACGGTTATGATTAACAATGGAGTGATGAATGTAGCCATTATGAATATGTTGTTCATAATGTAGTCCAATGCCCTGCTCCTGTCCCATATTTTCTGTGTAAGGTAAAAACAGTAAAGGACTATGCAGATTCCTGCAACATTAAGGCAGAACGGACTTGAAAATGCAAAGAAAACTGAAAAAACAGAAGCACATGCATAAACCAGTCTGTTTTTTGAAAGCATAAGGAAAATTATGAACAGTAAGAATGAAATGACAGGCATTATCCATGGAAAGCTTGAATTTGCGTCCAGGGAAACAAAAATATTGTATTCATTTTTAAGTATGCCTATGGCTTTCAATGCATCAGATTTACAGCTTTCCGGAATATAAAACAATTTTGAATGCATGCTTTTATCAAAGAAAAATATTTTTTTTGAATCCACATAAGGATCATAATCATCCAGTGAGAGTACAGGTGCAAAATTCTGGAATTTCGGAACTATCTGGTTTCCTTCGTAAATAAAGTCTTTGCACCCTGCTGCTGTAAGGACTCTGTCAATGGTACTGTTGTCGGATTCAACAGGTGCTATCAATACAGAATATCCCTTCCACAACTTTGAAACAGGTAGTGTCCTGAAGCAGAAAAAAATGAGGAATGTAATTATGGCTGCAGCAGCAGGTATTATATATTTTTTTATGATGCCCATAGTGATTAAAGAACCGCAAATGCAAGACCAACAAAAAAGCCCAATATGGCTCCTACAACAACTTCCATAGGCTTATGGCCAAGGACTTCCTTTACTGGTTTATAATTCAAAATGTCCTTTTCCTTTAATTCCCTGCCAACTTCATTCAGTGTCCTTGCCTGAATGCCGCTTGCCCGCCTTACCCCAAGGGCATCCCTGACGGTTACCATCAGGAAACACAATGACAACATGAAAATATCTGAATTAACTCCTGAACGGAATGCAATTGCAGAACATAAGGATGTGACCAGAGCTGTATGGCTTGATGGGAATCCTCCAGTCTTCCATATGAGGTATTCAAAAAGTTCTTTGATGCTATGTATTTTCCCAAGGAAAAGGGCTATTACTGTCTTTATGAATTGAGCGCTGAACCAGCTGAAAACACATGCCTGAAATACAGGATTTGTGAACAGAACTCCCAATTGTAATTTTAAATTTGAAAACATATCTCCATTTTATCATGACTGTAATTTTTGTCTAGTAGTAAACAAAATCATCTCAAAAAAATGCAATTTACAGCAGCACGGTGACTTTCGGGTAGAATGTGGCTGCCCTTTTTCCATCGATGTAAAACGTTTTTAAATGCAGATTCTTTAGAAATAATTTGGCTATGTCCGTAAAAAGTGTTGCTTAAAAAAAATTGCATTACCTTGGAAAATGTGCCTGCGTATAAAGCAATACGTTATGTTTGTTATAAAAGACAGAAAGTATGGAATTCATTTCTGAAATCATATAAGCTTGTACATTACATTCACTTTTATTTTTATGGAAGAAAGTTATGGAAAAACTTTATTTCAGAGCCGGAAAAGATGATTCCGGACGCCGTTTCGACAGGGTTTTAAGGAAATTTCTTGAAGGAAAAGGAATGTCTGATATTTATAAGGCGTTAAGGAAAGGGCTTATACGGGTAAATGGTCATAAAGCGCCGCCAGACTACAAGGTAGAAGAAAATGATGAAATTTCTATGGCAGCCTTTCTTATGGATGGATGCAGATGTGACACAGTATTACCTGCTGAAGAAAATCCTTCAGGAGAAGATTTTTCCATAAATACTGTTTTTGAAAATGCACACCTGAAGATCATAAACAAGCCTTATGATATAAGCGTGCATGGAAAAGATTCACTTGAGGCAATCATGAAGAATGAGCTTCATCCTTCATGTACTTCACTTTCATTTAAACCAGGCCCCCTTCACCGGCTTGACAGGAAAACGACAGGTCTTTTGGCATATTCACTTTCTATTGAAGGTGCCAGATGGTTTTCAGCAGCAATTTCTGAACATATAGTAAAAAAATATTATATAGGTATCTTGCAGGGAAAAATTGATGCAGTCAGTCATTGGGATGATATGATTATGCCGGAAAAAAATAACGGTACATCTTTTCACATGATGAAGGAAAGTTCCGGCAGTTTCCATTCTGGAAATGCACGTCATGCAGAAACGGCAGCGGTACCTCTTGCGTACGGAAGCTACGGTGGAATTGATGTTACCCTTACCCAGTTCCAGATTCTGACAGGCGTAAAACATCAGATACGGTTACAGTCATCAATCCATGGTTTTCCCCTTCTGGGAGATACGGCTTATGGCGGCAGGAAAGTCCATGAAAATCAGGATTTTTTCCTCCATGCCTTGGAACTGCATTTTCCAGAAAGCAATCCTCTGGAACTTCCACCGGTACTAAGGGCTGAAATGAACGGAGATTTTGCTGCAGTTATGAAAAAAGCATTGATAAAATGGGATGGCAGGACTATAATATTTTAACGTATGGACTTGATAAATAATCTTCGGAATAAATTTATGGGTATTACCGTTTATGCCCTTGTAGGAGAAAGCGGGACAGGAAAGAGTTTTAAGGCAAAACTCCTTGCCCAGAAGTACGGCATCCAGGCAATCATAGATGACGGATTATTGATTCAGGATGACAAGATAATCGGTGGACGTTCTGCAAAATCAGAGAAGACTTATATGGGGGCTGTAAGGGTTGCCCTTTTTGATGATAAAGAACACCGTGATCAGGTTGCAAAATTCCTGAAAGACCTTAAGCTGAAAAAAATCCTCCTTATCGGTACGTCGGAAAAAATGGTGGTAAAGATTGCAACAAGGCTCCAGCTTCCGCCACCTTCAACGGTAATCAATATTGAAGATATTGCAACCAGGGATGAAATTGACAAAGCCATACGTTCAAGACAGATTGAAGGAAAACATGTAATTCCGGTCCCTGCAATCGAAATAAAAAGGAATTATTCCCAGATTTTCTTTGACTCCATAAGGGTTTTTCTTGATTCCAAAAAAGAAAAAATGTTCTCCGGAAAGAAAGGTAATAAAGTTTTTGAGAAATCTGTTGTACGCCCTGAGTTTTCAAAAAAAGGCCGTGTCAGCATTTCTGAAGCTGCCCTTACGCAGATGACCATGCACTGTGTGACTGAATTTGATCCCAAAATCCGTGTAAAAAAGTTTACAATAAAGACAAACAGCCGTGGTTACAGACTGATAATCACGATTGACGTTCCGTTCGGGACTCAGCTTACGGGTGAAATTTACAAGATGCAACAGTATATTATTGAAAACATTGAAAAATATACAGGGATTTTGATTGAAGAAGTCAGTATAATAATCGACAAAATAACTGGAACAGAAGCCATCAAGAAGAAATGATTTTTCCTGATGAATGATTCAAAGACGTGTCTGGTCACGGCGTGTTCCGCCTGTTGACTTGATGCAGCTGCATTGGATTTTCCATAATATCAAACCATAAATAAGGTCATCTTGCTTTTTCAGGATGACCTTATTTATTATCAGAAACGAATCCCTCATTCTTCAAATTTTGACTTCCGTCCGGAATGACGTCTTGTACGTTTTTTCAATTTTTTTGAAGCTGCTACAGTTTCTGATGACGGCCGGAAATTTTCTTCTGCATTGTCCGGCTTCAAATCCGGGTGCCTTTCATCTGAAGGTGAGGTAAGCTTTTTTGGAAAACGGATGGAAACTCCTATCTCACGCAATGACTGTTTGATTGCATATTCCAGTTCAGTCCTCTGGGGATTCATCGGCAGTACGAAATTACGGCATTCCGTCCAGGTCTTTACATAAAGTTCACCGGCGGAAGACTTTGTTTCAATTTCCTTTGTCCAGTCAGTCAACGTAAGTATGAAATCCTTGATAAGGTAAACAAGCTTCTTTCCAAGCCTTGCTTCCCTGTCAACAGCAATAAGTTCATCCAGTTCTTTCAGGTGCGTCAAATAACGGCGTTCAAAATCCTTACTGCTGTACATAAGTCCTGTAGCAGCCGGCTGCAGATACATATACAAGTCTGTGTCCAATGCCTCTGAAACAATATCAAAAGAATGACCGCTGTTTATTATTTTCAGCATTTCTTCCGTAAGCCTTGAAGGCGACACAGGTGACAGCAAATGCGCACTGTGCCGGATTTTCCTCCTTAACATCCAGGACATCGTACATCCTGTTGTTGCAGAGTACTTTACTGCACGGAGCATACGTACCGGATCTTCAACAAAAATACGGTCCAGCGGGATTACAGGCTTCAATATCCCCTTCTTTATATCCCTTACTCCCCCTACATAGTCAATGACATGTTCCTGAAGTGGATCATAATAAAGGGCATTCAGGGAAAAATCCCTCCGCATGACATCTTCATCCATTGTTCCGAAATCATTTCCGACAGATCCTTCTGCAATGGAACGGAATGTACTTACTTCAAAAATCTTTGTTCCAAAGAATACATGGACAAGCCTGAAACGGCGGCCGATTATCCTTGAATTCCTGAAAATCCTTTTTATTTTTGACGGTGTAGCATCCGTCACAATGTCAAAATCTTTCGGTGTATTACCAACGATAAGGTCCCTTACGGCTCCTCCGACAATATAAGCTGTAAATCCGCTTTCTTTAAGCCTTGATACAACCCTTACAGCATCCGGATCAATTTTTTCAAGGGGTATGCAATGTTCTTCTTTTGTATATACAACAGCCTTTTTCACCGGCCGTCCATTTTTATCAGTACCATAACGAGTCAACACAATGCTTAATAATACCCCTTGCGGATTGCCTTAGTCAAGTTGCCTTGAAATCCATGAAAGCGTATCTTCTGCAACGGCTTCCTTATCAGTTTCATTGAATATTTCGTGCCTGTCATCAGGCCAGCATTTCATTTCTACAGATTCCATTCCATTTTTCTTGTATACATCCATCAGCCTCATCAATGATTGTCCATAATCACCTACAGGATCATCGCTGCCATAGATTATGTATACAGGAAGGTCTTTCCGGATTTTCTTCATGTTTGAAGCTTTATGGATCCTTTCAAGAATCATGAACATATCTTTAAAAAAACTTGCCGTCTGGATAAAACCGCACCATTTGTCAGACATATAAAGGTCAACATTTGACTGGTTGCGGCTGAGCCAGTCAAATTCCGTCCTTTGCGGCTTGTAATGGGAATTATATCCGGCATAGGCTATGTCATTAATCAGCCTGGCCCTTCTTTTCTTTCCTAAGATTGCACCATACACTGTTGCAATCATTATTGCAGATTTTATAAGAAGCGGCCTTGGTCCCGCAGAACCGCAGAGCACGCAGCAATCAAAAAGTTCAGAATGGTCTTCGATGGCAGCCTGGACTACAAATGAACCGAATGAATGTCCTAAAAGGCATATCTTCTTTCCCGGATAATCAGCTTTGAATTTTTCACCTATTTCAATTACGTCTGATTCTACTTTCAGATACCCGTCTTTATCAGAAATAAGCCCCATCATGCCTGTTCCTTTCCGTTCAGCAATCTGTGCCGTCCGTCCATGGCCACGGTGATCATGCACGGAAACTGCAAAACCTTTTTCTGCAAAGACTGTCCCCAGCCAATCATACCTCATGGCATGCTCTGCATTTCCATGTACTATCTGTATGAGTCCTTTTACTTCTCCATCAGGAATCCAGCGGTTCACGGAAATTTCCGTACCGTCTTTCATAGTCTGGATAAAATTACTTGCTGTCATAATTGATACTCCGATTATAAATTTGTTATCATAGACCAATGGCTACTAACATAATTATAACAGAAAAAATGACTTTCGGGGGGGACTGCATCGGAAAAATCGACGGAAAAACAGTTTTTGTCCCTTATGCAATTCCTGGTGAAAAAATAGAAGTTGAAATTGTTGAATCAAAAAAAGATTATGACAATGCCCGCATAGTAAAAATCATTGAACCTTCAGTACACCGGGTGGAGCCACAGTGTGCACTGTATGGAAAATGCGGCGGATGCAATATGATGCATATTGACCCTGAATATCAGGTTGAATTACGCAGGCAGATGCTTGAAGATGTATTTGTACGCAATGGAATTTCCATTCCTGAAATCAGGGTTGTTGCAGGTTCTCCGTTTGGTTACAGGAACCGCTTCCAACTTCATGACGGCGGGCTGGAAGGAAAAGGTTCGAATGAAATCATTCCTATTGATGTCTGCCCGGTAGCTGTGCCAGAAATAAACAGTTACCTTGCCTCAACTCCCATGGAACGCAGGCCGAGGGGAAGATGCCATATTTTTGCAGGGAAGGATGTGACACCCGGTTTTATAATCGCAGAACCTGTACCTGAAATACAGGTAGACAGACGGTCTTACAAAGAACTGACATCCAAAGAAAAGAAAAAACGTGGCAAGCATTTCATCCGCCCTAAATTTGAAGGGATTTCTGAAAATCCAGAGACCAGGGCTGAAGCGGTCATTGGTGGGAAAAAAATTGCGTTCAATGTACAAGGATTCTTCCAGTCGAATCTGGAGGTTCTGGAAAAAGCCGTCATGGAAATCTGCCGTAATATCTCAGGAAAACGGGTTCTTGATATGTATTCCGGTGCGGGAACTTTTTCAGCTTTTCTGAGTGACAGATATGAAAAAGTTACGATGGTGGAACATAACCGTGGCGCAATGGTATTTGCAGAAGAAAACCTTTCAGGAAAAAAACATGAAAGCTATGGTATAAGCGGTGCCCGATGGGTAAAAGACAATGCACCGGGAATAATCCGCTCAGAAGGTAATTTTGATGCAATAGTAATTGATCCTCCAAGAAGCGGCATGGAAAATGAAGTATGTGACTGGATATGTAAAAGCGGAGTTCCAATAGTAAGGTCACTTTCATGTAACCCTTCAACGCTGGCACGGGATACTGAAAAAATGGTAAAAGCCGGATATTCCATTGAAAGCATATACATGCTGGATTTTTATCCACAGACAGCCCATATCGAATGTCTTGTGAACTGTGTTTCAGAACGGGCATTATGATGACTAGCGGATGTAAGAAGCTTTTTTTACTGTCCTGCTCTATCCTTTTCTTCTCTTTTACTGCCATACCTCAGGAAAACGGCGGTTCAAAAGTCTTTCTCTCCGAAATGAATGTGGAAACGGCAGACTATACGTGGCTTTCAGTACTTACAGGAAAGGCAATTGCTGCTCCAGTGCAGACTTCCTATGGATTTGCCCTGCTTACAGACGGCCGTAACATAAATGCATTTACAGGAAACGGAAAAATCCTGTGGCAGAAGACTGTTGCCGGCTCCCCGGCTCCGTTTCTTTCTGCTTCCCATGGTGATTTCCTTTACGCAGTTGTTTCACGCAGGAAGCTCCTGCTGCTGAATCCCAGCGGTCTTTCCCTATGGAACACGGAATTGCCATTTGACATAAAAAAGAATGTCATGGAAGGACGGGATGGACGGGTATTTGTTTATGGAGAGGAAAATGCAGCCTGTGTCGGGCTTAACGGAATATTGAAATGGACGTTTGAAACTGAAAGTGCTGTGTCAGACAGTCTTTATCCTGTTGAACTGGACGACGGTTCCATACTTATTTTTCTTGAAAAAGAAGATAACGGGCGTACTGTTGCCGAAAGGATTTCACCATTCGGTTCTGTCATTGAGCGCATAGTTTTTGCAGGCCGCATAACTTCATCGTTCAAGATGCCACAGGGTGCGGTCCTTGCATTTGGGGATGGATCGATGGGAATGTGTTCAGTCATTGAATCGGGTACAGAAAACGGTCTTTCTGGCTCCAAATGGTTGATAAAAAGCAATGACATACATGTTACCCCCGGAACCCGGTATCTGCAGGTCGGAAAAAGCCGGCTGCTTGTTTTTTCACCTTCTGTTTCCGGAAGTAACGTCTGGATTTTAAATACGGAAAGCGGTTCAATAAAATGTGCATTCCATGTACCTGAAATCAAATCTGATTTACTGCTTTCACTTACAGCCCTTCCTGATGCCTTTGCAGCAACCGACGGAAAAAACTGCGCTATTTATGATTACAGCGGCTCAAAACTCAGGAATGTGGTACTTCCTGCCAAAAACGGGAAAAAAGCCTGGGATTACATTCTTTATGGACAGAATGATACCATAATGTTCACATCAAAATCATGGAACGTCACCGGTTATAAAGTTGCCCGGCAGCATAAGGAAAAAATTCCATACGCCGGATCAGATTCAACATACAATTCCTATTATGACCGTATGGGCGACATGGATGGCCATACTTCAGGTGCTGTCGGAATAAGGCGCAAGACGGAACTTGAAAAAGGTTGCTATGGAAAAAATGAAGTTTTATATTGGGCACAGGCACGGCATATAATTGAAAAATACCTTGACCAAAAAATGACCAGACACAGTTTTTTACAGTTTGATGAGGATCCGGGTGTTTTTGATTCTGCCGATATAACCGAGCTTACATCAGTTTCAGTCATGCTTCCACTTTTTGGTACTGACCTCGCAGGAGACTTTTCTGCAAGGCTTCTGCGTGATGAAAACGATGAAACTGTAATAATTGCAGTACTGAAAGCAATACAAAAAAATGGCTATGATCCTGACGGAAGCTTACTCGAAGCTTTGGAACAACTTGCAAGGAATATAACGCCCCGGCAGACTGCCGTCCATAAGGAATTATGCGAAGCCGTTTATTCTGTCTGCCGATTTATGGGACGACCTGCATTTTATAAGCGCGGACGCAGCATAATCTCAAATTTTTTCATGCCGCAATATGATGGACATACGAAGGATGCTGCCAGGGAAGTCCTTGGTAAACTTGCTACTTTAAATATGTAGTGATATAATCAAGTATGGGGATTTCCCTTAATAAATTTTAATTTGAGGAAAAAAATCATGAAAAGAATTGCAGCCGCAATTGCGGTATCAATAATTTCACTTGCATCGGTTTTTGCTGTAGAAGTCTATGAAAAGGAATTGAAAAGCGTAGCTGACCAGAATATCGTTTTCCAGAACTATACTGGGCCACATGCAAGAGTTGATACGTTGAACCAGATTAAGGGAATAGGTATTGACCTTGGAAAAACAATCGCTTCAAAACTGGAACAGAATTCTACGGCAGGATCAACTGCGAAATATTATGTAATCCATGCGATTGATCCATCACAGAAAGATAAACTGGACGCAGACATTCTTGTACTTGGAGCAAATGCAGGTGTTGACCACATACGGAACCTGCGGCATATCATAGCTTCTTATCTTGTGGAAGCTTATGGTTATTCTGAAAATGATGCAGAGACGATAGCAGTTTTCATTACAGTCTACAATGCCGTTTACCGTGGAAAAATGGATGTATTTAAGGCAAAGTACAAAGATATTGTAACTTCAAACCTTACAGAAAAGAAGGCCGGACTTTCAGTAAATTATGCCGAGTGGCCGGGAAATTCCCAGATTGTAATTCCTGTGGCAGACATAAATGGCGGCTTGAGTTCCGTTGATACTTCCATCATCAGTGATAAGAATGTAGTAAGTTCCATGCAGGATGATGAAGGAAAGAATATTGATGCCCGTAAAGATATGGTAGACATCAAGGAACGTGAAGCTGAACAGGCCTCTGAATCTGCACAGCAGGCACAGAAAGAAGCAGTTCAGGAAGAAAAAAAGCTGAAAGAAGAAGAAAAGAAGCTTGAAGAGAAGAAGCAGGATGTAGCCCAGGCTGAGAAGGATGCTGAAAAGGCAAAGGCAGATGCTGAAAAAGCAAAGGCAGATGCCGAAAAGGCAAAACAGGCTGCTGCTGAAAATCCACAGGATAAAAAAGCTGCTGCTGAAGCAAAGCAGGCCGAAAAGAAGGCTGATGAAGCTGAAAAGAAAGCTGATGAAGCTGAGAAAAAGGTAGAGGAAGCAAAGAAAGAAGAACAGCAGCAGGAAAAAGTTGTAGAAGAACAGCAGGAAAAGACTGACGAAGCAAAGAAGGAAGCAGCAGAAGAACAGGCAAAGGCTGATAAAAAACAGAATGAAGCCCAGGAAGAACGGGTTGAGATTGCAAAAGACCAGCAGCAGGTTGCAGCTGAAAAACGCAAGATTGATACGTCAGGAAGTGCATATGGAATCCGACTTGTAGATTCTAAAGCACTCCTCAGTGCAATGGTAAGGCTGAATGCAAAGACAGGCGCATTAATAAAAGAATCTCCTGTAAAAGTTATCCGTAACAGGATTGTATACGAAGCATCCGATGGATATGTGGCTATTGCAGGTCAGAATACTGGTAACGGTACTGTAAAACTTGTGCTCCTTGACAAGGATTCTCTTGAAATCGTGAAGGAATCTGAAGAACAGATAGCTGAAAGGTCTGTATTGCTCCGGGACAATGATGTGTACTATTGTATCCTTCAGGATGGTGGAAAGTTCTATGTGGCCCGTTATGACGAAAACCTTGCACTTCAGGTAAAGTCGTCAATTGAAGTTGATGAAGCAACACCTGTTGTAATTACAGGATCAGGAATCATGGTAACTGATAAATCAGGGGCTGCAGTCTTACTTAAAGTTGAAGATTTGACAGCAGGACTCTAAGCTATATTTCATGACAAAATCCCATGCATTGAAGTAAATTCATCATTTCTTTTCAATGCATGGGATTTTTTTTTGTAACAATATTTTCACCCAATGGAATTCTTTCCCTACCTGTAAATCCTGACGAATAAACAGACAGAATTAACAGTTTCTACACTTGATAAATAAGGGGGTATCAGAATGTACTTCACTTTGTCATACATCCCCCTGAATCAGGTCAAGGGTATGTACCGCTTCTGATTTTTTACCATAATAAAATCCCGGAATGAATACGAAATTAACCCGGATTCAGACTGAGTGGAATTCTGACACCAGATTTTTTATTCGTTCCGACGGTTCTAATAATTGAATGCAAGCATCCTGGACGCTCTGCGTCGAGGTTCATCATTCAGCAGCTTCAGCTTTGTTTTCAAATTTTGTATATGGAGAAAGATAAATCAAATCCACATCTCCAGTCGGACCGTTTCGCTGTTTTGCAATTATCAGTTTTGCATCCTGTGCCGGATTAGCTTCCTGTTCTGCTGTCTTTATACGATCCCTGTGAAGGAACATTACGACATCAGCATCCTGTTCAATGGAACCAGAACCTCTTAATTGTGCAAGGTTTGGTTCATTTCCTTCTGCACCACGGGCAACCTGACATAAAGCTACGATAGGAATACATAATTCCCTGGCCAAGGCTTTTAGAGATTTTGAAACTTCTGAAACCTGTTCATATACCGGGGCGTTCGGATTTTCAGTTGCAATAAGCCCTATATAGTCTATGAATATTATCTTTACACCCTGATTTACAGCCATACGTCTTGCCATAGCCCTTAAGTCAAGAAGCTGCATATTTGGTGTATCTACGACATATAGGGGGGAATCCCAACACCGGCCTGCTGCATCTTGCAATTTTTGAAAATCTTCAATTCTAAGGAATCCTCCCTTCAGTTTGTTTCCAGCAATTCTGGATTCCTGACTTAAAAGACGCTGACCAATCATTTCGAAGGACATTTCCAAAGAAAAAAAACCGCATGGAATCTTTTTTTCAATAGCTATATGCTGCATCATTGAAAGTGCCATAGCCGTTTTTCCTATGGAAGGACGGGCACCTAGTATTATCAATTCAGAATTCTGGAACCCGCTTGTCATTGTATCAAGCTTTGCAAATCCTGTAGGAATTCCCGTAAATGAGCTTTTTGCCTTATAACGGCGTTCAATTTCAGTAACTGTAGCATTCATGATATGTTTCATATCATAAACCTTTGTGGTCTGGTTTCTGTCAGAAAGGCCGAATATTTTTTTTTCAGCATCTTCTAGAATATGTCTGCTTTCCCTGGTTGCATCAAAAGACGAAGCCTTTATTTCAGAAGAAAGCTTTATAAGATCCCGGCGGGTTGCTTCATCAAGTACGATTTTTGCATAATACTCAACATTGGAACTTGTAGGAACAGTATCTGTAAGAGCTGCAACATATGCAGCACCCCCGGCTTCTTCCAGTTTACCAATTTTTGTAAGTTCATTTATAAGGCTTAATGTGTCGCCATGTATGTTCTGACGGAATAAGGAAATCATTGCCTCATAAATCATCTTATTCTGATAAGAATAAAATCTGTCAGAATCCAGCAGAGAAATTACATTAGAAATTGCACTCCAGTCAAGGAGCAATGCGCCAAGGGTAGCCTGCTCTGCTTCAAGATTGTGAGGAGGAACCTTATCTTTTAATCCTTCGTATTCCATACTTATCTCCCGCAAAAAAAAGCCGGGAAACCCCGGCTTAAAATCACACTGAAAATCTGTCACAAAAAATGCCAGACTTATATATAACAATACAGTTTATTCAGCTTTTGCAGTTGTATCTGCTTTTACTGTATTTGCATCGTCCTGAGCTTTTACAGCAACATGAACTTCTGCAACAGCAGATTCATAAAGTTTTACGTTTACCTTGTAGTTACCAACTGTCTTAATTGTTACACCTGGAACTTCAATGCGCTTACGTTCAAACTCATAACCTTCTTTAGCAAGGAGGTCGACAATTGTCTGAGCACTAACAGCACCATAAAGCTTTCCATTTGCACCTGCTGGAACGATAACTTCAAGCTGGAGTTTTTCAAGCTTTTCCTTATCGCTGGCTGCATTATCACGCTTCTGCTGTTTGCGTGCTTCAATTTCAGCCTTGCGTCCTTCGAAAATCTTTACAACTTCTTCTGTGTAAGGAAATGCGAGGTTACGTGGGAAAAGATAGTTACGTGCAAAACCTCTTGCAACATCTTTTGTATCGCCTTCTTCACCAATGTGAGGGATATCTTTGTTAAGAATAACTTTCATATTTTTTCAAGCTCCTATTGAATTTTCTGGCAGGCGCCACCAGGAGTCGGATCGCCATGCCTTTTTATTATTTAGTCTGCTACAAAAGGAAGGAGACAGATAGCGCGAGCCCTTTTGATTTCACGGGCAAGTTCTCTCTGATGCTTTGCACAAGTTCCTGTAATGCGGCGTGGAAGAATCTTACCACGTTCTGTTGTATAACGACGGAGTCCGTCTGCATCTTTGTAGTCAATTTTTGCTTTATTTGCACAGAAACGACAAACCTTCTTACGGAAGAAAGTCTTTCCCTTTCCACGTGCACCACGTCCCTCACCTTCGCGTCCAGCTTCAGCGAGATTTGCTTCATTTGTTACATCAAGTGCGCCTGCTTCTTTATCTGCTACTGACTCGATTGTTTCGTCTGACATAATAGTCTCCTATGAAAAATTAAAAAGGAATATCTTCTGGGAATCCACCGGTATCATCGGCATACGGAATATCATTTGCGGGCATTGAAGTACCACCTGCAGCTGGCCTTGGCTGGAATCTCGAAGCACCACCCCCAGCGAAATCACTTCCGCCGTTGTCCGATTTTCCACCTAAAAGCTGTACTGTATTGGCCACTATGGTAACCCTGCTGTTTTTTTGACCGTCTTTTTCCCAACGGTCCTGTTTCAGATATCCGTCAACAGCAATCTGCTTACCTTTCTGCAGGTAAGGTTTAAGATTTTCTGCTGTTTTACCCCAGATAGTAACATCAAAGTAACTTACTTCATCAATCCACTGTTCACCGTTCTTGCGGCTTCTGTTGACAGCAACACTTACATTTGCACGTGCCATTCCATTCGGAAGATATGCAAAAGCCCTTTCATCAGAACCAATGTCTTTTGTAAGGCGCCCGATAAGGACTACATGATTTAAATCTGTCATAAAAACCTCCTGCCCGGTCAATGAATTGAAAGCAAAACTACTTTTCTTCTACCTGAACGAACATAAACTTCAAAAGATTTGTGTTCAGCTTAAACTGTGCGTCGATATCTACAAGTTTTCCAGGATTAGACTTGATGTTGAAGAGAACGAAACGTCCTTTCTTCTGCTTTTTTACTTCGTAAGTAAGATCGCGGTCACCGAAAGGTTCTTCTTTTTCGATTTCAGCACCAAACTGTGAAAGAATTGCGCGAACATCTTCTGCGCCTTTTTTTGACTTTTCTTCGTCCAATGGGAAGATAGTCATAAGTTCATACTTTCTCATTATTTGCTCCTTATGGTCATGGAAGTTGCGTACACAACTTCAAGGGTGGTGATATGTATGACTATTGTAGCAAAAAACAACCTTAAATGTCAATAAATGTGTTTTCAATTGGCATATAAACCGATTGTTGACCCATACAACCTTTCATAATATACTGAAAAAATGTTAAAAAAGAATATTTTTATTGTTTTTTTCTTTTCACTTCTTTCGATTTCATCCATTCATGCAGCAGATAAAAAAAACGAAATCTGCGGAAAAATCATTTCGGGTGACATGAAATCTATGAAAAAAATGATTTTTAAGAATCCAGACCTTGTTTCCGGAAAATACGGAACCGCGGGACAGTCACTTATTCAGATAGCACTGGAAAATAATGCAGGCATTGAAATCATTAAGGAACTGATCATGTCGGGGGTAGAAATTGAAGCGGCAGACATCAATGGAGAAACTTCAATCATTACAGCCTGCAAATATAATGTTTCGCCGGATATATTGGATCTGCTGGTAAAGTCAAGTGCCATAACAGCCGGAAAGCGTATGAAAAATGTATTGATGGCTGATAAAACGGGAAATACAGCTTTTTTTTATTGCAGTAAAAATGAAAAGCTGCTTGAAGTTTTGACCAGATACGCTGAAAATCCTGAATCCGGTGTCCGTGAAGTGAAATCTGTCCCAGAAAAGGAAAAGTCAAAAAAAAAGACTCCGGTTTCTGAACCTGGCAGGAAAGATCTGCCTGTAAAAAAGGATGCACCGCCTGTAACACAATCGGAAAATTCTGCACTTGAAAAAAAATCCGTAGAATCAAACGGAAATGAAGATGACAAGAAACCTGCCCTGCTTTCAGTTTCATCTGCTTCTGAATACCGTCCTGTCTATCTTTTTGAAGGACTTCCTTTATTCATAGATCAACCGGATGAAAAAATAAATGAAGTTCGGATGATGAAGGACCCCGACAGACAGGATAAATCAGGAAAGACACAACTTATGAAAGCTGCAGCAAATGATGATGTCAGGATAATGACTCAGCTTATAAATGCCGGTGCTGATGTAAACCTGAAGGACAAGAATTCATGGAATGCATTGATGTATGCGTCACGATTTGGAGAAAAAAAAGAAACTGTAGAAATACTCTTAAATTCCGGAGCAGATCCGCTGGTGAAAAATACATATGGCATTACACCGGCGGAAATTGCAGCTGTCTACAATGAAAGTGTCGAAATAATCGGGGTAATGTTATTGCATTCTGATCCGCTTATTATAAAAAAATCTTTTATTTCAGCCATACTTAAGCAGCGTAAACCTGAAGTCATTAAGGCAATCATTGACTGTGGGGCAAATGTCAATGGAATGCTGAAAGGGAAAACAGCCTTGATGTATGCTGCAGCCAATAATACTGATACAGATATAATCCGGCTTCTTCTGGATCATGGCGCAGACATATCTATAAGTGATGCAGATGGAAAGGTGGCGTTTGACTATGCTTTAAAAAATCCGAATCTTCCTCATGATGGGAATTTCTGGACTCTGAATGGGAAATAAATATTTGCCTGGCCCACCGTTTTCAAAATCGCAAGCCGGGATATGAATGACCGTAACCAGAATAAGAAAGATTAATATAGAAGGAAAATATTATGAGAATTACCGGTGGTAAACTAAAAGGAAGGATAATAAAATGTCCTGATGGTGTCATCAGACCTGCTATGGACAGAATGCGGGAATCAGTATTCGCAATATTGGGTGACCTTAGCGGAAAATCATGGCTGGATCTTTTTTCAGGTTCAGGGACTATTGCTATCGAAGCAGTTTCCAGAGGGGCAACCCATGTAGAATTATGTGAAAAAGATAAAATAAAAATAAAGACTGTATTGGACAATGTTTCTATTACAGAAAAAGAAATGGGAGTAAAAATCGGCTGTCACTTCATGGCTGTTGAGCTTATGGTAAAGAGGTGCAAAGGACAGTTTGACTATATTTTCTTTGATCCACCGTTTCCTTATAAATTCCATGAAAAACTGGTACAGGAAACAGCAAAACGCAACATCCTCCTTCCGGGTGGAACCATAATGGTTCACAGGCCGGAGGAACACTTTATGCCTGACCGGATTGAAAATCTGATAAGGACGGATCAGCGTACATACGGAAGGTCAATTGTTGATTTCTACCAGTATGCTGAAGGACAACAGTAAATTCAAAAACTTGACAAATCATAGTTATGTGTTAACATTAGTTAATCAGAGAAAAAGTTTAAAACTTATCCAGGTGTTATGATGGCTTCCCGATTCCAACAAGTAATAGAAGAAAAGCAGATTCCTGATGGATTCATAAAAGTTACCGACAAACCAATTTCATCACTTACTTCAGAGCAGAAGGCTGTATTAAACAGAAGGGGAAATGTTTTTTTCAATCAGGGAGACATTGAAAGTGCAAGAAGAATATATCTTACTACAGGTTATTCAGACGGATTGATAAGGGTTGCTGATAAATACGCAGAAAAAAAAGAAACTTTAAAAGCCCTGAAGTTGTACATTCTTGCACATAATCATGGAAAGGCAGAAGCAATTTATGAAAAGATTGCAGCAACAATTTCAAAACTGTTGAAAGAGTAAGAGTAAAAATACATATATAAAAAAGGAGATTTAATAATGAATGAACAGAAAGATCTGGATCAGCTTCCTTTTGAGGATTTTCCAGAAGTCAGCATGGAAATCACTGATTCACAGCAACCGAATGAAATTTCAGAACTGTCAAAAAAAGGATATTTGTTCCTGAAGGAGAATAAGATTTCAGAAGCTAAGGCTGAATTCGCTAAAATCCTTGAAATTGAAGACAATAATAATTATGCCCTCGTAGGTCTTGGTGATTCTGAAAGAAAGCAGTTTAAATTCAATGATGCTATAAATTATTATTCAAGATGCCTCTCCTATCACCCTGGTAACAATTATGCCCTGTTCGGTCTGGCGGACTGTTATAAGGCTTTGAATCAATTTCATAAAGCAATAGACATTTGGGAACAGTATCTTGTACATGACGACAGGAATATTACAGTCCTCACACGTGTTGCCGATGCCTATAGAAAGATAAAGGATTTTAAGAAATCAAAGCAGCTCTACTTAAAGGTACTCGATATGGAAGAAAATAATCCATATGCTCTTATCGGCCTTGGACACTTGCATTATGATTTCAAAGAATATAAGGATGCCCTGTTCTATTGGACAAAAATGCTTGAACTTAGTGATGTTTCAGTGGATATAAGGGTCCTTACGTCAATTGGTAACTGCCACAGGAAACTTAAAACATTTGATAATGGGGTAATTTATTTTGAACGGGCCCTTACCCTGGATCCGAACAACTTCTATGCACTTTTTGGTCTTGCAGACTGTTACAGAGGCATGAACCAGCAGTACCGTTCGATTGAGTATTGGAACCGCATCCTTGAACTTGATCCAAACAACAAAGTCATACTGACCAGAGCCGGTGATGCTTACAGGAACACGGGTGATTACAAAACTGCAACAGAATACTATAACAAGGCAATGAACATAGATTTTGATATTTATGCAGCATTGGGACTTGCCCTCATCTGTAAAGGTGAAGGAAAATTTGAAGAAAGTGTTGACAGGCTTAATGCACTCATCAGGAATGATCCTAAAAATTACCGTCTGTATATTGACCTTGCGGACAGTTATATGAAAATGAATCAAAGGACAAAGGCGATTGATACGCTTGAAGATTTCCAGAAATTCGGAATCAAGAGCCAGGCTATTAATGATACCTTAGACAGGATAAAGGGAATCAGGGCTTAAAACTTGAACAGAAGGTATGGTACTTTCTGTATGATAAATCATGAAAGGATACCGCTTGATAATGGCAGTAGTCCTTTCTTTTTTTATGGACAGTTATGGACAAGATTGAAATTGCAGGATTACTGCCTGATGAAATATGTCAGCAATTTGGATTTCCCCAGGCATTCAGAGGGAAACAGATTTTCAAATGGATTGGAAATGGCGCGGTTTCTTTTTCTGAAATGACGAACCTTTCATTTGACATGCGTCAGGAACTTGAAGAAAAGGCAGTGCTCAGGTCATCAAGGATTTCACAGATATTAAGGGACACTGATGGTACGGTTAAGCTTCAGATTGAATTGAAGGATGGACTTGCAATTGAAACAGTCCTTTTAATTGACAGACAGGGCCGGAAAACGGCTTGTGTTTCATGTCAGGCCGGATGTGCAATGAAATGTGCGTTCTGCCAGACTGGTACATTGGGACTTGCAAGGAACCTGACTCCTGCAGAAATAGTTGAGCAGTTTCTTTTCCTTGAACACGAAACGGGTATGCTGGACAACATTGTCTTTATGGGAATGGGAGAGCCGATGATGAATCTTGAAGGAATAAGAAAAGCTGTTTCCATCCTTACAAATAAAGAAGGAAGGAACCTTTCGCCAAGAAGGATCACACTTTCAACCTGCGGAGTCATAAAAGGAATTTATGATCTGGCAGATAACGGCCCTTCCCTGCGTCTTGCAGTATCGTTAACCACTGCAGATGAGGATTTGCGGTACGAACTCATGCCAGTAACAAAAGGTAATCCGCTCACGGAATTAAAGAAGGCAATTGCATATTATGCAGAAAAAACTGGAAAACGTGTAACGCTGGAAGCCGCACTTCTCCACGGAAAAAATACAGGACCGGAAAGTGCAGCCCGTATGATTGATTTTGCCAGGGGGACTGACGTCAACATAAACCTGATTCCATGGAATCCTGTAAGTACATTGCCCTTTGCAGAACCGTCAAGTGTAGAATGTGCGTCTTTTGTCGCAAAGCTTGAAAGAGCCGGACTGAATGTAACATTACGTACAAGAAGGGGCCGGGAGATAAACGGGGCTTGCGGACAGCTTGGAAAAACGTCATTTCAGACTTGAACAATAAATAGTTACAATTTATAATGAAACTGAGAGATGGTATGTTGAAATGTCTTTGACATTTTCAGTGCGTTTTCGTTAACGCAATTTTTTTTTCAGGAGATTCATATGCAGAAAAAGATATATGTTGCCGGGATGTTCGATGCTGATTCAGCAAGTAAAGTAGGTGCTGCGGTAAGTGCGGTTGCAGGTGTAACAAATTGTGCTCCTAATGCTGATAAAGCACAGGTACTTGTTGATTTTGATGAAAGCGTTGCCGGAATTGAAGATGCAATAAACAATGCCATTACATCTCAGGGAGTTGATGTATTAGGTTAAGGAACGAACCTTTTTATCAGGGACTGTTTGTTTTCGTTGACAAATCCTTAAAAAATAATTAACATCTTTAATATAATTAAAATCTAGTTAAGATTAGATAATCATTGCAGCCCATAAATTACATGATTTTGTAACTTATGGGCTGTTGATTGTTTTAGGAGTTACTATGGGAAAGACTATTGCTCAGAAAATCTTTGAAAAGCACTTATTGGAAAAACCATTCAAGGATACTTATATTTTAAGCCTTGACCGTGTTTTTTGTCATGAAATAACAACACCAATTGCCATTAATGACCTTGTAGAACGTGGCAAGGACCGTGTTTTTGATCCATCCAAGATTAAAGCCGTAATTGACCATGTTACACCTGCCAAGGACAGCAAGACTGCTACCCAGGAAAAGATACTCCGGGATTGGGCTGGACGCAATTCCATCAAAGATTTCTTTGATATTGGTTGCAACGGTGTCTGCCATGCAATTTTCCCAGAAAAGGGATTCGTACGCCCTGGTTTTACAGTAATCATGGGAGACAGCCATACATGTACACATGGTGCATTTGGTGCATTTGCAGCAGGTGTAGGAACGACAGACCTTGAAGTTGGTATCCTGAAAGGTGTTTGTTCATTCAAAGAACCTAAATCCATTAAATTTATATTGAATGGAAAATTGCGAGCCGGTGTTTATGCAAAAGATGTAATCCTCCACCTGATTTCAAAGATAGGTGTAAATGGTGCAACAAACTGTGTTGTTGAATTTACAGGTCCTGTTGTTGACAATTTCGGAATGGAAGAAAGGATGACTATCTGTAACATGGCTGTAGAAGCTGGTGCTACAAGCGGAATCTGTTTCCCAGATGAAAAGACCGTTGATTATCTTTGGGAATTCATTAAAGATGAATTTGACAGTAAGGAAGCTGCACTTAAGGAATACAGCCAGTGGCGGTCTGATGCTGACGCTGAATATGAGAATGTATATACACTGGATCTTTCTGACCTTGAACCTGTATCAACATTTGGTTATAAACCGGATCAGGTAAAGACAATCCGTGAAATGGAAGGAACAAAGGTTAATCAGGTTTACATCGGTTCCTGTACAAACGGACGTATCAGTGATCTCCGTATTGCAGCAGAAGTGCTTAAAGGAAAACATCTGGCTCCAGGAGTAAGAGGCATCGTCAGCCCTGCTACACCAAAGATTTACAAAATGGCACTTGACGAAGGTATTATTGGAATTTTCATGGATGCAGGTTTCTGTGTTACAAATCCTACTTGCGGTGCATGTCTCGGTATGAGTAACGGTGTTCTTGCAGAAGGTGAAGTATGTGCTTCAACTACAAACAGGAATTTTAACGGACGTATGGGAAAAGGCGGAATGGTACACCTTATGAGTCCTGCCTCTGCGGCAGCTACTGCTATTGCAGGTACAATTACCAATTCATCCCTCTTTAAGTAGATAAATCCCGCAATTGCGGAAAAAAATGCCTGCGTTGCAGGTTGCCTGATAGTAATATCAGATGAATAAAAAGTTACATCCGCATCAGCGGATGTAGAAAAGATAAGTACATGTTTTTGCTTGCTTGTCTTTTATTGGAGCAGATATGAAACAGTTTGGTGGTTCAGTACTCTTCTTGGATCGTTCGGATATTAATACCGACGAAATCATCCCTGCAAAATATTTAACCGAAAATACAAAGCAGGCATTGAAGCCTTATCTGCTTGAGGACCTTAAGCTTGAAGGTTTTGATTCCAAGACTGATATTTCAGGCAAGAAGGTTGTAATTACAAGGGAAAACTTCGGTTGCGGTTCATCAAGGGAACATGCTCCGTGGGCTCTTGAAGTAAACGGAATTTATGTTGTCGTTGCAATCAATTTTGCACGTATTTTCAGGCAGAATATGTATAACTGCGGAATGCTTGCCATTGAAATGGACAGAAAATCAATTGATGATATGTTCAGGACATTTGCAGAAAAAGATACAGACTGTAAAATCGTGATAAATGATGATGGAACTGCAAAAGTAAAGCTCATTGCTGGAAGCCTTTCAAAGAGCTACCCTTTCAAGCTTGAAGGATTCGAAAAAGCACTTATTGAAAAAGAAGGCTGGATCGGATATGCAGATTCAAAATTCTAATTTAAAACTGATTCCGTAAAGATATAAGTAGGCCGGTCAGGATTGGAACTTCAACCAGGACCGGTTTTTTTTTACATTTTTTCAAAAGCCGTATTTTATCGGCAGATTGCATCATTTACTTGAATATATATTTTATTTATTCTAAATTATAGAAATGAGAGATACAATAGTAAATAAAGTTGTCATATCAATTATCTGTGCAGTTGCACTTCTGACTGGATGTTCCAAAAAGGAACACTTTTATACTTCAAGTGAGAATGATTCATATGTTGAAGCAGTTTCAAAAGCAAGACTTGAACGTATGGATTCAATTACGATTACCTTTACAGACATAATTTCGGATTTTTCTGAAAAAAACATCAGATTGGAACCTAAACAGGCTGGAAAGTGGACGAAAACCGACGGAAGGACATTACAGTTTACTCCGGAAAAACCATATAAGGCCGATTCCATAATAACATTGTCAGCAGACATAGCTTCCCTCCTTGGAAAAAAAATTGAAGGCGATGCGATGTACCGGCATTCATTCATGACGGAGGAAGCAAAATTTGATATTGTCTTTTCAGAAGTCAGGCTCATTTCTGAAAAGAGCGGCTTTACATTGAAAGGTCAGGTTTCTACGGATATTCCAGTTTCACTAAAAAACTTAAAAAATACTGTTTCTGCAAAGTTCGGCATGAAAAAGCTGGATGTGAACTGGAGCGGTTCAGATGACAGTCAGGATAAACGTACTTTCTCCATTCCAATGATTATTCCTTCCAATAAAGGAAAAGAACTTTCCATTTCGTGGAATGGTAAAAAAATCGGACTTACGAAAAATAATTCTTCGTACAAGGGAAATAAAAAAATACTTATTCCTGCCATCAATGACTTTTCAATAATCAATATAAGTAACCCGGACATCCATTCAGTTATTGTCAGTTTTTCTAAGATGCTTGATGAAACCCAGCCTTTAAATGGCCTTGTATCTTCCGTTGAAAAGATAAGCAGTTTCATAAGTGACAATATACTTACGATTTATAACGATCAGGGCTTCCTTTCTGCAACAAATTTTTCAATTGCAGGAGATGTAAGGAGTTCTGATGGTGCATATCTGTCTGAAGTCCGTAATGTTTCGATTGGTGAATCGTGGCTGCTTCCGGAAGTAAGTTTCATAAATGACGGCTGTATCCTTCCCACAACCCAGGGAACAATCCTTCCCTTAAAAACCAGAAACCTGAAGGGGCTTTTGATTCAGGCCTATGCTATATATGACCACAATATGGTTCAGTTCCTTCAGGTAAATGAACTTGATGGTTCTAAAGAATTGTACAGGGTCGGTGAACCTGTCTGGGAAAAAAATGTGAGCTTTGAATGGAATGAATCCATGAAAGATAAAGATGTTCCCCGGGGAATTGACATTTCAGAACTGGTAAAGAAATATCCTGACGGCATGTTCCAGATCAAGGTTACCTTCCGTAGGGAAAATGTATGCTACAAATGTAATAACAATCATAAGGACTTTTCAAACCTTACCATGCCTGAAAATACAATTGGTAATGAAAAGCGTAATGAGGAAAGCAGTTACTGGGACTGGTCATACGACATGGATTGGGAAGAACGCCAGTTTTACCGCAATTATAAAAATGATCCATGTCATCCGGCTTTTTATAAACCGGAATTCAATTCCAGCTGTCTGATTACAAGACGTGTACTTGTAACGGATATCGGAATAATGGCAAAAAAATCTGTTGATGGAAAACTTTATGTAACCGTGGCTGATATAAGGACTGCATCTCCAATTCAGAATGCCACAGTTACAATGCATACATTTGTCGGCTCGAAGGTTAAGGAAGGTAAAACAGATTCGAACGGCTGCATCGTGTTTGATGACTGTAGCAATACAGCATTCGTGACTGCAAAAAATAATAAGCAGTCATCATATCTGAAACTTTCTAACGGCACGGAGATGAGTGTAAGTCATTTTGAAACCGGCGGTGATATAAATGAAAACGGAATGAAAGGTTTCATTTATGGAGAACGCAGTGTATGGCGGCCTGGCGATGACATCTTTCTGACTTTCATACTTCAGAATGTAGACGGAAAGATTCCTGACGATATTCCGGTTACTTTTGAACTGGAAGATCCGCTTGGCCGCACTAAAGAAACAAGAGTTCTTGATAAGTCAGTAAATGGTTTTTATTCGATTGTAACTGGAACCGAATCAAATGATGTAACAGGTTACTATACTGCCAAAGTAAAAATCGGTGGAAAATCCTGGACGCATGGACTCAGGGTTGAAGCTGTAGTTCCTAACAGACTTTCCGTAAAGCTGGAAAATGACGGAGAATATCTTACAAAAAATAATAACAGATTTGTCTTGAAAGGCGCATGGCTTCATGGTGCTGCTGCTGCCGGTTATCAGGCAGATGTCAATGTATCATTTTCTGATAAGGGAACAACGTTTAATAATTTTTCTGAATATGTCTTCTCAAATCCCAACAGACATGTGGAATCCAGTAAGGAAACTTTATGGGAAGGTAATTTGGGAAGCAATTCCCAAGTTGAATTCAATGCTGACATGTCAACTTCAAATTCAATTCCTGGAAAACTCAATGCAAGGATTACAAGCCGCATTTTTGAACCATCCGGAGCATTTTCTACTGAAGTCATTAATGTTCCATATTCTCCATACAGTCGGTATGTTGGTTTGAGACTTCCAAAGGGCGATGCCGTAAGGGATATGCTTCTGACAGATACAGACCATACAAGTGATGTCGTACTTGTCGATTCTGATGGTAACCCTGTAAATGAAAGTGCAACACTGGAATGGCAGATTTATAAATTGCAATGGAAATGGTGGTGGGAAAAGGACTGCAGGTCAGATACAAAATTTATTTCCTCAGATTCATATTCAAGCATTGCTTCGGGTGTTGTAAATATTGAAAATGGAAAAGGTAAATTTGAGTTCAATGTAAAATATCCTGAATGGGGACGCTATCTTGTTGTCGTAACAGATATGGATGGAGGACATAGTGCCGGAAAAGTTGTATATATCGACTGGCCTGGCTGGGCTGGACGTTCCCAGGAAAGCGGATCTGGCAGTGCCTTCATGCTTCCACTCGTAAGCGGCAAAAAGAAGTATTCATCAAATGAAACTGCAGAGATTTCATTTGGTTCTTCAAAAGGACAGCATGCACTGGTTACAATAGAAAAAGCAGGAAAAATCCTGAAGCAAGATTGGCTTGAAACTAAAGATGGTACTACGGTATATAAATTTCCACTTACAGAAAACATGGCTCCGAATATTTATGCTCATGTTACGCTGCTTCAGGAACACATGCAGACAGCAAACAGCCTTCCGATAAGGCTTTATGGTGTAATACCGCTTGAAGTTGAAAACCCAAAGACAAGACTTGAGCCTGTGATTACAATGGCTGACAGATTCGAACCAAATAAAGAATGTACTGTTTCCGTGTCAGAAAAAAACGGACGTGGAATGACTTATACAATTGCCATTGTAGATGAAGGTCTTTTAGGACTTACGAACCACCATGTACCGGATATATGGTCGCAGTTTTATAAAAAAGAAGCATCAAGACTTTCAAGCTGGGATCTTTATACTTATGTCATGAACGCATACAGTGGAAAACTCGAAACGATACTTGCAATTGGTGGTGGCGAAGATTCAACGGATGACCGGGACAGGGAATCTAACAGGTTCAAGCCTGTAGTGAAATATTTCGGTCCGTTTACCATTCAGCCAGGTGAAAAAAAGGCTACGAAATTCATGATGCCTTCATACATTGGTGCTGTAAGGGCTATGGTTGTTGCAGCTGACAACGGATCGTACGGAACTGCCGAAAAAACAGCACTTGTAAAGACTGACATTATGGTGCAGAGTGCTATTCCAAGGTCATTAGGTGCTGGTGAAACAATCAATGTTCCTGTTACAGTATTCAATCTGACTGATAAATCACAGGATTTCAATGTAAGGCTTGTGGCTTCAGGTGCATTGGATCTCAATCTCGTGCAGTCTGTCAGCATCAAGAGTAATGATAATGCAACAATATTTTTCAAAGTTCCTGCAGAAAAAACCGGAACCGCAAAATTCAATATAAGTGCCAGTTCTGGAAAACTGACTTCTGAGGAAAATATTGAAGTGCCTGTACTGAGCCGTGGTACTCAGGTTACATACAGGGAAAATTATATCATCCCTGCTGGTAAATCTAAGACGGTCTCCATTGATGCAAAAAAACTTGAAAGCATAACTGTAAAGAATGAAATTTCTACGATTCCAGAAATCAATCTTGAGCGCTGGCTAGATTACCTCGTAAAATATCCGCATGGATGTATTGAACAGATAACATCCGGAGGATTTCCGCAGATGTATCTGCCTTCATTTATAAAACTTTCCCCTGAAAAGGTGGAAACGATAAAGGAAAATGTAAATTCCGTAATAAAGCGTTATACTGATTATCAGTCAGCATCAGGTGGATTTGCATATTGGCCGGGAAACAGTGTGCCAGATAAATGGGGATCGTGTTATGGTGCGCATTTCCTTCTTGAGGCAAAAAAGAACGGTTATACAGTACCGGACAACCTGTTTGATCCTCTTATGAAATTCATACAGGAACAGGCTTCAGCCTGGAGGATAGAGGATGATGAAAGTCATAATGAAACCCAGGCTTATGCCCTTTTTGTTCTTTCAATGGCCAAAAAACATAATCTTACAGCCATGAACCGCATGAAGGATTATATTGACTCATCCTCAATTTCTTCGACTGCAAGACTGTTACTATCTGCTTCTTATGCATTGGCTGGCGACAGTAAGACCGCAGCAAAAATCATGAGAGGAATTGGCAGCAGCGACTATTTCTTCAGGTCAACGGGCGGAAGTTTTTCTTCCAGTTTCAGGGAAAAGGCAATACATCTTTATGCAGGTACAGTTACTGGCGAGCTTTCATCAAATGCCAGACTGGCAGCAGAAATTGCAGAGTTCATGAAAAATGAAAACTGGCTGAGTACACAGGATACAGCCTGGGCCCTTATGGCCCTCATGCCATACTATATGAACCAGGCCTCATCTCCTGCCGGATATGAATTGGAATATGAAGGAAAGTCTGTAACAGGTATCATTGAAAAGAGGATTTCTGTTAATGAACTGGGAGAGAAAACACGGGGAAGCATGGAAAAACTTACAGTAACAAATTCTGCAAAGCAGACTCTCTACGGTTTGTTCTATGTAAGTGGAATGGCAGAGCCTGGTACAGAAATGCTCCAGAATGACAGAATACGGTTGGCAGTATACTATAAAGATGACAGTGGAAGGAAAATCGCGCCTGAAGCTTTGAAAAACGGCGATAACTTTAAGGTTATAATTGAAGTTTCAAAACTGGACAGCAACAAAAAATATGAAAACCTTGCCCTTACATTCCCGGTTCCTACAGCATGGGAAATCAATAATGAAAGACTTGGCAAGGAATCCGGTGATTCCAACAGCTCTTATGATTATCAGGATATAAGGGATTCGTATATTTACACATATTTTGATCTTGTATCAGACAAAACTGTGACATTCAGCTTTGATGCAACAGTATGCTATTCAGGGAAGTATTACATTCCTGCAGTCCATGCAGAAGCCATGTATGATAATACAATAAGTGCTGTCGTTCCTGGAAAACTTATTTCTGAATAAAGTGCTATCTTTTTTGAAAAAAACGGTCTGTATTATGAAACAGAAAGCATCGTTGAAAAAGGTGCTTTTTGTCTCATTGGCGGCCGGATGTTTTTTTTCTTATACATTCTTTATTCCTCACCAGCTGATGAAGCACCGGCCTCCTTTGTCCTATGCCCTGTACGATAGAAATGGCATTCTTTTGGGAGCCAGTGTTGCTTCAGACGGGCAATGGCGTTTTGAAGAAAAGCCTGTCAACGAAAGGTTCCAGAAAGCAATAATTGAATATGAAGACAGGCGTTTTTTTTATCATCCGGGGATTGATCCAATGGCAATTACCAGGGCAGTCATACAGAATCTGGGAAACAGACGCATCGTGTCAGGCGGTTCAACCCTGACCATGCAGGTCGTGCGGATTCTTGATGGTTCAAAAAAAAGGACATTTATCCAGAAAATAAAGGAAGCATTCATTGCCGGAGCTTTTGAGTTGCGTTTTTCCAAAAAGCGTATACTTGAAATATATGCTGCAAATGCACCTTTTGGAAGTAATGTGGTCGGACTTGAAGCTGCCGGATGGAGGTATTTCAACAGGGCTCCTGAAGATCTTACATGGGCAGAAGCTGCCACCCTTGCGGTTTTACCTAACCAGCCGTCCCTTGTATATCCAGGCTCAAACAGGGAACTGCTTTTAAAAAAAAGGAACCGGCTTTTAAAAATCCTTTATGAACGAAAATATTTTGATAAAGAAGTCCTTGAACTTTCGCTGATGGAAGAAATTCCTGAAAAGCCCTTTCCTCTGCCGCAGAATGCATATCATTATCTTGAATATCTTAAAAAGAGGAACGGGTCTTCAAGCCGTTTTCTTTCTGACATTGATTTTTCATTACAGAAAAATCTTGACAGGATTGTAAACGGCATGTCAGACAAATTTTCTTATAAAGGAATTAATAATGCAGCTGCCATAATAATCGAAACTAAAACCGGAAAAGTCATTGCATATACCGGAAATACAGGATTGAACGGTAGAAATAAGGACAGCTGGGCAATTGACATGGTACAGGCAGAACGGAGTTCCGGAAGTCTTTTAAAACCATTCCTTTTTGCAGCGGAACTTGATTCCGGAATGATTCTGTCTGAACAGCTTGTGCTGGATGTTCCGACAAGAATCGGAAGCTATAAACCAGAAAACAACGTAAAAGGATATTACGGAGCCATAGAAGCTTCCGAAGCATTATGCCGCTCGTTGAATATTCCGGCTGTAAGGGGACTCCAAAAATATGGAATTGCAGCTTTCCTTGACTATTTGAGGAAATGTGGTTTTTCTACTCTTACAAGAGACAGCGGTTATTATGGTTTACCACTCATACTTGGTGGCGGAGAAATTACACTTTACGAAGCAGTTTATGCATATGCAGGATTAATGAATAAAGCTGCAGGAAAAGATACAGGAATGCCATGTAGCATTGGAGCAGCATGGCTTACCATTGATGCCCTGTCAAATGGAAACCGCCCAAGTGATGAAGCCCTTTGGAAATCATATGCCCATTCAAAAAAAATTGCATGGAAAACAGGAACCAGTAACGGTTTCAAAGACTGCTGGTCAATCGGTACTACGACTGATTATACAGTAGGAGTCTGGGTAGGAAATGCAGATGGACGTGGAAATGAACAGCTGACAAGTTCCACTACTTCTTCACCACTGATGTTTGACATATTTTCCATACTTTCCCAGAGTTCCTGGCCGGAAATACCTTATGCAGAACTTGAAACCGTTGAAACCTGCGGTAAATCAGGTTATCTTGCATCATCAGACTGTGCAGACTGCAAAGAAAATTACAGGCCTTCGAATGCACCTAAGCCCGGTATATGTCCGTATTGTCATACATATTCTTTCACTCCTGATGGAAAGAACCAGGCCGTGGTAAATGACATGATTGGAAAGTATGCCGGACAGGTTCCATTATTGAAAAAATGTTTTGTCCTGCCGCCATCTGTAGAATACTGGTATAAAAAGCACCGGCTCGGGTATAAAACACTGCCACCGTTCGTATCATGGCATAAAAGTACCGGCTCTGATGGTCTTGAAATAGTATTCCCGACTAAAAGTGCTGAGATACTCATCCCTGTAGAAATCGACGGAACTTCTGGAGCTTTGGTAATGGAAGCAGCTGTAAATGACATTAACAATACAGTCTATTGGGATTTAAATGGAGAATATCTAGGACAGACACGGGAAATAAATTCAATGACAGTAAGCCTTATGCCGGGAAATTATACGCTTACAATTACAGACTCATATGGAAACAGACGGAGTTCATCATTTTCCATATTAAGCCATGAATGACGAACCTCGACGCAACTGGCGTAATATCTGTCCAATACTATCACCCGCATAGCAGGTGGTTTATTGTGAAAAATATTCCGCTTCGCTCCACATTTTTCACAGGCTCGTGAGCCTAAAAAAGACCTCCGGAATATCACCGGAGGCCGCATATCTTATGACAGTCTATTGTTCCTCTACTAGTCCTTTATCAAAAAGTGTCTTTAAAATTATTTCCACAATCTGATCAGGCGTATTTGATGCAGTATCAATCTGAATGTCTGCAACAGAACAGTCATTGTTATCAATCTGATAAAGTTTCTGATACCTTCTGGAATCTTCAGAATCCCGCATTGCCGTAAATGATTTTATTTCTTCAATATCTCCACCTTCCCTGTTCAGGATTCTGGCTGCCCTTATTTCATCGCTGGCAAGAAGATAAACTTTCAGGTCAGCTTCTTTCAGCATCCATATTGCAAGGCGGCTTCCTAAAACACAGGAAGTTGATTTTGCAAGTTCAACCTGCCTCGTATCAACAGCAATGTCATAACTGTCGTCTGTTTTTGCATTTTCAATTACCTGAGCCAGTGTAAGCCCTTTTTCCTGTGCCAGCTGACGGAATGTAAAATTAATAAGCTTTACACCCAGTTTTTCTGAAAGTAATGTACTTACAGTCGTATTTCCACAACCTGATTTTCCGCTAATAGCAACACGCAGCTCTTTTCCCTGTGGAATCTTGTATCCTGTCATTTTTTCCTCCAATATTGGACATGTCTATGTTTTTAGATATGACTTGTAACTTGCATTAAAAAATCAAACGGCTTGAGCGTTTGCCGGTGATTTGAAATGCGAGTTATGTGTTATCATCATTTAGATTATAAGAATCCAATTCTTCATTAAGATCCTCATCACTATATATCTTGCCAAACTCAGATTGCAATTGTTTTCTTAATTTTTTACAGCTTGGCTGGAACATAGCTAGTGTTAAAGCTCCAGCAATAAAACCAGAAACAATTGGAATTGTTTTTGATACTCCTTTAGCAAATACTTCTTTTGTCATTTGCTTTCCGAGAATCTTAGCAATTTGTTTTACTAATGGATAAAGGATTCCTTTGGTAAGAGCCATTTGTGGTAATTTCTTAAGAGCCTGTTTCGACAGACAATTTGAAACATATTTTAAAGTTGAATTTGCGACACCTACCCCAGACATAACGCCCAAGAAAAGTACGATGTAATAGATAGACTCACCTGATGCATCATCTAAATCAAAATCTGGCCAACCATATAAATAAGCTAATTCCTGTATGACTCGTATACTAAATGCATAATATTGTGCTAAATCAGCAGGAATCGTTCCTATTAAAGCAAAGCCGCCAGGAATTCCTAATCCAAAAGAAGACCCCGTACATCTCAAAGTTTCTTTCGCAATAATATTCCCTGCTATTCTATTAATTATATTTAAATCGATACCTGCATGAAAAGTTCCTTTTTCTATAGCTTGACTAATTCTATCTTGAGAATAATTTTTTTCCAGGGTTTTCTGTAAAAATTCGCTTCTATTAATTCTTACTCCTGGTAATTTTATAGCTTCAGCTAATAAAGGTAATAGCATATTCTCATTTGTCATTAAATATTCCTTATGTTACCCACTGGACAATCCATTATCTGGAATTTATTCTACATTTTTACTCTGCTCACGGATATTTTCAAGTGCATCTTTTGCATTTATTACCATTTCACCAACTTCCGTAAACTGATTTTTACTGCCAATGGTATTTATTTCCCTGTTTGCTTCCTGACAGATAAAATCAATGCGTTTTCCAGGAACAGGATCATCTGTAAATTCCTTTCTGAGTGCTTCAAGATGGCTGTGAAGCCTTATGATTTCCTCATTTATCGTATACTTAACAAGCATGGCCGCTGTTTCAGTCATTATACGGTTTTCGTCAACCTTATCCTCCAGAAGTTCGTAAAACTTCTTCGTTATCTGTTCTTTAAAACGTTCTTCCATTTTCGGCTGCCATTCTTTAAAGAAAGCTGCAGCCTTATCCAGGACATCCAGTTTTTGCAGCAGGTCAGACTGAAGGTTACGGCCTTCCCTTATTCTGTCCTGAACAAACTGCTCCAGAACTTCATTGAAAAGAGGTTCGATTTTTCCCCAATAATTTTCTGCATCATATTCATGGGTAACATTAAGCACTCCATCCTGATTTATAACAAGGGCAAGGGAAACATCATCCGCTTTTTTTCCGATTGCTTCAGCAATCTGGCATAATGCATCATAATACATTTTTGCAGCCTGTGGATCAGCATTTACTTTCGCCGTAGAATTCATATCTTTTACACGGATTGAGAGATCTACTTTTCCTCTGACAATTCTTTCAGAAACTGCTTTCCGTAATCTTGCTTCAAGCTGGTTAAGGAATGGCGGAATGGATATATTCAGGTCAAGGAATCTTGCGTTTACTGATTTTATTTCAACACTGATCTGTGTGTTTTCCACAATGGCTTCCTTAAAGCCATAACCTGTCATACTGTTCATTTTTCATTTCCCCCAAATTTTTCAAGAAGCTTTTTTCCAACCTTCCAATTATCCCCGGCACCCATCGTTACAAAAACATATCCGTCTTTCATACCGCTCTTTTCATTCAACAGTTTAAATGCATAATCTGCTGCTTCATCAAATTCACCGCAATAGACAGCATTTCCATGATGCCGTGCAGTATGTCCGGCAAGGATTTCACCGGATACATTTGCCGCTCCTGCATTTTCCCTGGCACTTCCATAAATTTTGTTTATTATGACGCAGTCAGCACTGCCAAAACTTGAAGCAAACTCTTCAAGAAGTGCTGCGGTTCTTGTATAAGTGTGGCTCATGAAATCCACAATAATCTTATATCCGTCATAAAAACTGCGGAAACCTTCCAGCGTGGACTTTACGGCTGTCGGATGATGGCCATAATCATCAATGAATATAATGTTTTCACCATGAGAATTCACTGCATGGCCAGTTATTTCGCTCCTGCGTTTACCGCCGGAAAAATTCAGAAGTCCTTTTTTTATTGACGCGTAATACTCAGACGGATTTTTTCCTGCCTGCCTCAATAATGCCACTGAAAGTGCAACAGCTGCTGCTGCATTCCTGACATTGTGCAGTCCCGGAACTTTTATCGCACATTCACCAATACCTGAAAGTGAAAAATTCTGGATACCCTTTTCTACCTTTCCAAAATAAAGCTTATATTCACCTTCTGCATTTTCACCATATGGAATGAGCTTTATATCGTTACGGCGTTCTTTTGCAATTCCAGCAGTTTCTACCGCACCAGTATCATCAGCGCAATAAATAAGTTCCCCGTTTTCAGGAAGCCGGCATATGTAATCAACAAAAGCATTCCTTATGTCTTCATAAGTCGGATAATAATCCTGATGGTCGCTTTCAACAGAAGTAAGTATTATTTTTTTTGGGAAAAATGCCATAAAATGGCGCTGATATTCACATGTTTCGGCAACGAAATAATTCTGTCCGGAAGGAACCGGTTCCATACTGCAAGACATGTTTTTCGTCATGGTGCAACTATTTCCAAATGAAGAAATCATACTTCCGGCAAGGACCTGAACCGGCAGATCCAATTCCTTAAGGAGTGTACCGGTAAGTCCTGTAGTAGTAGTCTTCCCATGAACACCACATATTCCTGCACTATACGCAGTTCCGCTGATTGCCCCCAGAGCCTCACTGTAGAGCATCATTGGAATTTTCTTTGCACATGCAGCCATGAGGTCCGGATTTTTTTCAGGAGAATATGCACTTGAATATATTACATACTGTACGGAATCCGTAATATTATTTTCTGAAAATGGAAGTGCCCTGATTGAAAGCTTTTCAAGAACTTCATCTGTATAGAAACGTTCTGCAACATCGCTTCCCGTTATTACTGCACCACGGGCATGAAGTATTTCCACAAGGGCAACCATTCCAGTCCCCTTGATTCCTACAAAATGAAAATGTATGCCACTGAAATCCTGTGGCAAAAATGAACTATTCATGTATCAGATGATAACGCAAATACATGAATTATGCAATTTAAGGAGCTTAGTTCTTTTGAGACAGCTGCATGTAAATCTGGTCAGCAATACCGAATCCGGCATTCTTTGTCAGTGCTGTAGAATACTCATCGAAAAGCATGTCTTCATACATATTCTTTGCAAAACTGTTTTTTTCTGATCCTGTACCAGCTTTCCGCATTGAATTGATCATCATCTTTACAAAATATGATTCCAATTCCAGGGATTTTTCATAAAGTTTACTTGTCTTATCAATTGTTTTAGAAGACGAACGGGATGCACTGTTTGCGGCGGCACCACGTGGAAGAGCCTCTTTGTCAGCTTCTGAAGTAAAGCTTCCGTCAAAGCCTGTAGAATAGTCACCGTTAAGACGGCCTTCCTTTACAATCTGTTCACTTGAAATATGGGAATTATCTGCTTCCTTATCCTTCATCCTCTGGATAAGGTCTGCGAATTTTTCTCCTTCCTGCTGATTCTTTGCATTCTGGATCATCATAGAAGCCTGAGTCATATTTCCAAGTTTAGTAATTCCGTTCATATTCATTCCCACCCGGATAAAAAAATAGTGCAAAGGAAAAATCATTTCCCCTGCACTTTATTTATCGGAATATTTTTCTATCTCTTTAGATTTGCTGCTGTACTGAGCATGTTGTCAGAAGTCTGGATGGCTTTTGAATTGAACTCATATGCACGCTGTGCAACAATCATCTGTACCATTTCATTTACTACGGAAACATTGGACATTTCAAGAAACTTGTGCTTTAAGATTCCCATTCCATCTTCGCCAGGACGGGCTGCAATTGCACCACCACTGGCATTTGTAATTTTATAGAGGCTGTCTCCGATTGCTTCAAGACCGACCTGGTTAGGGAAACGGTACAGTTCAAGCTGTCCCACATCAACAGGAGTATTTTCACCGTTAACCTTTACCGTAACACGGCCATGATCTGTAATGGTCAAAGTTGAAATATCATATCCTTCCGGAAGGATGATTTCCGGCATGACACGGAGACCTTCTGAAGTTACAAGCTGTCCAGTCATATCAACCTTAAGGGCACCATCACGTGTATATGCATAACTTCCGTCAAACTGCTGTACACGCATGAAACCTTCACCAACAATGGCAACATCAGTATCAACACCTGTATTCTGAAGCGACCCCTGTGAAAAAATGCGCTGTGTTGCACCGATTTTAACACCGGTTCCCTGCTGGATTCCTACAGGAGTCACTGTATCTTCTGTTGCAGGAGTTCCTGCAAGCTTCAGATTCTGGTAAATGAGGTCTTCAAATTCCACCCTCTGCTGTTTGAATCCGGTTGTATTTACGTTTGAAAGATTATTTGAAATTGCATCAATATTTGACTGCTGCCCGTTCATGCCGGTTGCTGCTGTCCAAAGGCTTCTTACCATAATTTATATCCCCTTTTTATTATCTGCTTCTTGAAGCAACACGGTTCCATAAGGTACTCATCATGCTGTCTTCACTCTGGATTGTCTTCTGGTTTGCTTCGTATGCGCGGTTAACTTCAATCATGCGCACCATTTCGTTTACGACATTTACATTTGAAGTTTCCATGAATGACTGGATGAACTGAGGCCTTTCCTTTCCTTCAGCAATATGAGCCTGACCGGAAATATCCGTTGATGCATAAAGGCTTTCACCCATTTTTTCAAGATATCGTTCATTATCAAAACGTACAGCCCGGAAGCGGTCAACAAATTCATTGTCAGAAGAATAAATCATTCCATCTTCGTTTACTTTGAATTTATCATCACTTACACGGATATATCCGTTTTCACCAAGCACAGGATATCCGTCTTTTGTTTCAAGGATGCCCTCTTTACCAATCATGAAGTTACCGTTCCGTGTATAACGTTCACCGACAGGAGTCTGGATGACAAAAAAACCTTTTCCGTGGAGGGCAAAATCAGTGCCGGTCTTTGTAGATTTCAAGGAACCTTCACTGAAATCTGTATAGTTTTCGTTTGTTTCAACACCAAGTCCAAGTTTTCCGATTACAGGAGCCACATCAGCACTTCCAAATGAATTGTGATATACCCCGTCAAAATCCTTGCGTCTCAGAAGGAGTTCCGAAAAAGATTTGCTTACTGTAACATCCCTTTTGTAACCCGCCGTATCAACATTGGCTAGATTGTTTGAAATAGTATCCAGCCTGTTCTGCTGGGCATTCATACCGCTTGCACCTGTATACCAACCACGAATCATCCTGACATCCTTTCCTGCTCTAGTGTGAATAAGCAGTTTTAAAATTTCTTATGTTGATTATCGGTTTTTCAAGCCTAAGGTTTAGGAAAAATATGTTTTTTTTCAGCAGATAATTTTTCATTATGCTGAATTGACATAATACATAAGCACTGATATTGTTGGTGAAATCATGAGTCCGGGTGCCGGATTTTTTATGGAAGGAACAAGTATGATAAGATTCAACAACGATTACAATCATGGTGCACATCCTGCAATCTTAAAGGCATTGGAAGAAACAAACTGTAATTCCTATGGCGGTTACGGACTTGATGAACTGTGCAGCAGTGCCTCGGATGACATAAAGAAATATCTGGATTGTCCCCAGGCAGAAATCCATTTTCTTGTGGGAGGAACACAGACAAATGTAATTGCAGTTTCGTCTGCCTTAAAAAGTTATCAGGGAATTCTTTGCGCAGATTCAGGACATATCAACGTGCATGAGACAGGCTCAATGGAAGCTTTCGGACACAAAATCCTGGCCCTTCCTTCTGAAAACGGAAAAATCACAGCAGTGCAGATAGAAAAAGAAGCAGCATTATTTGCTTCAAGTCCTGTAAAGGAACACATAACCCAGCCAAAAATGGTCTACATTTCCCAGCCAACGGAATTCGGAACCGTTTACTCGAAAAAAGAGCTTGAAGACATAAGCAGCATATGCAGGAAATACGGACTCTTCCTCTTTGCAGACGGAGCAAGGCTTGGTTATGCGCTTGGCTCATCAGAATGCGACGTGACATTGAAGGATCTGGCAGCATGCTGTGACATGTTCTATATCGGAGGTACAAAGTGCGGCACATTATTTGGTGAAGCACTTGTAATTTCAAATCCTCTCCTCCAGCCGGACTTCAGAAGTTACATAAAGCAAGGCGGGGCAATGCTCGCAAAAGGATGGCTGCTGGGACTTCAGTTCCATACGCTTTTTAAAGACGGTTTATATTTCAGGATTACCGAAAAAGCCTGCTCACTTGCCATGCGCATAAAGGATGCATTCCATTCAAGAGGGATAAAATCATATATCGAAAGCCCGACTAACCAGCAGTTTGTAATTGTCACGGAAGAGCAGAAGGAAATCCTTGCCGGGAAATATATTTTTGAAGATGAAGGAAATGATGAAAACGGGAATTTCATAATCCGTTTCTGCACGAGCTGGAGTACGGACGAAAAAGATGTTGAAGAACTTATAAAGGATATACGTGAAATGCTGTAGACAGGGAATCAGCATGTGAACTCCATGCATACTCAGGAAAAAATCAATATTTCAATTATCAAAGAAAAAAGTTGCGAATTCCAATGGGTAGGTTTATAATCTGAATTATAGATAAATTTTCACTTTTTGGGGGCAAAATATGACAAAAGTCGATGACGCACGCGTCCTTTCCTTGATCCTTGGTGGAGGAAAGGGAACAAGACTTTATCCACTTACAAAGGAACGCGCAAAACCAGCTGTTTCATTCGGCGGTAAATATAGAATTGTTGACATTCCTATTTCAAACTGTATCAATTCAGGATTCAAGAAGATTTACCTTCTGACACAGTTCAATTCTGCATCACTCCATCTGCACATTACAAATTCTTATAATTTCGACCGTTTCTCAAACGGATTCGTAGAAATCCTTGCTGCAGAACAAAGGCTCGATACAGAAGGATGGTATCAGGGCACAGCAGACTCAGTACGCAAGAACTTCATCCACTTTAAGTCACAGAATCCTACACACTACATAATTCTTTCAGGTGACCAGCTCTACCGCATGGACCTTAAGGCTTTCATGAATGCCCATATTGCTTCTGGTGCAGATGTTACCATCGCAACAACAGCAGTCAACAGACGTGATGCCTCAGGCTTTGGTATCATGAAGATTGATGACAAATGCCAGATTACAGAATTCATGGAAAAGCCGGCTCCTGATAAAAACATTGATGACTGGAAGATTCCTGCTGCGTCACGTGATCCTGCCCTTCCTGCTGAAAAAGAATATCTTGCTTCAATGGGTATTTATATCTTTAATGCAAAGACAATGGAAGAAGTTCTTGACAATGACAAGACTGACTTTGGTAAAGAAATCATCCCAATGGCAATCAAGTCTAAGAAAGTAAACTCTTACATTTATGATGGGTATTGGGAAGACATCGGAACAATCCGGAGCTTCTATGAGGCTACACTGGACCTTACAAACCCGCAGCCACAGTTCAACTTCTTTGATGAACATGCTCCGATTTATACACACATGAGGAACCTGCCACCATGTAAGATGAATCAGGCAACATTGAATGCTTCCCTTACAAGTGACGGTTGTGTAATCACTGATTCAATGATTACAAAGTCAGTAATCGGTGTCCGCTCAATCATTGAATCTGGAACAGTATTGAAAGGTGTAATTACAATGGGTGCTGACTACTACGAATCTGAAGATGACAAGGAAGCAAACCGTAAGGGTGGCATACCAAACATCGGAATCGGTAAACATTGTTCAATTGAAAGGGCGATCATCGATAAGAATGCACGCATTGGTGATAACTGTTCAATCAATATCAGTGGAAAGAAATACGAAGATGGTGACCACGGTCTGTTCTATGTAGCAGACGGAATCATCGTCATACGTAAGAATGCTGTAATTCCAGAAGGAACCATCATCTAACATTGGTCAGAAGAAAGGCGGAATGTGTATTCCATTCCGTCCTGTTCACAATGATTTATGAAGAAAGCCGGAGTTCATAAAGTGAAAGAGTTTTCACGTGAATCCGGCTTTTTTTATCACATTAAAGGCGACATTTCAGGAATTTAATCTTCTTCAACAGCTGACATCATCCCCCATTCCTGTAGTTTTCTGTGCAGTGTTTTCCGACCGATTCCAAGGATATCAGCAGTCTTGGATTTATTTCCCCTGTTTGCAGCAAGATTCTGTGTTATTATTATTTTTTCAGCTTCTTCAAGAGGGATGCCTGCCGGAATCTTTATCACTTCTTCCGCTGAACTCTGGCTTACTGATGGAGGAAGGTCTTCCAGCATGATTTCATTTGAGCTGCACATTACGACCGCACTTTCAATGCAGTTCCTTAGTTCACGGATATTTCCAGGCCAATTGTATTTATATATCGCTGCTAGAGCCCTGGAATTTACACCTGTTATTTCCTTTCCATTTGCCTTTGAAAATTCCTTCAGAAATGAAGAAATCAAGAGCGGAATGTCATCTTTCCTTTCACGTAACGGCGGAACATGTATGTGGATTACGTTAAGCCGGTAAAAAAGATCTTCACGGAACGTCCCATTCTTTATCTCGTCTTCAAGATTACGGTTTGTAGCTGCAACGACACGCACATCAACTTCAATTGTTTTCTGTCCGCCGACACGTTCAAACTTCCGTTCCTGAAGCACCCGGAGAAGTTTCACCTGGACACTCTGATTGACTTCACCAATTTCATCAAGGAATATCGTACTTTCATGTGCAAGTTCAAAGCGCCCCTTTACAAGCGAATCTGCACCGGTAAAAGCACCCTTTTCATGTCCAAATAGTTCACTTTCAAGAAGGGTTTCACTTAATGCAGCACAATGGACCTTTATGCACTGATGATTTACGCGTTTTGACAGATTATGAATTGCATCTGCAACCAGTTCCTTACCAACCCCGCTTTCGCCTGTAATAAGCACAGAAGATGGAGATGGTGCAGCTTTTTTTATCAGGTTGAATACTTTCTGCATTTCACTGCTTTTTCCGTAAATTCTATCAAGGGTATGGACAGAGTCAAGTTCTTTCTGAAGCTGCCTGTGCTGGAGTTTCAACTCCCGGCCTTCAAGAGCCCTCTTTACGACAAGCGCAAGCTGATCCAGATTCAACGGCTTTGTAAGGAAATCATAAGCCCCGTTCCGCATCGCTTCAACAGCAGAATCAATGCTGCCGTGTCCTGTAAGTACAATTACAGGAATTCCAGGAGATTCAGTAGTAACTTTCCTCAGGACTTCTTCGCCTGATATGCCTGGCATCCTTAAATCCGTTATTACAAGGTCTATATCACCTTGCGCAATAAAGGAAAGTCCCTCTGCACCATCTTTTGCAAGCCTGACATCGTATCCATCCATTTCAAAAGAAGCTCCGAGGCCATTTCTGATATTTTCTTCATCATCAATTATCAAAATTGTAAATTTCATCAAAACCTCCTTGAAAATATGAAAAATACCAATGAGTGAACATATACAAAAACAAAAAGATATACAAAATAATACAATCTGATATAATTTATATATTATAACTGTATTATAAAAGATACATGTTAAATGTAATTTTAATTAATCAATCTTGTTTCCATCTGAGGCACCGGCAGCTTTATTTCAAAAACCGTCCCTTCTCCATAGACAGATGTAACCTGAATATCGCCAGAAAATTCCTTTATTATCTTATACACCATTGTCAGACCGAGTCCCGTTCCATTAGCCTTAGTTGTATAATAAGGTTCAAAAACATGGGAAAGGATGTTTTCCGGCATTCCTTTCCCGTTATCTTTTATACGGATGATGAAAACATCATTTTTTAACTCTGTTACTATTTCCAGTTCACCATCACCAGAATTTTTTTCATTAATGGCTGCAATTGCATTCTGTGTAAGGTTGACAATCACTTCACGGAACAGTTTTTCATCAATCAAAAGCCTTACTGACTTGTTGCAAAGCCTGATATTAAAACGTATGTTTTTCTGCTGGAATTCCGGAAGGAAAAAATCCCTGAATCTTTCAAGAAGTTTATCAGGATCCTTTAATTCAAGATTTGCTGATACAGGACGGACGGCAAAAAGAAAATCCACGACAATTTTATTAAGATTGTCAATTTCTTCATTTACCACATCCAGATATTTCTCCATGAATTTTTCCGGCGGAAGCATTCCGTCACCATTACGGGCTTTTGCAACAGCTTTCTGCATAAGCTGGATATGAATGCTTATGGCTCCAAGAGGATTCTTTATTTCATGTGCAACATTAGCAGCAAGAGTCGTAAGGCTTGCCAGACTTTCCATCCGGTGAAGCCGGACTTCCTGCCTGCGTTTTTCAGTAATATCACGTATTGAAATTATAGTGCCGTCAACTTTGCCGCTTTGAACCAGTGGCTGAAGGGCAACATTGATGAACCTTGTAGTTCCACCTGAAGTAAGTATGGAAAATTCTTCGGAAACATTTGTTTTTTCATGATCATGACAATCGGTAAGGAATTTTGAAATATCTCCATCCTTTACAGCTTCCCAGATCATTATACCATCATTTTTCAAGTCGTCTATACGTGCAGAAAGCGGAAGATACCTCTCACAGACGGTATTTGCAACAATTATTTTCCAGCTGCTGTCCAGAATCAGAAGACCGGTGGAAAGTGATTCAATTATTGAACTGAAGATTTCCCTGTCATTAGATATGGATTCAAACAAATCCTCAATCTGTACATCCGACAGTTTTGAAAGTTTCTGGGAAATTCTTTTATTAAAGGCTTTCATCTATGCGTCCTAAAATATTTCCATTAATTTTATTGACATAAGCTATATCCCGTATAAGATTTTCGAATGCCCCCTGCACTCCTTGATTAAAAGTAACAATATTTGAATAGCAGTTCATTAGAATTTTATTACATTCAAATACAGTCTGGGCGCCAGATGGATCACAATGGAACCTCCGTTGGAATGACTGCATACCTTCAAAAAAAATCTTAAGCAGAAGCCTGGGTTCAAATTTATTGCAGCTTTTCAAAACCGCACCTATATCAGGCATACGGGAATGGATTATTCCTTTATAAAAATCACAGGCCTGCTGCACAACAACATCAGGACTGACAGGCAGAAAGGTTTCAAGGTATTTGTCAATTCCACTGTTCCATGAATCATGATAAACCCGCTGTATGATTTCAGATGCCTGGGTTTCTGACCGTCCGGCAAAATTATATGTCCTTACCCTGGAAAGAATCGTAGGCATGACCGCACCACGTCTGTTTGTTGTAAGTATGAAAATACAGTCTGCAGGCGGTTCTTCCAGAATCTTTAAGAGTGCATTCCGTACTCCTTCAAGCATTCTGTCTGCTTTTTCAATTACGATTACTTTCGTACCGGAAGCAGACGCCATATTTGCCCATGATGAAATATTCCGAATCTGGAGTATGGGAATCGAATTATACATGTATTCAGATTCAAGTTTTTCAGCCTGTTTTACAAGGTTTTCACATATTTTTTCAAGCTTTTCAAATGGAGGAAGTTCCCTCGGAGGTTCTATCTCTTCAAGATATTCTTCTATTGCAGATGTATAAGAAGCAATCTTAGAAATCTTATCGCTATCCTGCCATAAAAGCTGACTGAAACGAACTGTAAGCTTCCTTATGCTCCTGATGAAAAGATACCGTGTAGCTCCTATATGAGAATCCATTTTTTCCGCCGAAACAAGGAAGGCTTTTTTTGCAGCAGCAATCTCTAATCCACAATCCCTAGGTCCTGCAACAAGTACATTCTGACTTAACAATGCTTTATGTTTTAAGCATGAAGGACAGGAACAAAGCCAGTTTCCTTTTTTTTCATCCATACACGAAAGGACCCGGGCAGTTTCAAGGGCACAGGTCAGTTTTCCTGAAGCATCAGGACCGGAAAAAAGGATTGCACCAGGAAGCCTGTTGTTGCAGATATCCATTGAAAGCATCTTTGAAGCATTCTGAAAAAGCAGATTATCATACATTTACATTTATCTCCGGGAGCTGACTTATTCCACCTGCCAGAAAACGCTGGAACAGCTCAAACAGCAGGCTGTCTTTCAATAAAGGCTGCACATCAATATATTTTCCAATCAGGAGAATTACAAAAAATATTACGGCAATCAGAAAAATGCTTTCAACAAATCCAAAGAAAAAACCTAATGCATGGTCAAGGCTCTTCAATATCTTAGCGGAAAACAGACCTTTTATAATCAGCTGTATTATTTTCAATATGAGGAAAGCACAGATGAATATGACAAGGAATGAGAGCACTTTCATCAGGAGAGGATGAAGATTATCAGGAAGATACTGGGGAACAATACTGTTGAACCGGAACGCAATATAAAGGGAAATGAAAAAAGTCCCTATACCGAATATTTCGTCAATAAATCCCCTTATGGCACCTCTTAAACAAAAAATCAAAGTGATTCCAAAGAGGATCAAATCTAAAACACAATAATTCATAGCTATATATATAATAATAAAAAAAACAACTGGAACCAACATCCGAAGAACCAGTGTGAAAAAAATTAATCAAACGTAACAGTCCTGAAAATCAAGATTTCAAGAAATGCCATATAAAATACCTGCGATTTTCTGTACAGGCCTTTCACCTTCTGTAAGTTTCCTGCATGCTTCAGCATAAGGCCGTCTGCCCTCTTCAGACTCAAGCACGGACAGGAGCTCCTGCAGTTCCGATGAATTAACATCATTTCCAGTCATTACACAGGCACATTCTTTCTTTTTGAAGAACTCAGCATTATCAACCTGATCGCCCCTTGTACCGGCACCAGCCAGCGGAATCAAAATCATCGGTTTTGCAAGGACTGCACATTCCCATATTGAATTGGCACCGGCTCTTGAAAGGACAATATCTGAAAGAGCCATGACATGAGGCATTTCAGAATAAATGAAAGGATACGGATGATAATTCTTCTCTATTGCAGGAATCTTTTCAAATGTGGCACCTGAAAAATTCTTATCACCAGTCTGATGGACAACAATAAAATGACTGCACAGCCAGTCGAGTTTTTCATAAACCAATTCATTAATCTGTCTGGCACCAAGACTTCCTCCCATCACAAGAAGGACAGGCTTGTCTTTCCGTTCCAGATTCAGAAATTTCATACCGGCTTCTGGATCTGCGTTATAAAATACCGGTCTTACAGGATTTCCGACAGCTTCCGTCTTTGATTTCAGGCGTAAAGGAAAAAATCCGGCTGTTTCTTCATATGACAAAAGTATTTTTGAAGCAAAACGTGAATTAATTCTGGTTGCAAGTCCCGGAGTATAATCACACTCATGAGTGAAGACTTTGATTTTCAGCAGCTTAGCAGCAAAACACGGAGGAACGCTTACAAAGCCACCTTTTGAAAATAAAAAAGACGGCCTGTTCTTTAAGAGAATAAAAAAAGAACAGATGCATCCAAGAAAGATTTTAAAAACATCAAGTACATTCTGTAGTGAAAAATAACGCCTTAATTTTCCTGAGGGAACACCATAAAAAACATCCACAGGTGGTTTTCCATCAGATCCGGTTGCCGACTCTACTATTTTCCTATCCATTCCGGAAGAAGAACCAATCCACAAAATACGGACATTCTTTCCTTCTTTTTCATAAAGCATACGGAGGGCATCAGCAACAGCAAGACCGGGATAGATATGGCCTCCTGTACCACCGCCTGTAAAGGCAACTGTAATTTTATCGTCCATACTTATTACTCCGCCTTGTGGGATTTTTCCATCATGGCAAGTATTTCGTCATTTTTGAAAAGCCGGGCATAATCATAAGCAGACATCCCCATTACATCCTTAATATCCGGATCTGCTCCATTTTCCAACAATATCCGGCATATGTCTGTCTTTGAAGCACCGACTGCAAGAACAAGCGCGGACTGCTTGTCATTACTTACAAAATTAAGGTTTGCACCCCTTGAAACAAGAAGTTTTGTAAGTTCAAGATTACCTTTCCACACGGCATCCATGACGGCAGAATAACCACGGTCTTCAGAAATAGCATCAATGTCAACACCTTTGTGTTTAAGAATCCATTTTACACAGTCTTCCTGTTCACAACGTATTGCAACATTAAGCATAGGAGTTCCTTTTGAAATGTTAATCAAAGGGATTTCATCCTCTGTCCTTGCATTTATACTCATTCCGGCTTCAAGGAAAAGCGAACTTATGGCCCTGTTATCCTTTGCCAGACTGTAGGCAAAACTTTCAGCCGTAAAAGGGATTCCATCACAGAATAGCGCAATCTTAGCACATTTCCGGATGTACTCACTTCTTATGGACTCGAATGTATTTTCAATTTCTGAAAAAAGATCCTCTGACCTTACGAACAGGGACATGTCGCGGAATTTTGACATAGCCAATGTCCAGTCATTTTTCAATGCATAAATCTTTAAATCCCGGCCGCCGACAAAACCATATGCAAATGCACTTTTATCCTGAATAAGAAGCCGGTCATCCAGAATAATGCAGTGGGTAACATTATTAATACAGTCAATCACTGATTTTGAAGATATATCTGAGAATTCGTCTGTTGAAAATACAGACGGAACGATTTTATTTTTCCTAAGCATATCAACGGCATAATCCAAAGTATGACCGTCATCATCATGATATATAATAAGCCAATTCATCGTTCCATTATAAATCAACATCTTCATGAATACAAGTAATTTGCCTGAATTTCGATTCCAGCTGACAGTGCATAATGACGACGGACTTTGAGACAAAGTGATGCTTCCAGCTTGCGGTATATGTTGCCGGAAGCATACACGAGGGCACTTGTCCATGTTCCCGGTTCCGTCTCGACATATTTACCAGATGACGCAAGGAAATTCCTTTCCTGCGCAGTAAGTTTTGTCAGGTCCACATTCCCCTTG
>JAZLGS010000072.1:0-63222 GCA_045616425.1 Treponema sp.
AAGATGTCGCGGTACTTTTATCTTTAAAAATCTGCGTTGCAGATTTTCTTATTAACTGCACATTCTCATTTCATTGCGAATGTGTGTAAAAAGTCAAATCAGAAATTGACATTTCCTCATTGACTTTTTATGGGAGCATAAGATAAAAGTCCCGCTAAGATGTCGCGGTACTTTTATCTTTAAAAATCTGCGTTGCAGATTTTCTTATTAACTGTACATTCTCATTTCATTACGAATGTGCGTAAAAAGTCAAATCAGAAATTGACATTTCCTCATTGACTTTTTATGGGAGAAGATTATGAAAAAAAGTGTTAAGATTGCAATGTTTTCTGCAATCTGTCTTGCAGTTATGGCTCCATATGCCATGGCAGGCGATGGAGATGAGGCAGAAGTTCCGGTTGTAGAACTTTCTGCAAAAGAAAAGAAAGCTGCTGAAAAAAAAGCGAAGAAAGAAGCTAAAGAAGCAGCTAAGGCTGCAAAAATGCAGGCCAAGGCAGAAGCAAAAGAATCAAAAAAAGGGACTAAAGCTTCAAAATCTGAAAAATCAAAGTCAAAGCCGGAAAAAGTAAAGGCAGCAAAAATTCAAAAAATCAAGTTTGACCAGACAGCTTATGATCAGGCAATGGCGGACGGCGATTACCAGACCTGTATCGGAATGCTGCTTGGAAAGGATTCAAAAAAATCTGAAATCCTTGATTCCCTTAATGCTGATATGCTGATGTATATTGACGGGCAGTATCTTAATTCTGCAAAAGCATTTATGGATACTACCCGCAAGATGCAGCTGGCAACGGCAGATATGTCTGGCGGAAAAGCTTTTGGTGCAGCAATGGCTGGTGAAAATGCTGTAAAATATGCAGGCAATGTTTATGAACGCATCCTTAGTTATGCAATGCGTACAGTAAATGCAGTTTCCCTTGGCGATATGTCAAATGCAAAGGGAATCCTTGATACATATACCGGTGACTACAAGGATATAATTTCTGCCCTAGTTGAAGCAGAAGCTGAAAATGATAAGGTTGCGGAAAATTCAAAACCTGAAGATGATCCGAAAACAAAAAAAGCTCTGGCTGCCTTGAGTCTTGCTAAAGATGTAAACATTAATTTCAATGCAATGTCCCGTGGAAAACCAGAAAAGAAGGATGTAAAGTATGAATCATCTGATTTCCTGTCTTACCTTGGAACTTTGATTTATGCTGCAAACGGCGACTATGACCATGCACGGGATTTTGCCTCTACAATGAAGAATAAAGTAGATGTGTCAGAAGATATTTCTATTCCGGCTGGAAAGGGCAGGCTTGATGTAGTTGCACTTTCAGGAAGAATCGGAAAAAGGACACAGGCTGAATATTCTGGAAACTTTGGCGTCATAGCAAATGTTCCTGTTTCATTCAAAGTAGCATATCCTGAATTCAATCCTGCAGTACAGAATCATGAAATTACAGGTGTAAGGGTTGTGCTCTCTGATGGCAGTTCAAAGAAAGCAATATTAATAGAAGATTTTGATGAAGCTGTTGCAATTGATGTTGCCCGTAAGGCTCCGGGTGCATACAGCAGGAGTGTCTTCAGAAACATCAGGAATATTGCACTTGCTGCTTCAACAATCGTAACTACAGGTGTACTTGCAGATAATGGAGTTCCAGGCATGGATGTTGCAAATGCGGCTGCAATCATCGCATTTCCTCCTGTGGTAAATGGAATTGCAAAGGCAGAAAAAGCTGATTTGCGTCAGGGCGAATACTTTCCTCACATGGCAAGTGCTGCTGGATTTACAGTAGAACCGGGAAAATATTCAGCAAAGGTTGAATATCTTAATGGTGGAACTGTTGTTGAAACAGAGGATATTGCAGAAATTTCAGTTGAAGCAGGAAAAACTTCAGTAGTCATTTCCTGTTGCGATAAATAAGGGCATGTTTTTGCGGCTGGACTGTTACATTAACGCAGTTCAGCTGTTTGTTTATATAACAAACAATCTTGTTTTTTTTTGTAAAAAAAACTTGAAAATACAAATATTATTCTTATAATAATTGTATCAATTATGAGGTCCTGATTAATGGACTTTGGAGGTATGTTTATGAAGAAGAGCAGAATTATTGCTGCTGTTGCACTGGTAGCTTCACTTTGTATGACAAACACATTTGCTGCAAAGAAAGCAAAAGATGACAAAGTAAAGATTACAATCAATAACCGTCAGGGAATGGCACTTGGAACGGAAATCCCTGCCTGGGTTGAATCTGTTGTTGAAGGAAACAACAAGTCTATCGCAAAATCACTTAAAATTGATCAGGATGAATATCAGATTTTCGTTTTCTCTAACCAGGGAAATGACCTTGAGTTCCTCAAGACTTGGACAGATCAGGTTGACGTACAGCGTCAGGTAGCAAACTCTTTCTCTATGGCTGTAGGTCAGAGTGCAGATGCAGTATTCCAGGGTATGGCTGGAGATGAAAACAAGAAGCAGGAAGCCATCAATCAGACTGTAAAGGCTCTTTCTGCAATGGAAATCAACGGTCTTCTCAAGGAAGCACAGTACTGGATCCAGTTCAAGAAGCCAAAGGAAGGCATCAAAGTTACAAAGAAGTCTCCAGAAAGCTGCTATGACTATTACTATGAATATTATGTAGTATTCACAATGAAACGTGCTATTTATGATACACAGTTGAATGCAGCTCTTAACGGAGTTGAAGACAACAGTTCTGAAACTGAACTTCTTAAGAAAGCACTTTCTGCAAATCTCCGTGCTCCTCTTATAGACAAGGCTGCAGATCCTGCTGTTACATACGAATTTGAGTAATAATGTTCTTATAGGGATTTGTTGATGAAAAAGATTTTTACTGTCCTTGTAGCTGCACTATGTCTTTCAAGTGCATTTGCTGCCAAAGTAAAACGCGGTGGTGCTGGAGACCTGACTCCTTACCTCATCGAAACTGATGCCAGGGTAATCTGTAAAGATATTGTTGATCAGATTGTGAAGTCACCAAGAATCGACCGTTTTTATGATAAGAATGGCAGGGAACCGATTGTAACAATTGGAAAAATCCGTGACGAAACTGGCGAATTCTTTGATACACAGATTATTGCCAACAGTCTTAAGACTGCAATCCTTAAGTGCGGAACAATGGAATTCATGGCAAATAAGGATGTCCGTGAATCTATGCGCAATGAGATTGCTGATCAGGATAACCACGCAAGGGAAGATGTTGCAAAGGAGCTTGATGCTGAAGATGCAGCAGATTACATGCTTACTGGTTCCGTAAAGATTATGATTCAGAACAATGGAAAGAAACAGGAAAGGACATACATCGTTAATATTGAACTTAATGACCTGCAGACACATAGGACTGTAGATATGTTCGAACCTTCTGAAGATGTTAAGGATTATCTTAAGAAAACCGCAGCTGTAAAAAGCCGTTAAATCTTAATAAATCCCTCTCCTGATGTAATTTTGATATTACGTTCCGGAGGGGGATTTTTATATTTAAAGGATATATGTAAATATGAAAAATATAAATGCAAGAACTGTTGCCTTCTTATGTGCGTTTTTTGCATGTACATCTGTTTTTGCTGCAGCTAAAAAGAAACCGGCTGCAAAATCATCTGTCAAGGCTGCTCCTGCACCTGCCTGGGTAAATGCACCTGCATCTGTTTATCCTAATTCGGAATATATTTCTTATGTGGGAAGTTCTTCTGACAGGAATACTGCTGAATTGAATGCCGTTCAGGGACTGGCTGCAATTTTCGGTCAGGCTGTAAAATCTGAATCTACTGGTTCCCAGAGGATGGTTCAGGCACAGGCGGATGGAAAAGTAGCAACTGCAAAAATTAATGATTTTAACCAGAAAATCAAGAGGAATGTTGATCAGGATTGCCTGATTGGTATAGAAATCAAGGAATTCTGGCATGACGAAAGCGAAGGTGACGGTTCCTGGTATGCTGTGGCTTTGCTGGATAAGGCAAAGGCTGTTTCCATCTATTCTGAAATGATAAAGAAGAACAGCAGTGCAATTTCTTTTATGCTTGAACATCATAAGGATGATCCTGCATCAATTGATAAATTTGCATACTTTGATTTTGCAGAAGACATAGCTAAACAAAACGAAAAATTTCTTAGTCTTGTATCTGTAATTAATGATACTGCAGCCGAATCCCTGAAGTCATTCTGTCCGTCTTCTAAGCAGCTGCATGAAAAGAAAATGGAAATTGCCAATAAAATTACGATTGGTGTTGTTGTAAGCGGTCAGGATGTTGAACGTGTTATGGATGCATATATTCATGCTGTTTCTTCACTTGGATTTAAGGCAATGTATAATCTTTCAAATGTAAGGTATTACCTTCATGCTCAGAGCAGTTTTGAAGAGTCTCCTGCAACAGATAAAAAAACTGTCCGCTGCAGTTACAGAACCCAGAGTTATATTCTTGATACTCAGACTGAACAGCAGATAGTTCCGTTTACAGTATCTGGAAGGGAAAGCCACATTTCTGAATATTCCGAAGCACAGAAAAAGGCTTTGAAAAAGATGGAAGAGAAAATTAAGTCTGAATATTCTTCAAAGTTTGCTGAATATCTGGCTGGCATTGCATATAACTAAATTTCGGTGGACGCTATTGCATACTGAGATGCTCAAGATAATAGCATTTCCAAAATCTGCGTTGCGGATAAGGAACGACGGCTTCAGCCGAGTCTCTGAGAAGCTATGCTATACACGGTTACTTTTAATTGAACTGTTTGCTCACGCGGGCGCTAAAAAGTCAAATCAGAAACTGATGGTTCCTCATTGACTTTTTTATAGGAGTTGCATGAAAAAAATCTTGGTTTTGTTTTTACTTTTGCTGATTCCTTATTTTTCATTTTCAGAAATAATTTCCTGGAAGGGGATGGAATTAGGATTGGATCCGTATCCTGAATATCTGAAAAAATATGTAGAAAAACATGATGAAAAAGCGGTAAGAAAAAAATTTGATGTTGGAAAAAAGAAACTGCTTTTTTACGGTACTGGAACTTCAAGTTCACTTGAAGAAGCCCGGACTCTTGCCGGGTTTGACTGTAAGAAAAAAATATTAAAAAGCAAAAAAACAGGCACTTCTGATGGTGCAGTGGCCGCAGTCAATGGACTTGAATTTGTCTATGAATATTGGGAAGAAGATTCAGAGTCTGGCTATAAGGTGTGGCAGATTTATTCATGCAGGACTAACTGATTTCCAACAGATTTCAAGCATGATTGCTTTTCATTTTCAGTGGTGAAAGATTGTGGAATACGCAGGTATAAGGGGACTGGCAGAAATAGTATTTTGACGGTTCCCTTTTTATTCGTGCCGACGGGGTAATACCCCAACGCTTGCGTTGAGGTTCGTCATTTTTCCATGTTCCTTTACAACTTCTTATTCTGTTGATTTGATTTATACCGTGTGTTATGTTTTTTACGGGAATGTAAGATAAAAACGCTACTGAGATAGAGCGGCACTTTTATCTTTCCATATCTGAGTTGCACTCGGTAACTTTTAATTGAACTGTTCGCACATGCGAATGACCTTTTATGGGAGGTAACGATGAAAAAACTTTTTTTTGTTCTTGCTGCTTTAGCATTGTGTACATCTGTTTATGCATTGGACGATGATAAACTGACAGGTGGTTTTGGAGTTGGTTTCGGTGGTATGTTTTTTACAAATAGTTTTGAATCCAATTCTAAAAGCATTGACTTGACTGCAAACGGTGCTGATTTTCTTGATATTGAGGGAAGACTTATTTTCAATAAAAGTAATGTTGCCGTGATGGGGCGCTTTGCTTTAGGTGTAGGATTCAGTACTAATAAAGATTTGTGGACTACTAATGACACTATTCCTACAATGAATATGGGATTCTACCTTGGTGCTGGATACCGTTTGAAGTTTGGAGAGCGTTTCCATCTTATTCCAAGTCTGGTTTTTGGAATGAATTACATGAATGGTTATTTTAGTATAAAGACGGATTTTCTCGGTATAGCGGATGAAACGAAAATTACCAATGTTTGTGCTGCACCTGTATTAGGTGGAGATGTTGCAGCAATTTTCAGGGCTGGCCGGCATTTTTCTCTTATGGCTTCCTGTCTTCTTACTTTTAATCTTCCTGGACAGGTTGAAAGCAAACTTGAAACTACAAAGAACAATACAACATCTACTACAACTAAGACCTTTGATACGAAAGCCGGTGGGGTAAATTTTATTCCAAAAGTCGGATTCTTCTGGCTGTTCTAAAGGAATTTTTCAGAAGGTCTCCTTTTACAGGGTATGAGTTTTCCTCATGCCCTTTTTTTTGGCTATGTCCGCCTGTAATGTTGCGGTCAATGACGGAACTTCATCTCTAAATCTCTTATGCTGAGTTTTTCTTGTCAAATGTTGTGTATATTGGTTCAAAAAATTGGACTTTTCCAATAAAAATTAGCATAATTTATCCGATTTTTATAGAAACGTAATTCTCTTTATGATATTATGGCATACCGTAAATAAAAAACAGCAGTTGCTGGAAAAAACGGGGCAGAACTAAAGCCTGCAATTATTTTTTCCAGGTGGTCGCCGTGTTCAATCGCAAAGACTACGTTTCAGATTCCGATTGGAATCGATTCCTGGAGTTTTCTAAAGATCTCGAAACTCCAAACATTGTTGTTAATCTGCATACAATCAAAATGAATTATATAAAACTCCGTGATTCATTTCCGTATGCACGTATCTATTATGCTATGAAGGCTAATCCAGGTGATCCGGTCCTTAAGATGCTTGTTGAAATGGGATCTAATTTCGACATTGCCTCACGTTATGAGCTGGATAAAATCCTGAAATATGATGTTTCTCCAGACCGCCTTTCATATGGCAATACAATCAAAAAGCCTAAAGATATAAAATATTTTTATGACAAGGGCGTAAGAATGTTTGCTACAGACAGCAAGGATGACCTTAAGAACATTGCTGAAAATGCTCCAGGGTCAAGAATTTATGTCCGCATTCTTGTTGAAAATTCCGTTACAGCAGACTGGCCGTTAAGCCGCAAATTCGGGTGCCATCCTGATATGGCTTATGACCTTCTTGTACAAGCCCGGGATCTTGGGCTTACACCTTATGGAATCAGTTTCCATGTAGGAAGCCAGCAGCGTGATATCGGTCAATGGAATGATGCCATTGCAAAGGCAAAGTACCTGTTTACTTCCCTTGAGGAAGAAGAAGGCATCCGCCTTACAATGATTAACATGGGAGGCGGATTCCCTGCAAGTTACATTGATCCTACTAATGACCTGAGCATTTATGCATCTGAAATTACCCGCTATCTGCAGGATGACTTTGGTGAAGACATTCCGGAAATCATTCTTGAACCTGGACGTTCCCTTGTAGGTGACAGCGGAATCCTTACCAGCGAAGTAATCCTGACTTCCCGTAAGAACAATACGGCCCTTGCGCGATGGATTTATGTTGATGCCGGAAAATTCAACGGACTTGTTGAAACACTGGATGAATCAATAAAATATCCGATTGTTACAAGCCGCGATGATGAAGGCGGAAAGGAAGGGGAAGTAATAATTGCAGGCCCTACATGTGACAGTATGGACATCATGTATGAAAATGCAAAATATAAGCTTCCTGTTTCATTAAAGACAGGCGATAAGCTTTATTGGCTTACGACTGGTGCATATACTTCAACATATGCCAGCGTTGAGTTCAACGGTTTTCCACCTATAAAGACATATTTCATGGAATAGAATTTCTATGATAACAAAAAAAGCCATCTGGTACCGGATGCTCTGAATCCCAGAGTTCTGGTGACAAGATGGCTTTTTTTTATGGTTCATTTTTGCTGGCAGAATCTGCTATTTATTGTACTTTTTCAATATTTCTATTAGTCCATCCATTTCTTCTTCAGTGGCCGGCTGCTTGTTTTTCATGATTTCCTCATTCCTTTCATTAATGCTGGCCGGAAGGTATTTTTTTACATCGGAATATGATTCACAATACTCTGCCCGGTGATATGCAATTGTCGTCGTGTATAACTTCTTTCCAAAGTCGTTGAGCACATACTCTGAAGTTTCTGCATTTCCAATCAAGTTGTCATATTCTCCCATTGTCGTAGAAAAAGACAGGTTTATGTCGACTTTCTTGTCGTTAAACGAAGCTTTTGAAACGAGCTTTTTACCGTCATTTACAAGTCCGTAAATAAAGCGTCCGTCTTGGTAAATTACCTTTACATAGAAAACGAAAGCTCCAGAAGCCTCATTTACACCAAAATAACAAACTTCATCATTAATTATGCCTTTTACCTTCAGTTTGTCCGCACAGTCGTAGATGTATTTTTCATTGTTCAGCTTGAGCTGCTTTACTTTAAGTTTTTTGCTTGAGGCTGCAAAAACATTTGTCCCCAGTAAAAGGGCAGCTGCAATAAGAATAAATTTTTTCATAAAATCTCCTATAAAAAAGTCAATGGCATACGTACCATTCTCCGATGTATTATACGGAATCTGTTTTTTGTGCCGGTGTAACTAATACTTGGATGAAAAAAGCATCCTGTATGCTATGCGCCGGGGTCCGTCATTTCCCGGTTTTCTTGTTCATTATGGCATCAATGCTGGAAATGAGTGCACCACGAACACCATTTTTTTCAAGGGCATCTACACCGCAGATTGTAGTTCCATTTGGTGAACATACGGCATCTTTCAGCACACCCGGATGGCTTCCTGTAACCTGCTGGAGCTTTGCACTTCCAAGCATTGTCTGGCTTACGAGACGGTATGCCATATCACGTCCGATTCCATATTTTACTGCTGCATCGGCATATGCTTCCATAAACACATCCATGAATGCCGGTCCGCATCCGCTGATTGCTCCACCGATTCCCATGAGGTTTGCCGGAAGTTCTTCTACTATTCCCAGTGCACGGAAAAGTTCAATGACTTTGTCGTGTTCCTCTTTTGTAAGTGAGTTTGTTTTTTCGAAAAGCATTACACCTTCCCCGACCATTGCCGGTGTATTCGGCATGATGCACTGGATGCGGGTGTCATCACCAAGTATTTTGTGGAATGTCTCAAAAACCCAGCCGGCTGCAACGGAAATCAGTGCTTTTCCTTTAAGTGCGTCTTTTGTCTGAGAAAGGACTTCTTCAAGCTGATAAGGTTTGCAGGCTGCAATTACAGTATCTGCATTTCCAATAGCTTCTGCCAATGAGGAACAGGCATTGAAACCTGTCTTATCAGCATTTTTCTTTAATTTTTCCTGATTCGGTGCATAAGCCCAGATATTTTTTCCTTCAACCTTTCCAGATTTGATAAAGCCGGCAGCAATTGCCAGTGCCATATTTCCCATTCCGATGAATGCGATTTTCATCCTCATTGCCTCCTGAATCGCTATGTAGGTTCTCTTCAAAATATTATAAAAAATACTCCGATGAATGTCGAGTTGACAGGATGATTGAACTTTATTGCGAAAAGCAATTTCAGCGAGTCTCCGAAAAGCTGTGCTTCGCACGTTACCTGTGAGGGATGCACGGCTTCCATTTTCAAGTACAGTAGCCGGCTTTTTTAGTAAAATGCAGGATTTTTAGCAACACTTTTTACGGACATAGCCAAATAAAATTTGACAAAATCGGATTTTATCGTTATGATGAACTCATAAAGTTGAACAACCGGTTGCGCAAATAAAGCAGCTGTATTACGATCAGATTTGGAGAAACAAAATGAGCAAGAAAACTGATGTTTTTTCGTACACACCACAGTACCTTACCCGCAATGATGAGCCTTGGTTTCCAATTATGGGAGAAATCCATTATTCGCGTTATCCGGAACAGTTCTGGAAAGATTCTATCTTAAAAATGAAGGCTGGTGGTGTAAATATTGTTTCTGCTTACACTATCTGGATTCACCATGAAGAAATTGAAAATGAATGGGATTTTGAAGGTCAGAAGAATCTCCGTAAATTTGTCGAAACCATTCAGGAATGCGGTCTGTACATGATTCTCCGTGTTGGACCATGGTCTCATGCAGAAGTACGCAATGGCGGTTTTCCAGACTGGCTTATGAATAAAGGTTTTCCGGTCCGTGGAAATGATGAACGCTATCTTGCCGAAGTGCGCAAATTCTACGCAAAGATTTATGAGCAGGTAAAAGGTCTGCTTTTAAAAGATGGTGGTCCAATCATCGGGCTCCAGATTGAAAATGAATTCGGTCATTGCGGCGGACTTACCGGCGAAGACGGCGAAAAGCATATGCACACGCTGCAGGATATGGCTAAGGAAATAGGTTTTGATGTACCGGTTTATACAGCAACAGGATGGGGTGGTGCAATTACGGCAGGAATGCTTCCTGTAATGGGCGGTTATGTAGATGCTCCTTGGGATCAGCGTCCGGAAGAAATTGAGCCTAGCGGAAATTATGTAATCACATATGAAAGAAATGACCACAATATCGGTAGCGATTTTGGATTCTGCACCGGAATTACATTCGACATTACAAAATATCCGTACCTTACGGCAGAACTTGGAGGCGGCCTTGAACCAACATTCCTCCGCCGTCCTGTTCCTACAAAATCCGACATTGGTGCAGAGAGCCTTGTAAAACTTGGAAGCGGTGTAAGTCTTCTTGGTTACTATATGTATCATGGCGGTACGAATCCATATGGCAAGCTTTCCACGTTGCAGGAAAGCAAGGCTACAGGTTCATTGAATGACCTTCCTGAACTTTCCTATGACTTTTTTGCACCGGTACGCGAATATGGCCAGATTTCCCCAGTTTATGGCGAACTGAAACTTAATGCATTGTTTACGGCAGATTTCGGAAGCAGTCTCTGCATGATGAATACGGATATTCCTTCTGACAGTCCTCTTGATCCGGCTGATACAAAGAATGTGCGCTATTCTTTCAGAATGAAAGATGGTAAAAATGGAAAAGAAGGATACTTGTTTGTAAATAATTACGTACGCCATCAGAAACAGGATTCCCACAAGGCAAAGGTGTTTGCAGTCCCTGGAACTGACATTTCATTTCCTGCACTGGACATTGCCGATGGCGACTACTACTTCCTTCCATTTAATTTCCCTGTTGGTGATGCCGTAATCAGAACAGCACTTGCAACTCCGCTGTGCCGCATAAACGGAGATTATGTATTCTACAAGACTGCTGCATGTAAAGGCCACGAAACCGTATTCGAATATGCGGATGGAAAAAAGCCTTCTGATGTAAATGTAATCCTCCTTACCCGCAATCAGGCTGAACAGGCATATAAAATCAACCGTGATGGAAAGGATTATCTTGTAATTTCATCTGCATCTGTAACAGATGATGGCGAAAATCTTATTTTCCAGGGAAGCAATGTTTCAGAATTCTATTCATTCCCTGAACTTCCTTCCGTACCGCAGGGTTATTCAGTGACCCCGTGTGATGACGGACTTTTCTGCTATAAGACTGCTTTTGATGCTGTTCCTGTTCCAGAAATAAAAGTGGAACCTGCTGAAAAGTCAGAAGCCGGAAAGACATTCTATAATGTTTCGGTAGCTTCATGGGAAAAGAAAGCTGTTGCCGCAAATATTTCTGTTGACGAAATCCTTATGGACTTGTATTACAACGGAAGTTACGGCCGTCTTTATGATGAATCAAAACTTGTTGCGGATAATCTTTTCTGTGGAAGACAGATTGCATGGCAGATCGCATTGAGCCATCTTCCTTCTATAGGAAGCGGATTGGAAGCAAGGAATATGCTTCTCGAAATCCAGCAGCTCAAATCTGATGAAAAGGTTTACATCGAAGACATGCCGGTTTTCAAAAATGGAATTGCCTGTGATTTTGTAAAGGCAGAAGCAAAAGCCGTTTATAAGATGACTTTTAAATTCTAAAAAATTGCTATAAAAAATGCCGTTTCCGATAGTTGAACTTCTGGAAGTGGCATTTTTTTTCGATGTCTGCATTTTGTGCTACTGATTAATGACGGATCTCAATGCAAAAAAAAGTAATCAGCAGTTCCAATTTCTGGTGACAGATTTATTTTGTCATGCTGTACTGGGCTTCCGTTGCGTCATCCGTTACATCATGCGTTGCGTCATGCTGAACTAGTTTCAGCATCTGAATGGTTTTCACAAAACAAGATCCCGAAACAAGTTCGGGATGGCGGATTCAAATTCTGGATGACGGATTCAAACTCGTGGCCACGGCCTCCCAGTCGGGATGAACAGGCTCAGTTTTAGGATGACAAAACTTCAAGACTCCACATTCAGACTGACAGCGAAAAATAGGACGCAGATAGGGAATAATGGTGGCGCCGGAAAATTGTGGAAGCAATTTTAGAGACTCTCTAAAAAGCTGTGGTTCGCACATTACCTGTGGGGTGTATCTGATTCACTTGTTCTATTGCAGGACCCGGTTATTTTTCCGTTTCTGGAACCCGATTTTTTAATGCCTTTTTTTGCGATACTTTTCCAGCCGAGTCATTTTTTACAACTCTCAGTCTTTCCGCCTTACTTTGTAGTCTATGCCAGACTGCTTCATGAAGATGTCATTGCGTTCCTTGTACCTGTTGTACAGGATTTCCTGGGCGCGTTTCCTTTCTTCATTTCCTGATTCCGGCGCTTCCCATTTTCCCGTATTTTTCAGTGTGAATACATTGCCAGTTGAATTGAAATAAATGTCGAGGATTTCTTTAATTTCCTTGAATGTTTCAGGATCCTGAACCGGGAACATAAGTTCAACCCTGCGTTCCAGATTCCGAGGCATCCAGTCTGAACTTGCAAGATATAATTCCGGTGAGCCACCGTTCTGGAAATAGAAAATCCTTTCATGTTCAAGGTATCTGTCAACGATTGAAATTACCTTAATGTTTTCACTCATGCCTTTTTCTCCGGGAACGAGCATACAGATTCCGCGGACATTCAACAGTATTTTTACGCCTGCATTGCTTGCCTTGTAAAGCATCCTGATGACGTCCTCATGCGTAAGATTGTTCATCTTTGCAATTATGAGTCCCGGGGATTCCGGTGTGGAAAGTTCAATTTCCCTGTTAATCATGCTCAGAAGGTTTGATTTTAAATTATCCGGCGCCATTGAAAGGCATTTCATTGTCTGGAGCAGCGAATATCCGGTTATCAGATTGAAGAATTTAGTCGCATCATTGACAATATCCTGATTTGCAGTAAACAGTGAAAGGTCAGAATACAGTTTTGCTGTAGACGGATTATAGTTTCCTGTTGAAAGATGGACATAACGCCGTATTGCATTTTCTTCCCTGCGGATTATCATCATTGCTTTGGCATGTACTTTTAAATTCACCAGTCCGTAAACTACAGTTACACCGGCTTTTTCAAGTTCATCAGCCCATGCAATATTTGTATTTTCGTCAAATCTTGCTTTTACTTCCACCAGAACTGTAACCTGTTTTCCGTTTCTTGCAGCTTTTTCCAATGCTGAAATTATTGGAGAATTTCGTCCTGTCCTGTACAAAGTCATTTTGATTGAAATTACATCCTTATCGTCTGCAGCGTCTTCCAGAAATTTTATTACAGGCTGGTAAGATTCGTAAGGAACATGAAGCAGTATGTCATGATGTTTTATGGTGTCCCATAATGGTTTGTCCTGAGGAATCTGCGGAGGATAGAAATTCTGCCACGGTTCAAAGCACAGCTTCTGGATGCCTTCTACTTTTTTGAGTTCCATCAGTGCAGCCGGATCTGTGAGCCTGTCAAATTCGTAAAAATCATCCCGGGTGAGATTCAGTTTTGTCATTATGAACTGCTTTAAGTCTGGTCCAGCCTTGTCACATATGACCCGCACGGCAAATGATGATTTTCTCTGAACGAGCACCTTTTCCATTGCCTTGATGAATTTCAGATTGTGGTTCTCGCTTGTAGAAAAATCTTCATCAACGGCAAAATCCGCATCCCTTGCCACATTGAACAGCATGCTCTGTGTTACTTCATAACCCGGAAAAAGGAGTGTCCCGTATTTTATCAGAAGGTCATCTGCCAGTGCAAACGTTTTCTTTTCCTCAGATGGAAGCCATACAATCCTGTTTATGCCGGAAGGAATCTGTACCAGTGCCACTGACTGCATGCCGGAAGCAGCCTTTAGGAATTCCATTATTGATGTAATTCCGGAATTTTTAAGTCCTTCAATCGGTTTCAGCATGAAGGCAGCATGATAATTCATGTTGCCGATCTGTGGAAATTTAGACAAGTCTGTCCGGAGCGGTGTCAATAACGGCAAAATTTCCTGCTGGAAACAGTTCCTTGCGTATTCGTCTTCCGTTGCAGAAAAATCTTCCGGGCGGCGGTAAACGAATCCTTCTTTTTCCAGTTCCGGAAGTATTTCGTTTTTAAGGCAGTTCTGCTGTTCATTCATTATTTCGTGGACACGCATGGAAATGTTCCGCAGCAGGTTTTTCGGTGTATATCCGGAAGCATCCTGCATTTTTGGTGTGTTCATTTCAAGCCGCTTGATAGCAGCGACCCTCACCTGAAAAAATTCATTAAAATTGCTGCTGACGATTGAAAGATATTGCAACCGTTCAAGCAGGGGAAGATCTTCCCTGCGGGCTTCATGCAACACCCTTGCGTTGAATTCTATCCATGAAAGTTCTCTGTTGAAAAATTTTTCAGTTTCAATCATATTCCACCTCTTGGATTCCTGATGTCATCAGGGCACTTCAAAAATATTTTTCGAAGGCTATGTCTGTTTTTTTTCTGAACATACAAGTCCGGAATTACCGGATTTATCTGCGCTGGAATCTGTCAGTTGCGCCGACGGTTCCAGTTACGACAGGACTATTTTATAACCGAAGATTGCTTCAAACATTCCTGATTTTTCAGAAAGTGCCTGTTTTTCCAATACCGTATTATGACTGCTGGCTGTGTGGAGAATCAGTGCATCATTCTGTTTTGTTATTGAAATATCCGGGAATTTCTGCGTATGTGCCCTGTCAAGTGCGTCTGCAATCCTGAGGATTGCGGTCAGTTTCAGGATTGTCATGCGGAACTGTCTGGAAAGCATCTGGAACTGGTCATCATTATCTGGCGTTGCGCTTCCCCGGTGATATTTTGCAATCTGGGACACTATGGTTATTTCCCCACGGCTCAATCCGAAAATCTCGGAATTCTTTATTATGTATGAGCTGTGCAGCTGGTGGTTTTCCATTCTTATGAACATTCCGATGTCATGCAATATGGCTGAAACTTCCAGCAGCATCCTTGCCCTGTCATCCAGAGCCATTTCATCTTTCAGTTCATCAAAAATCTTAAGGCTTGCCATGCTTACATATTTTGCATGTTCTTCATCTGCATGGTAGCGTCTGTTAAGGTTTTTCGCCGAAGCAATGATTTGTGAATAAAATTCCTGCTGGAGCTTTGCGTCCGGTTCGAGCTGCCGGCTTAACAGAAGTCCGTGACGTATGTTGGTTTCAGGCACGATGATTGCGTCTACATTGGTAAGTTGAATGAACATACTGTAAATCAGAAGGCCTTTCTGTAGCTGCAATGCATCATTGTAGGAAATTTTGAATCTTGCAACACATTCTTCAACGCTGTAATTCTGGATGTCGTTTACAAAGCGCTCAAAGTCACTGCGGGAAATTTCCCATATGGATTTTGAAACGGCACGGCCGTAATTTATGGCGGCTACCAGCGGGTCATTTCCTACTGCAATGAATTTTTCAACTCCGGAAAGATTCAGTTCATCATTCAGCGAAGCTTTTGTATTCTGTATAAACTGCTTTATATAGCGTCTTGCGTTATCAAAGGATGAAGAAGCAGTAGGCATGTGCTGTTCAATGCGCGTTGTTCCAAGCCTTAATGAGTGTGCACCGGCCATGTTTCCCTGTTTTATGAGCATCATTTCTGTGGTTCCGCCGCCGACTTCAAGGATAATGGAGTCAGTCTTTTCCATGCTGATTTTTTCCTGAAGACAGTCACGGACCGCAATGTACATAAGGCGGTTTTCTTCAATTCCGTCAATAATCTTTACTTTGAAGCCGGTCTTTACAAGAATGCGGTCAACGATTGAATCGGAATCCCGCGCTTCCCTGAGGGCACTCGTTGCAATTACGGATACCTCTTCCGGTGGAATTCCCCATCCTGCCAGCTGTTCTTTATACCTGCTAAGGATTTTGAGGCATTGGCTCATTGTGGAATTCTGCAATGAGCCTGTCATAAATACATCGCGGCCAATGGAAACCGGCATTGCAGACGAGTCAACGGTATTCCACTTTCCGTTCTCATGGATTTCTGCCACAAGAAGCCTTATTCCTGTGGATCCTATTTCTATAACTGCATCTGCTTTCATCATAGGCAGAACTCCCTCCAGAGATATATAGAAAACTTCTAAAAATTACAAACGCAAATAAAATAAAAGGAATCTCTGGAGTAATATTTCCGGAGATTCCCGCTATAAATTCTGTGTTGAAAAACAGCACCAGATGTTTGTTCTATCAGGCATGCCCTGACTCGCACCGTATGAAGGATATCGGAACCGTGGGGCAGTTGCCTTCAAGAACGACAATGCCTTGAATGCTTTGCCCCGAGGTCCATTATTGTCAGAGCTTATCAATAAGCATTGAACACTTTCCAGAAGGAATCGGAAGAGTCTTCTTTTTCTGGTCAAGAATATTGATTGTAAAGTAATAAAGCTTTTCGCTTTCCATCTGGATTTCCCATCCACGCATGCTTTTGTTACTCAAAATCGTAATAAGGTTCCGCTTAAGGGAAAGGTTTTCAATACCCATGATTTCAAGGTTCGGAATAATCCAGTCAACAGTCTTTCTTGGAAGGCTTATAAGGAGCCCGATTACATTTTCAATCATCAGTGCGATTGTAGAAAGGGCTGCCGTCTGAAGGTACCGGGCTCTTGGAAAATCAGGATATTCTTCACATGAGGCTTTTCCTTCTTTACATGGAAGGTATGCTTCATAAATATCTCCCTTTGCTTTTGGATCAGGCGGCGTCATTGCTTCCAGTATGTAATAGAGATGCCTGATGGAACATTCGCGGGCAAGGTCATATCGCTGGTATTTTTCCAGTCCCTTTATTACCATAAAGTTCATTGCCGGGAATACACTTCCACAGTATCCTCCGCCATTTTCCTTAAAGTCAAAGCTGTCAGCGGATAGGGACGGGAATGGATGGTCTGTGCCGAATGTAGTAGGATTGTTCAGATGGTCAATAAGGCATTCTGCCCTGTCAGCATTCGGAATTTCTGCAAGCAGCGGCCAGAATCCTGCAATTGTCTTTTGTGTAAGTCTGTTTTCATCTTTGTCAAGGTCGTGGTAAAAACCTGTTGCATCATCCCACATAAGGGAATTGATCCTTGTCTTAAGTGAAAAATACATCCTCTTGTATTGGAAGCTCAAATCCTTATCATTCAGGATGTCTCCAAGGGAAGACATGTGCAGTGCATTGATGGCCATGGCTGCGTTAAAATCAATAAGGTAATGTGCATCACTTCTTGGTGAGTTGAACATTCCTGTTGCGCTTACCGGTACTGCGTAAAGTCCGTTAGGCTGTTTGAATGTGGCATCAATCCATGAAATGTATTTCTGGAGTGCAGGAATCACTTCTTTAACACGGCGCTTGTTTGCTGACTTATGGTAAAGGTTGAATTCGGCCCATGCAAGGAGTGGCATTCCTATGCCTTCAGGATTTTCCTTATCCATTACTGGACTATTTGTTTTCAAATCATATTTCCAGCGGATTGCTCCGTTTTCTTCCTGTCGTGCATAAAGATAGTCAAGATTTTGACTTGCAGGGTAGTTTCTGTTTGAATAAACAAGGAAGAATGATGAAAAAATCGAATCAAACTGGTTTAAAATCAATGTATCATTTTCAGGATATACAAAATATCCGTCAGTTGACTGTTCTCCTGTTTTTGGATCAATCCAGAAATCGCCAATCCAGTTCCATGTTTTGTTATAAATGTCTACGAAATCCTGATCATAGAAATGGATTTTCGGAAAGTCACGTTTGTTCATGAAAACTCCTGCGTCTAACACTTATGGTTATAATCTTCAGTATAACACATTTTTTGATAAACGGTAATTTTTTTTATAAATTTGTAATCAGTTTTTTTAATGCTATAATGAACTTCTAAAAATACAATTTCTAGAAGTAATTTTGAAAATGCAGTGTTTTTTAGCCTTGTAATTTCAAAGGAAAAAAACTGCAGGCATCTTGAAATACTGTTTTTAGAGATGCCCTTATCTCTGAAATCAGAATTTCTAGAGGTTTCCTTCAGCAGAATCCCGGTAAAAGAGCCTTATGGTTTCATGCTGTTCTTTATGCCTTGATTTCAGGAGCAGCAGTTTTGAGTTTGCCCTGTAGACATATCCGGATGAGTTGTAAATTTCAAACTGAGGGTCTGTCCGGAAGTTCATGTTGTAAATCTGAATCTGCCTGAACGGATTGATTCCTGCAACAAATACGTATTGGGAAAGTCCCACAGGGAAATCTATATCAAGTTCAATTGTCTTGTTTTCATCCGTTTTGTATGAGATGCCCTTTGAAATAGTCCATGCCCAGACATTCGTTTCTCCTGAACTCAACAGTACGAAATGTGGATAATACGTATTATCGTGGATGAGGATAGGATAAAGTTCTGCCATGGTGCGCAAATCCAGAGCACGAGTGTCATTTATATAGGAATTGACGATCAGGTTTCCGCAGCTTGTCAATTCAGTTTTTCCTGAAATCCTTCCATATTCTATCAGTGCATCTCCGGCTGTTGCTGCTGCAAGCACAGTGAGCGGCGTATTGTTTTCCGCAATCATTATTTTTTCATTCTCAAGGGTACATGCTTCAATTATTTTTTCCACACATGCCTCAAGTACCGGAGCTAAATCTTCTGCCAGAGGACATTTATTCTTTTTTAATCCGGCATATGTGCGCAGGATTCCCGCCGCCGTATCAACTGTAAGCTGGAGTTCTTCCATTGTCGCCGGCATTGCCGTAAGCTGCCTGATGCGGTTCCTGTTGGCCTGGATTGTTATGTACTGACTGATTCCGGTTGTATAAAAGATGTCTAGGGTTTTTGTATTCAGTGCCCTGTCGATCATTGAATCAAAAAGTTCAATCTGCATTGTAAGGCTTGGAGCCATGGCTGCCATTGCACCGAAATATGGTGATGACCGGAATGTCTTCCTGCTTCCTTTTGTGAATGCATTAGGCACTGTATTCATAGCCTCGTTGTAACGTCCGGCTTTTGCCATTGCCGCAACATATGATATGGCTGTCTGTTCGGAGAGTGTTCCTGCAAATCCTGCGTTGCTTTGTACTGAACGGGTAAATTCCGAAATGATTCCCGAAGAAAGTGCTGTGAGCGACTGCTGCAGTGCCTGTGTGGAAGCCAGTTCAAAATCCAGCGTCTGGTCGGCAGTAAAGCGTTCCTGAAGTTCGTGGGCTGCATATCTTGCCAGTGTTGCGTTAGGCATGAAAATCAGTTCACCTGCTTCAATTCTTGGTGCCGTAAGTGCAAAGGCTTTTTCTTTTCCTGCAAGTATCAGCTGTTTTGCCTTTTCGTCTTCAATAGTATATCCGGCAACGGAGCCTGTCTTTAAATGGAATGTGTCAATTCCATCTGGAAGTTCTGCTGAGATGATGAGTTCGTCAGCGTCATTTTCGTTTTTCAATGAAAAGTCAACTTTCATTCCTTCTTCAAAAGTGAATGAGAAAGTATCTTCATCCGGCTGGGAAAATTCTTTAAGTGTAGCTTTGAAAGATCCTGTTTCCGTTGTCTTTGTAAAAGTTGCCGGTGTAACTTCATCTATTGAAAATAATAAGCCGTTGTAAGTGAGCTGGAACTGGTTTTTAAGGGTTGTCTGCTGGCCGTTTTCTGTTTCTGCCAGCGTAACCCGCATTGCACGAATGTTTTTTCTTATGATAGAATCGCTTCTAAATTGAATTACAAAAATGCCGACAATAAATACGGCGTAAAGGACGATGAGTCCCAGAGACTTTCTTATTGGATGGTTGCGCATTTTTACTAGTTTAGCTGACTAAGCAAGTAAAATCAACACTAATAGTTAAAAAATTACAGGCGGTTTTCCCGCCGGTCATCAGGAATACAAAATGAAGAAATCAAAAAAATGTTTAATGCCGATTGTCTTGTCGGTGTTGTTTCTGTCGTTTCCAGCAGTTCAGCCTGCTTTTTCGGCTGAGCTTTCTATGGATGTTTACGAAGCTGCTTCAGCAGGTGAAAGTGAAAGTGTCGTTTTTGCAAAGAAACTCCGGGATGAATTGCAGAATGGCTCAATTGATGGTGCCATCATGCTTTTTGATAGTCTGCCTGAATCACTTTCGGATGATGTTGATTTAAAGAAGCTCCATGTTTCCCTTTTGATATCTGCCGGACAGTATAAGGAAGCAGACCGGATTGTTTCAGGTCTTGAATCGGCTTCTCCTTCTGATATAGAGCTGAAGGAAATGAGGATTGTCCTTTCAAAGGCATCCGGTAATGAACAGGGAAAACGCCTTGCAATCCAGGCTGTCATAAAGGCTGATCCGAATAATGTTACGGCAAATGTGGAACTTGCCCATGAGAATGTGCTTGCACACAAGTATAAACAGGCCCGTTCATATTACCAGAAGGCACTTTTAAAAGAACCGGATAATCAGGAAGCGCTGTTTGGTTATGGCCAGACTTCATATTATCTCAATGACCTGACTAATTCCCGCAAGGCGTTCAACTTGATTCTTGCCGGTGATCCGGAAAATGCGGTTGCCTATTCCTATATCGCCAAACTTGAAGCAGAAAACAGTAATTACAAACGGGCAGAGGAAAATATCCGTAAGGCAATCGCTTATGATGCTGGTGCATATGACTTTTATATGGATTTGGGAAATTATGTAAGGCAGCAGGGGAAATTTGCAGAAGCTGAAAAAGCATGGTCAAAGGCAATTTCTCTTGACCCGACGTATTTTCTTGCTTATGCCTACCGTGCAGGTCTTTATGATGAACAGAACAAATATGATCAGGCACTTCAGGATTACCGTATGGTAGTAAAGACTAATCCTAAATATTATTTTGCCTATGAATCGCTTGGAATGCTGGCCTGGCGCATTGGCAGCTGGGATGAAGCCCGGACTGCTTTTGAAAAGGCTTATTCATACAATAAAACGAATATTTCTTATCCGCTTATTATTTCGGCATGTTACCTGAAAGCAGGCAAAACCCAGCAGGCAAAACAATTCCTTGAAACTGCAATGAAGGATTATCAGGATCACAGTTCTTCTGAATATGTATTGCTCCGCCTTTATCATGACCTTGGACCTTCTGTTGCTGAAAATGATATGGCGTTGAGGATTCAGAAGGAAACCAGTACAACGAAACGCGGAAAGTTCCTTTATTATTTCGCACTTTTTTATGAAATTAAAAAGAATGAATCGCTGGCAAAAAAATATTACGCAGAAATAAAAACCATGAACAGCCCGATGTTCTTTGAATACCGCCTTGCAGAATGGAGCTTAGAAGAATGAGTCAGACACAGAAAACACTTATGCTGAACGGCCGCAGGATTACTTTGCTTGGAACTGCCCATGTTTCAGCAGAATCAATAGAAGAAGTAAAGTCATCAATAACGGGTGACAGACCGGATTGCGTTGCCATAGAACTTGATGAAGGCCGCTACAGTGCAATGACGGATCCTGACAGATACAGGAATCTTGATATAATAAGCGTCCTCCGCCGTAATGAAGGAATGCTTGTACTTGCAAATCTGGTCCTGGGTTCTTTCCAGCGCCGTATGGGGCAGAATGTGGGGGTGAAACCGGGTGATGAAATGAAAGCCGCTATTGATGTGGCAAAGGGACAGGGGATTCCGTTTGAACTTGTTGACCGTCCTATAAAAGTCACCTTGAACAGAGCATGGGCGAAAAACTCCATATGGGGGAAATGCAAGCTTCTTGCAGCCCTCATTTCAAGTGCTTTTGATACTGAAGAAATATCGCAGGAAGAAATTGAATCCCTTAAACAGAAAAACGAAATGGATTCAATGATGGGTGAACTGTCATCATATCTTCCTGCCGTAAAAGAAGTCCTTATTGATGAGCGGGACCGTTACCTTGCATCCCATATTTGGAACTGCAATGGAGAAAAAGTTACTGCGGTTTTAGGTGCGGGGCATCTTCCCGGTGTTCAGGCTCATCTTGAACGGATAGCTGCCGGACAGGAAGATACTGATGTGTCGTCTATTTCTGTAGTTCCTCCAAAGGGAGCCGGGGCTAAGATTGCCGGATGGATAATTCCTTTCCTTATTGTTGCCGTCATTGCACTTGGGTTCTATATAGGTGGACGGAAAGCTGGCGGTGCAATGCTTGGTACATGGGTAATCTGGAACGGTGCACTGGCTGCCGCTGGGGCGCTGGCTGCTGCCGGTCACCCCCTTGCAATCCTGGTTTCTTTTGCGGGTGCACCGTTTACATCTTTGTGTCCGCTTGTAGGTGTCGGTATAGTATCCGGAATAGTCCAGGCTCTCGTATGCAAGCCGAAGGTTTCCGATATGGAAAGTCTTGCGCAAGATGCACTTTCTGTAAAAGGATTTTATTCAAACCGCATCCTGAAAGTGCTGCTTGTATTCCTCCTGTCTTCGATAGGAAGCAGCATAGGGACTTTCGTTGCGGGTGCATCATTTGTTAAGACAGTGTCCCAGTGGGTAATGTCACTGTTTGGAGCTGTATGACAATCTGAAAATGTATCTGGATGAATGTGATTCATGTTTGTCCAGATGCATGGAAATTGCTATGGCTTTGCAGTTAATGTTTGTCTTGAATGGACGTTTTCCCAAAAACTGCTTTTATCAGTTCCTTTATTGAACCGATGTATTCTGCGCCTTCGCACCTTTCACTGACGATTACATTTTTAAATCCTAGATTCTGTGCCGTCTTTACCCGCTGCTTTATCCTTGCTACAGGACGTATTTCTCCTGCAAGGCTCAGTTCCCCGGAAAGAACCGTTCCGTCATCAATTGCCAGGTCTGTCCTTGCGGAATAAAGTGCTGCGGCCAATGCTGCGTCAATTGCACTTTCAGTCAGCCTTACACCGCCTGCTACATTAATATAAATGTCCTGGTCACTGAACCTTAAGCCGGCTCTTTTTTCAAGCACGGCAGCGACCCTTGAAACCCTTGCGCTATCTATTTTGTCACTGTAAACACGTGTTACAGAAGCTTTTGCCGGAATCGTGAGGGCCTGGATTTCCACAAGGAAAACCCTGCTTCCTTCAAAAACTGCAGCACATGCAATTCCTGCAGGCTGTTTTCCTTCCCGTCTCGTTATGAACATGGTGCTTGGGTCTGGTACCGGTGTCAGGCCGTTTTCATTCATCTCGAAAATTCCGAGTTCATCTACGGATCCAAAGCGGTTCTTCTGTGCCCTGAGGAACCTGACTTCATCATTATTGCGCTCAAATGAAATGACTGTATCCACCATATGTTCAAGGGATTTAGGTCCGGCAATAATTCCTTCCTTCGTTACGTGGGCTGTCATTATCAGTACGCTGTCCCTTTCCTTTACCCAGCTGACAAGCTCATTTGTGCAGTATTTAAGCTGGTTGACAGTTCCGGGGATAAGTCCTCCTTCTACGGAATAGACCGTCTGTATTGAGTCTATGATTGTGAATACCGGATTCATGGAATCCAGTGCATCCTGAATGTCTTCCAGACGCATTGTGCAGAGGATTTCAATCTTTGATGTGTCAACACCAAGCCTGTCAGCTCTGTTCTTTATCTGTCCTGCACTTTCTTCCCCGCTGGCATATAATATCCGTCCATTCAGGTTTTTTGATGCATTTGCAGCCGCCTGTAAAAGCAGTGTGGATTTTCCGATTCCGGGTTCACCCCCAAGCAGGACTGCGGAGCGTTTCATTGCGCCATCGCCCAGAACCCGGTCAAATTCCGAAATGCCGGTCATAAGCCTGTTTCCAGTCATTGCCTCAATTGAACTTAATGGAACAGGTTTTATTTTTACTGCTTTTCCTCCGTTTAAGGTTGCTGTTGCCGCATTCGGGTCTTCTATGCATTCTTCCATGGAATTCCATGTCCCGCATTCGGGGCATCTTCCAAGCCATTTCGGCTGGGTATATCCGCATTCAGAACATTTGAATACGGTTGAAGCTTTTTTTTTTGCCATAATTTTACCTATATCGTGTGAAATCTAAAAAAATGTGGGCTTTTCGAAAAATGTTTTTTTCGGGCTGCCTGTTTTATTGTCCTTAAATTCGTAAGATTGAAGTTGCTGGATTTTCAAAATTCCTTTTTAATATGAACCTGCGTCAATGTCTCCGGTGTCATTTTCTACCCTGATGAATATATCATTTGGAAGACAGGCTGCCCATTGTGCATTCCTGCTTATCTTTCCGCTGGCTATGCAGTTTCCGTTGGGACATGGCGATTCCATGAACCTTGCAGTTCCGCTTTTTATTTCTATTATTGAATATCCCAGCAGTCCCTTTGCTTTTATAGTGCGGTCTGTATTCAGCCGGTAGATGTATTCGCCTTCCGGGGTTGTGATGTACAGCAGGGGAGTTCCGTTTTTCCCCTTAAATATACATAAAGAAAACAGGATGAAAATCCCAAGGAAAATGACAATAATCACACAGTCCATCACTGGTAATTTTTTTTGCCGTACATGCATCTTGCAGACCCCTCCGGAAAAAATATAAAAATCTCTAAAAAAAGCTTGACAATTGCCGGCAGCGGATTTACTATAATATCAGCTTGTAAATAAGCTGATAAACTCTCTCCGATGTCCAGCTTGCTGGACGACAGGTTTTTCTGGTAACGTTGTTATTGGAAAAACCTGTTTTTTTGTCTTGTTGCATTTTCCAGTTTCTTTCTACTTTTTGTTTTTCAGTAATTTAGACGTGGCTGTTTTCATCCTGATGAAGTCATCAACCGTTGTTCTTCTGTATTAATACTGTACCGGCAGGAACTGATTCTGTAACCCATGTGTTTCCACCGATTGTGCATCCTTTTCCGATTATCGTGTTTCCACCAAGTATCGTTGCGCCGGCATAAATCGTAACATCATCTTCAATGGTCGGGTGTCTTTTTTTGTTCATAAGATCCTTCTTTACGCTTAATGCGCCTAGTGTTACACCCTGATATATTTTGACATTTTTTCCGATTAAGCAGGTTTCACCAATAACGATTCCGGTTCCGTGATCAATGAAAAAAGATTCCCCGATGGTTGCACCGGGATGAATGTCAATTCCCGTTTTTCCATGAACATGTTCGCTCATTATGCGTGGAATCACTGGAATGCCGTTCGTATGAAGGAAATGGGCAATCCGGTGTACGGTTATTGCTTCAAGACCAGGGTAGGATAGGATGACTTCTTCAAGACTTTTTGCAGCAGGATCGCCTGCCAGTGCAGCCTGTGCATCTTTTATAAGTGTTTTCCTTATTGCTGGGAGTTCCTCTATTAATGCCTGTGCTGTTTTTTCTGCAAGTCCGTAGCAGTGACTGTTCTGGACATGGTGTTCCTGTTCATCTTTTGAAGAAACCACATAGGCAAGTGCCTTCTGAATTTCTTTTGTAAGTATCGAAATGCACCTGTTTATATGCATTCCTGTAAGGTAACGCAGGTTCGTTGCATCAAGATGATCATTGTATTTGAATCCAGGGAAGGCTAATGCCTGTAAATCCTGTAATGCGGTTACGACATTTTCCCGGTTAGGAAAATTTTCTGTTCCCATGCGGTTGATGCCGCCTGATGTATTGTAGGAATCTACAAGTCTGTCTGTAATTGAATCGAAATTCATGTTATCCTCCCGTTGTTAATAATATAACATAAAATATGTTAAAACTCTATATAAAAATTCAGTTAATTCACTTGACATAAAAACATCTCTAATATATATTTTCTAAACACATCGTTCTTTTAACGTGCCCTTGTAGCTCAGTCGGTAGAGCGCAACCATGGTAAGGTTGAGGTCTGCGGTCCGATTCCGCACGGGGGCTTGAAAAATAAATGAATGCTGTGCTGTATGAAGTTCAGTGATTGGGCTGAAACAGGACTGATTTGAATAATATTGAATAATATATTGTAGGAGTATAGATATGGCAAGCAAGAAGAAAGGTGCAGTTGAAATTATTGCTCTTCAGTGCTCAGAATGTAAGCGCAAGAATTATACAACTTATAAGAACCGTAAAAACATTCAGGGAAAGCTTGAGTTGAATAAGTATTGTCCATTCGACCGTAAGCATACTGTTCATAAAGAAACAAAAGCAAAATAATTTTGTAATTATCCGCTTGTACTTTTCAAGCGGTTATTATATAGGGCTGTAGTTCAGTTGGTAGAGCATCGGTCTCCAAAACCGAGTGTCGCGGGTTCGAGTCCTGCCGGCCCTGATATTTCTAATTTTAGTTTTGAGGAAGTTATGGCAAAAGTATTTGGATTCTTTAATGACTGCATCCGTGAATTGAAGCTCGTTGTTTGGCCTTCTAGTACAGATGTTTGGGCATCAGTAAAGGTAGTTATTATTTCCACATTGATTATTGCTGTAGTCCTCGGCCTTCTTGACTTAGGTTTTACAGAACTTTTCCGCTTCTTGATGAAATAGGAATCGGCAGGTTAAGAAATGGCAAAAAACTGGTATATCGTTCACACTTATACAGGATATGAAGATAAGATTGAACGCACAATCCGCTCATATCTTGAGTCTAATGATCTTGATTCAAATATTGTAACAGATGTAAAGGTTCTTAAGGAACAGGTAACTGAAATCCGTGATGGAAAGAAGTATACCAGAAAGAATAAGATTCTTCCTGGTTATATTATTCTTGAAATGGATTTGCCTGATCTCGGTTGGAAGGATGTTTGTTCCAGAATCCGCCGTATTCAGGGTGTTACTGGTTTTGTTGGTACAAATCCAAATGAAAGACCAAGACCTATGTCATCTGACGAAGCAAAAAATCTTTTACAGAAATCTGGCGATATCAAAGGTGAAAAGCCTGTCCGCATCAAGCAGAATTACTCTGTTGGTGATCAGGTAAAAGTTACGAAAGGGCCTTTTGCAACTTTCGATGGTACCGTTGAAGAAGTTTACGCAGATAAGGAGAAACTCCGCGTAATCGTACAGATTTTTGGCCGTCCTACACCTGTTGAAATTGATCTTACCGGTGTAGAAAGACTGGTATAAAGATTACATTCTTTTTTGGATTCAGGCCTTGCAATGCAAGGAATATAAACCTGTTTTTGGGAGAATTACATATCCGTTGGATTGATGTATTTCGCTAGAATCCTGTCCTTTAACTGGTCAGATTCACACCAACTCTAGGAGACAAAAAATGGCTAAAAAGCAAATTACCGCTGTCATCAAACTGCAGTGTCCTGCAGGTTCTGCGACACCGGCCCCGCCAATTGGACCAGCACTCGGACCTCATGGTGTAAGTGCTCCAAAGTTTGTCCAGGAATTCAATGACAGAACTAAGTCTATGGAAAAGGGACTTATCATTCCTGTTGTTATTACTGTTTATTCGGACAAATCTTACACATTCATCTTAAAGACTCCTCCAGCAGCTGTTCTTATCAAGAAAGCACTTAAACTGGATAAGGGATCTTCAAATCCTCTTCGTGATAAAGTTGGTAAGCTTTCACAGGCTCAGCTCGAAGAAATTGCAAAGACTAAGATGCCAGATGTTAATGCAAATGACATTGAAGCTGCAAAGAAAATTGTAGCCGGTACTGCTCGCAGTATGGGTGTTGAGGTGGAGGCCTAAATGAAACACGGAAAGAATTATCGCGCATCAGAGGCTAAATTCGACCTTTCAAAGACATATGATGTTTCAACAGCCTGTAAAATGGTTAAGGAAATGAAGTTTGCTAAGTTCGATGAAACTGTAGAAGCACATGTTTCACTTCGTCTTGGTAAGAGCGCAACAGTTCGTGACACACTTGTTTTCCCTAATCAGTTCAGAGCTGAAAAGAAAGTTCTCGTTTTCTGTAAAGAAGAACGTGTTCAGGAAGCATTGGATGCAGGTGCTACGTATGCAGGTGCTGCAGAATACATCGAAAAAGTTAAGGGTGGCTGGCTCGATTTTGATATCGCAGTTGCAACTCCTGATATGATGAAAGATGTAGGACGCCTTGGTATGGTACTCGGCCGCCGCGGTCTTATGCCAAATCCAAAGACTGGTACTGTTACAAATGACATTACTCAGGCTATTGCGGAATTGAAGAAGGGACGTACAGAATATCGTGCTGACAAGGGTGGCGTTGTTCACATTGCAGTTGGTAAGGTATCTATGGATGAAGCAAAGGTTGCTGAAAACATTACTACCCTTATTTCTGAAATCCTGCGTAAGAAACCTGCCGATGCAAAGGCTGGTTATGTTCAGAGTGTTTCTGTAAGTTCAACAATGGGCCCTGGTGTCTGGGTTGACTTTAAGGAAGGAGAGTAATAGATGGCAATTCAGGCAAAAAATGTACAGCCAGCAAAGACTGCTGCTATTGAAGCTGCAAAACAGACTCTCAGTGAATATAATGACTTTATTTTTACTGAATACCGTGGTCTGACAGTTGAACAGATTACTACTCTTCGCGACAAGCTTCGTGAAAAGAATTCTTCAATCAAAGTAATTAAGAACAATTTTGCTCGTATTGCTTTTGAAGGAATGAATATAAAGGATGTTGCTGAATACCTCAAAGGCCCTGTTGCTATTGCTATGGCAAAGGAAGACTCAAATGAGGCTGCAAAGGTTCTCTTTGATTTTGCAAAGGATGTTCCTGCACTTCAGATTAAGGGTGCTTATGTAAATAATGAAATTTACGATGCAGCCAAGATTGAAGCTTATTCAAAGGTTCCTGGAAAGAAACAGCTCATCGCTATGCTCATGTCTGCTATCAATGGACCTGCTCAGAAACTGGCAGCTACATTGCAGGCTTATGTTGATAAAAAATCAAGCGAAGGTGGAGAAGCCGCACCTGCAGCAGAAGCTGCACCAGCCGCTGAAGCCGCTCCAGAAGCAGCAAACTAATTTACTTGATTTTAAGCACGGTCAGGCTTCATAGCTGTCGACTGTCCGTGTAATAAAAACAGGGTTCCTTTTTGGGAATTTCTGTTACGCAGAAATGTATAGTCAATTATCTTGCATTCTGTGGTATATACTATTTTTATAATGGAGAAGACAATATGGCAGCTCTCACAAATGATCAGATTCTTGATGCAATCGCATCTATGTCAGTTCTTGAAGCTTCAGAACTCGTAAAGGCAATGGAAGAAAAATTCGGTGTTACAGCAGCAGTAGCTGTTGCAGCAGGTCCAGCAGCAGGTGCAGCACCAGCAGCTGAAGAACAGACAGAATTCGAAGTTGTACTTGAAAGCTTCGACGCAGCAAAGAAAATTGCTGTTATCAAGGCTGTTAAAGCTCTCACAGGTCTCGGACTTGGTGAAGCAAAGGCACTTGTTGAAGGTGCTCCAAAATCACTTAAGGAAGGTCTTTCTAAGGCTGATGCTGACAAGTGGGTTTCAGAAGTTGAAGCAGCTGGTGGTAAGTGTTCAAAGAAGTAATTCGTTAAGGATTGCATGATATATGTGCCGGCTGCCATGAAAAACACGTGTTTTGTGGTAGTCCGGCATATTGTTTTTTATTACAATTTATGGAAGCAGACTTGGCATGCCCGGGTCTGCTTTAGGTGTCTATTTACAAAAGTTTTTTTTATTTAATTTTTTCAAATATTTAGCGGCAGGTTTTTTGTGCTGTGCTGGAGTTTCCGCATGTAGCAAAAGACTGTTGACTGCGAGTATTTTTTATAGGGGGCATGATGTTCGCAAAGAGCCGGACAATCAACCGCAAGTACATCGGAAAAGATATAAAAACTTTCATGGATGTACCAAATCTTATCGATATTCAGACTTCATCTTATGAATATTTCCTTCAGAAAGAAAAATTGGAAAACAATGAACCATTAGCAGAACAGGGGCTGCAGGAAGTTTTCTCTTCAACTTTCCCTATTGAAAGTCCTGATGGAACGTTGTCTCTTGATTATGAGTCCTATAAGCTTGATATGGAAAACATCAAGTTTTCAGAAATTGAATGCAAACAGAAAGGTATGACTTATTCTGTTCCGCTGAAGGCTACTCTGAATCTTACTAAACTGAATACCGGTGATACCCTCGTAAAGCCAGATTTGTATATGGGCGACATTCCTCTCATGACAGACCGTGGTACTTTTATCATTAATGGTGCTGAACGCGTAGTTGTTTCACAGATACACCGTTCTCCTGGTGTTATTTTTACAAAGGGTGATAACAAGGATAAGAATGTGGTTGGAAGCCGCATTATTCCATACCGTGGTTCATGGCTTGAATTTGAAATTGACCAGAAGAAAGAACTTATTTTTGCCAAGATTGACCGCAAGTCAAAAATACTTGGTACTGTGTTCCTCCGTGCCCTGGGGTATGAAACACGCGAAGACATAATAAAGGTTTTCTATGAAACTGAAGTTGTTCCTGTATCTGCAGAACGTTCTGTAAAAGACGGTCTTGTAGGAAAGGTGCTTTCAAAAGCGGTTTTTGTAAAAGACGCAGAGACTGGTGACGAAAAGAAGCTTTTCCCGGCAGGTGCACGTCTCCATCAGCATGATGTAGATGACCTTATTGCAAATAATGTTTCAGAAATAAATGTAATTGTATTTAATACAGCTAAGTCCAAGGGTGAAAAGAACCGTTCCATCGATTCTGAAATCATTATCAATTGTTTTGAAAAAGAAGAAATCATGTTCCAGAAAGAAGGTTCAGAAAATGATGAACCTACTAAGGATGATGCAATTTCTGCGGTCTGGTCTAAAGTTATGCCAGGTGAACCGATTTCCATTGATAATGCTGAAAAGGAACTTAATTCACTTTTCTTCTCTGCACGTCGTTATGACCTTGGACGTGTTGGTAGATATAAGCTTAATAAGAAGTTTGACCGTAATCCTGATGAAGAGGTGTTCACTCTTACAAAAGATGATATTACAGACACAATGAAGCATCTTATAAAGGTTTATATTGATGAAGAAATTGTTGATGATATCGACCATCTCGGTAACCGCCGTGTACGTTCTGTTGGTGAATTGATGACAAACCAGCTGAAGACAGCTTTCAGCAGAATGGAACGCATTGCAAGGGAACGTATGGGACTTAAAGAAGTTGATACGATTAAGCCTCAGGATCTTATTTCCATAAAACCGATTGTTGCAGCAATCAAAGAATTCTTTGGTTCTTCACAGCTTTCTCAGTTCATGGATCAGGTTAACCCTCTTGCAGAACTTACACATAAACGCCGTCTCAATGCATTGGGACCTGGTGGTCTTTCACGTGACCGTGCAGGTTTCGAAGTCCGTGATGTTCATTATTCACATTATGGACGTATGTGTCCTATCGAAACTCCTGAAGGACCGAACATTGGTCTTATTGTTTCCCTCGCTATTTATACACGTGTTAATGAATATGGCTTCCTTGAAGCTCCTTACCGCAAGATTGAAGGTGGAAAGGCAACGGATAAGTTTGAATACCTTTCTGCAATGGATGAAGATAAGTATTTCATCGGACAGGTAAGTGAAGGTATGAAAGATGACGGTTCGTTCGCAACAGACATGATTTCATGCCGTAAGCAGGGTAACTATAATACTCGCTCTCCAAAAGATGTTGAGTATATGGATGTTTCGCCACGTCAGGTAATTTCTGTTTCAGCTGCATTGATTCCGTTCCTTGAACATGATGATGCCAACCGTGCACTCATGGGTTGTAACATGCAGCGTCAGGCAGTTCCTCTTCTTTTCCCGGAACCACCGCATGTTGGTACAGGAATGGAAAGAAAGTGTGCATATGATTCAGGTGTCCTTGTTAAGGCAAAGCGTGCCGGTGAAGTTGTATACGTATCAAGCGAATGTGTTAAGGTTGCTCCGGAAGGCGCTCCTAAGGGAACTCTTGATGAATATGTACTTCTTAAGTATCAGCGCACAAACCAGGATACTTGTTATCACCAGCGTCCGACTGTAAGTGTTGGCGAGCATGTTGAAAAAGGTACGGTACTTGGTGACGGACCTGCTACGTTCAATGGTGAGCTTGCACTTGGTAGAAATATTCTTGTTGGATTCGTTCCTTGGAATGGATACAACTACGAAGACGCTGTTCTTATCAGCCAGCGCGTAGTAAAAGAAGATATGTATACTTCTATACATATAAAAGAATTTTCTACAGAAATCCGTGAAACAAAGCTGGGACCAGAAAAGATTACCCGTGATGTTCCGAATACAGCTGAAAAGAACCTCAGCAATCTTGATGCGGAAGGTATCATAAGGATTGGTTCAAAGGTTCGTTCAGGAGATATTCTTGTTGGTAAGGTAACTCCAAAGAGTGAATCTGAAACTACACCAGAATTCAAGCTTTTGAATTCCATCTTTGGTGAAAAGGCAAAAGAAGTACGCGATTCTTCACTCCGTGTACCACATGGTGTTGAAGGTGTTGTAATTGATGTACAGCGCATGAGACGTACGCAGGGTGATGAACTTAATCCTGGTGTTGATGAAATTGTAAAAGTCCTTATTGCCAACAAGCGTAAGCTCCGCGAAGGTGATAAGATGGCTGGTCGTCACGGAAACAAAGGTGTTGTTTCCCGCATTCTTCCAGAAGAAGACATGCCATACCTGGAAGACGGTACACCGCTTGATGTATGTCTTAATCCACTTGGTGTTCCTTCTCGTATGAACATCGGTCAGATTATGGAATCTGAACTTGGTATTGCAGGTAAATATCTCAACCAGTTCTTTGAATCTCCTGTATTCCAGTCTCCTTCTCAGGCGATGATTGGAGATAAGCTTGAAGAAGCCGGTCTTTCAAGGGATTGTAAGCAGATTGTCCGCGATGGACGCACTGGTGAACCATTCGTTAACCCGATTTTTGTTGGTGTTATCTATTATATGAAGCTGCATCACCTTGTTGATGATAAGATGCATGCCCGTTCTACTGGTCCATATTCTCTGGTTACACAGCAGCCACTTGGTGGTAAAGCACAGTTTGGTGGTCAGCGTCTTGGAGAAATGGAAGTTTGGGCTCTTGAAGCATATGGTGCAGCAAATACACTTCAGGAAATGATGACTATCAAATCTGATGATATGAATGGTCGTTCAAAGGTTTATGAATCAATTGTGAAGGGTGAACCTTCAACTCCAGCTGGAGTACCAGAAGCATTTAATGTTATGGTTCAGGAACTTCGTGGTCTTGCATTGGATTTCACAATCTGGGATGCAAAGGGTAAGCAGATAGCTTTGACAGAACGTGATCAGGATATGATCGACAAAGCTGGCAATTTTGACAAGGAGAATGCTGATGCGTGATATTCAGGATTTTGATTCAATTAGGATAAAGCTTGCTTCACCTGAAACCATCCGTGCATGGTCATATGGTGAGGTTAAGAAGCCAGAAACAATCAACTATCGTACACTCCGTCCTGAGAAAGATGGTCTTTTCTGCGAACGTATTTTTGGTACGACAAAGGAATGGGAATGTTTCTGTGGAAAATTCAAGTCAATCCGCTATAAGGGTGTAATCTGTGACCGTTGTGGTGTAGAAGTCACTCATTTCAAAGTTCGCCGTGAACGTACCGGTCATATTGAACTTGCAGCTCCTGTAAGCCATATCTGGTACTATCGTTCAGTTCCTAGCCGTATGGGACTTCTTCTTGACCTTCAGGTGGCTGCGTTACGCTCAGTCCTGTATTATGAAAAGTACATCGTTATTGATGCCGGTGATACAGACTTGAAAAAGATGCAGCTTCTTACTGAAGATGAGTATATTGAAGCTCAGGAACGCTATAGTGGTGCTTTTACTGCAGGAATGGGTGCTGAAGCAATCAAAACCCTTCTTGAGGGACTTGATCTTGACTCGCTTGCAGTAGAACTCCGCAGCAAAATGATTGATAAAGGTAAGAAGAGTGATAAGCGTCTTCTTAAAAGAATTGAAATTGTTGAGAATTTCCGCCGCTCTGGTAATAAAGCATCTTGGATGATTCTTGATGTAGTTCCAGTTATGCCTCCTGAACTGCGTCCGATGGTTCAGCTTGATGGTGGACGTTTTGCAACTTCTGACCTTAATGACCTTTATCGTCGTGTAATTAACAGAAATAACCGTCTCAAAAGGCTTCAGGGGCTTTTTGCTCCGGATGTAATCATCAGAAATGAAAAAAGGATGCTGCAGGAAGCTGTTGATGCACTTTTTGATAATTCAAAGAGAAAACGTGTTGTAAAGGGTGCTTCCAACAGACCTTTAAAGTCAGTTAGTGACATGATTAAGGGTAAGCAGGGACGTTTCCGCCAGAACCTTCTTGGTAAACGTGTTGACTATTCTGGACGTTCAGTTATTGTTGTTGGTCCGGAATTGAAACTCTGGCAGTGTGGTCTTCCTACAAAGATGGCTCTTGAATTGTTCAAGCCGTTCATCATGAAGAAGCTTGTTGATAAAGATGTGGTTTTCAATATTAAAAAAGCAAAAATGCTTGTTGAGCAGGAATCACCTGAAGTTTTTGCCATCCTTGATGAGGTAGTGCGTGAACATCCGGTTATGCTTAACCGTGCTCCTACACTTCACCGTCTTGGTATTCAGGCATTTGAACCTGTACTCGTAGAAGGAAAAGCCCTTAAACTTCATCCTCTTGCATGTAAGGCTTTCAATGCTGACTTTGATGGTGACCAGATGGCTATCCATGTTCCTTTGACACAGGCAGCCCAGATGGAGTGCTGGACATTGATGCTTTCTGCCAGAAACCTCCTTGATCCTGCTAATGGTGATACTATTGTATATCCATCTCAGGACATGGTTCTTGGTATTTACTATATGACAGCCATTAAGGAAGGTGCAAAGGGTACAGGACACCGTTTCTGTTCTACTGATGAAGTCCGCATGGCTGCAGAACTTGGAAGTATTGAATGGCAGGCTCTTATAAAAGTACCAGCTCCAAAAAAATCTTTCAGTAGCAAAGACCTTAAGGTTAAAGGTGATGATTCGTTCCTTCAGGGAACTCAGGATTTTGAAGAAGGTGATCTGATTGAAACTTCTGCCGGTCGTCTTGCATTCAATGAAGCAATGCCGGAAGGTGTTGATTTTGTAAACCGCCAGATGTTTGATAAGAGTCTTAAGAAGATGATTGAGACTGTTTATCATACACGGGATCCTTGGCTTACAATCCAGATGCTTGATGCAATCAAGGCTGTCGGATATAAGAATGCAACTTTCTATGGTGCAACCCTTTCTATGGAAGATATTAAAATTCCAGATGCAAAGAAAGAAATGATGGCCAAGGCAAATAAGGAAGTTGAACAGATTGTTAATCAGTATAGTGTTGGTACAATTACTGGTGAAGAAAGGTATAACAGGGTAACTGACGTTTGGCAGCGTACAAACGAAGATCTTACAAAGCTCATGATGGATAACCTTGCAAAAGACAAGGGTGGTTTCAACACAATCTACATGATGGCTAAGTCTGGTGCCCGTGGTTCTTCAAAACAGATTTCCCAGCTTGCAGGTATGCGTGGTTTGATGGCTAAACCTAATGGTGACATCATTGAACTTCCGATCCGTTCAAACTTCTATGAAGGACTTTCGGTTATCGAATTCTTCATTTCAACAAACGGTGCCCGTAAAGGTCTTTCAGATACTGCTCTTAAAACTGCCGATGCTGGTTATATGACACGTCGTCTTGTTGACGTTGCTCAGGATGTTGTAATCAATGAAGATGATTGTGGAACAATCAACGGTATTGATTATGCAGCAATTAAGGATGGTGATGAAATCATTGAGCATCTTGCAACCCGTATTGTTGGACATTACACAATTGAACGTGTCGTTCATCCTATTACTGGTGAATTGCTTTGCGATGTTAATGAGTACATTACAGACGAACTTGCAACAAAGATTGAAGCTGCCGGTGTTGAAAAGGTAAAACTCCGCACAGTTCTTACTTGTGAAGCACAGCATGGTATCTGTGTGAAATGTTATGGTAAGAACCTTGCCCGCGATAAGATTGTTGAAATTGGTGAAGCAGTCGGAATCATTGCTGCCCAGTCAATTGGTCAGCCTGGTACACAGCTTACCATGCGTACATTCCATGTCGGTGGTACAGCTTCTAAGACAACTGAAGATAACCACATCGTATTGAAGTTCCCTGCTCTTATCGAAAAGATTGAAGGAACTCGCGTAGATACAGATGATGGCAACTGGCTCTTTACACGTAAGGGGTTCATGGATGTAACCCGTATCCTTAAAAAGTATGAGCTTGGTGCTGGCGATAAGGTTGCTGTAAATGATGGTGACCGCGTGATGAAGGACAGCGTGATTATCTCAAGCAGTTCTGGTGACATAACAGCTTCTGATACTGCAAAGGTTATCCTCAGAAATGATGCTGTTTACCTTGCAAGCAATACTGTCAAGGTTGATATTTCCAATGGTTCTACGCTTTATGTAAAGCCGGGTGATATCATTGAAGCTAATGTTCCGATGGGTGAATTTGATGCGTTCAGTGAACCTATTATTGCAGAAGCTTCTGGTTATGTTCATTTTGAGGAAATCATCAAGGGAACTACACTTGGTGAAGAAATTGATGTCCAGACTGGTAAGGTTGAACGTAGGATTACGAGTATGCACCTTGATACAATGCAGCCTCGTGTTCTTGTTACTGATGAAGCTGGTAATGAACTTGGTAGTTATCACCTTCCTGCTGATGCCCTTCTTCTTGTTGAAGATAAGCAGGCTATTAAGGCTGGTGAAGTTATTGCCAGAATGTCAAAAGAGGCTGCAAAAACAAACGATATTACTGGTGGTCTTCCACGTGTTTCTGAACTTTTCGAAGCCCGTAAGCCAAAATCTCCTACGGTACTTGCCCAGATTTCTGGTCTTGTTAAGTTTAAGGGAATCACAAAGGGTAAGCGTCAGGTTGTAGTAGAAGATGAATACGGAAGAGTGTTTGAACATCTTGTTCCAAATACAAAACGTATGCTTGTACGTGATGGTGATAAGGTAATTGCTGGTGAAAAGCTTTGTGACGGTTCTCCGAGCCCTCACGATATCCTTGCAATCCTTGGTGAAAATGCACTTCAGAATTACCTTATGGATGAAATCCAGCAGGTTTACCGTGCACAGGGTGTATCCATCAATGATAAGCATATCGGTATCATTGTACGTCAGATGCTCAGAAAGGTTGAAGTTGTTTCTGTTGGTGATACAAACTTTATTTTCGGTGAACAGGTTGATAAATACCGTTTCCATGCTGAAAATAACCGTATTGTTGCTGCCGGCGGACAGCCTGCTGTTGGTAGACCGATGTTCCAGGGTATTACGAAGGCATCTTTGAATGTTGACTCGTTCATTTCTGCTGCTTCGTTCCAGGAAACTACCCGTGTTCTTACTAATGCAGCAATCAAGGGTGAAACTGATGAACTTCATGGAATCAAGGAAAATGTTGCAATCGGTCATATGATTCCAGCTGGAACTGGTATTAAGAATTACAAGAACGTAAAGCTTTTTGATTCCAGTGACAAAGACCTTGACCTTCTTATGAATGACATCATTGAACGCAGACGTCAGGATCTGGAAAGAGAGATGGAACCTCAGGTTGAAGATTCTGGTTTCGAAGCTGAAGAATCTGACTGATATCTGGAGTCATAAAATTGCAATTATGGGAAATGAATTCTCTTGAATTCATTTCCCGAATTCATTAAACTTATAAAACATTTTTAAGTTTAAAAACTTGACCGGGGTGCTGACCGGCAATAAATAAAAAGGAGACATTTTTAAGATGCCTACAATAAACCAATTGGTACGCCAGAGACGTAAGTCTGCTGCTAACAGAACCAAATCTCCCGCACTTGAGTCCTGTCCTCAGAAACGTGGCGTTTGTACTCGTGTAATGACAGTTACACCAAAAAAGCCTAATTCGGCTTTGCGTAAGGTTGCTCGTGTTCGTTTGAGCAATGGTATTGAAGTTACTGCATATATTCCAGGTATTGGACATAACCTTCAGGAACACTCAGTTGTACTTATCCGTGGTGGTCGTGTAAAGGACCTTCCTGGTGTGCGCTATCACATCATTCGTGGTACTAAAGATACTTTAGGTGTTGAAGGTCGTAAGCGTGGTCGTTCTAAATATGGTGCCAAGAGACCAAAGGCATAATGAGGGGAATGGAGGAATAAAATGGGAAGACATAAGAAGTCCATCAATCGTCCGATTATGCCGGATGCAAAATATAATAGTCAGGTTGTTACAAAATTCATTACACGCATGATGCTCGATGGAAAGAAAGCTACTTGTACAAAGATTATCTATGATGCAATGGATAAGCTTAAGGCAAAAACAGATAAGGATCCTTTGGAAGTATTCCTCAAGGCTCTTGAAAATGTTAAACCTCTTGTAGAAGTAAAATCACGCCGTGTTGGTGGTGCAACATATCAGGTGCCTGTAGAAATCCGCGATACTCGCAAAGAAGCTTTGGCTATGCGTTGGATTATTGATGCAGCAAGAAATAGAAGTGGTCATGGAATGGCTGATACACTTTCTTCTGAATTGCTTGATGCATTCAACAATACAGGAACTGCATTTAAGAAAAAGGAAGATACACACAAGATGGCAGAAGCAAACAAGGCTTTTGCACATTACCGTTGGTAGTATTCATTTTTCTTGTAAAAAGGCGCCTTTTGGCGTCTTTTTTTTATGCACGGTATTGCAACTTTTTCTAAAAAAGTGTATAAAATAGTAACCTACACTTTAGGTTTTGTCTAAAATCTAATGGGGTTTCTTTGAGAGTCAGGCGGGATTTTTTTTCTAATCCTGGTGAAGCCGTAAAGTCGGTTGTAAAAACCTTCAGGTGTCACGGCCCTTGTATGATGATGATATTGCCGTTGGTAATGTCTGTAATAAAAATGCATCAAGGGTTTCTGCTGCAGTAAGCTGCGAGGCTCTTGGTGCCAAACCAGTCATCAAACGTGTTGATTTATTTGATGATGATCGGTGGTATCGGCCATAAATATTCCGAATGGATGGAGTATTATGTTAGAAAATCTGAATTTCTTTTACCGTATCCTACCTTTAAATAATCATCTGAATAAAAACGCGATTAAAATGTGTATGCGAATCCGAGTTGATTTTTTGAGATGAACTCGATTCTGGCTTAAAGTGCAACACATAAATTTTTATATGTCGGTTGTGAATTATGACTTCCGACAAGGAGAAACACATGGCAAAGGAAAAGTTCGAAAGAACCAAACCTCACATGAACGTTGGTACTATCGGTCACGTTGACCATGGTAAGACTACACTTTCTGCAGCTATCACAATGCATTGTGCAAAGAAGTATGGTGATAAGGCTCTTAAGTATGATGAAATCGACAATGCTCCAGAAGAAAAGGAACGTGGTATTACAATCAATACACGTCACCTCGAGTATCAGTCAGACAAGCGCCACTATGCACATATTGACTGTCCAGGACATGCTGACTACATCAAGAACATGATTACTGGTGCTGCTCAGATGGACGGTTCTATTCTCGTTATTGCTGCTACAGACGGTCCTATGGCTCAGACAAAGGAACATCTTCTTCTTGCTCGCCAGGTTGGTGTACCAAAGATCATCGTATTCTTGAACAAGGTTGACCAGCTTGATGGTGATGAAGAAATGTTGATGCTCGTTGAAGACGATGTTAAGGAAATCCTTAAGAAGTATGGATTCAGCGAAGAAACACCAATCATCAAGGGATCTGCTTTCAACGCATTGCAGGATAATGCAACTCCAGATGATACAAAATGTATCGATGAACTCCTCGAAGCTATGGATACATGGTTCGATGATCCAGCACGTGATGAAGATAAGCCATTCTTGATGCCAATCGAAGATATCTTCACAATTTCTGGACGTGGTACAGTTGTAACAGGACGTATCGAACGTGGTGTTATCAATCTTAACGATGCAGTAGAAATCGTTGGTATTAGGGAAACACAGTCTACAACAGCAACTGGTATCGAAATGTTCAACAAGTTGTTGGATCAGGGTATGGCTGGTGATAACGTAGGTATCCTCCTCCGTGGTATTGAAAAGAAGAATGTTGTTCGTGGACAGGTTCTTTCTGCACCAGGTACAATTCACCCACATACAAAGTTCGAAGCTCAGATTTACGTTCTTACAGAAGCTGAAGGTGGACGTCACTCACCATTCTTCTCTGGTTATCGTCCACAGTTCTACTTCAGAACTACAGATATTACAGGTACAGTAGAACTCGAAGCTGGAACAGACATGGTAAAACCAGGTGACAATGTTAAGATTATTGGTACTTTGATTCACCCAATCGCTATGGATGAAGGTCTTAAGCTCGCTATCCGTGAAGGCGGTCGTACAATCGCTTCTGGACAGGTAACAAAGATCGTAGAATAGTTAAATATTTTTGAAATGGAGGGTTGATTTTTTCATCAAGCCCTCTATTTCAAGAACAGGAGTATAAAAATGGCTAGTGGAAAGATTCGTGTCAGACTTCGCGCATTTGACGTTGAGTTGATCGATCAGAGTGCAAAGGCCATCGTGCAGACAGTACAGAAAGCAGGTGCAAAGGTTTCAGGACCAATCCCGCTTCCTACAAGAATCAATAAGGTAACTGTTCTTCGTTCACCTCATGTAAATAAGAAGTCACGTGAACAGTTCGAAATGCGCACACATAAGCGTCTTATTGACATCCTTGAACCAACATCAGATGTTATGGATTCATTGATGAAACTTGAACTTCCTGCCGGTGTAGATGTAGAAATTAAACAGTAAGTCTTTTTAGATTACTGTAAAAAAACTGGTACGGTCCCCTGGATCTGGGATGGCGGCCAACAATGAAAGAGTCTGACTCTTTCGATAGGAGAATATCAGAATGAAAGGTCTGATTGCAAAAAAAGTGGGGATGACCCAGGTTTTCGACGAAAGCGGTAATTTGATTCCAGTCACCGTGATCCGCGTTGAACCGAATGTGGTTGTTTCAACAAAAACAAAAGAGAACTGCGGATATGACGCTGTTGTACTTGGACTTGATGATCTCAAGCCTTCAAAAGTAAACAAGGCATATGCCGGACAGTTTCCTGAAAACATTACCCCAAAAAGACATTTGAAGGAATTCCGTAACTTTGATACAGAAGTTAAAGTTGGGGATCTTATTGGGCTTGAACTTTTTGAAAAGACTCGCTTTTTGGATGTTACTGCAACATCAAAAGGAAAAGGTTTTCAGGGTGTTATGAAGAGATGGGGCTTTCATGGTGGACGTGCAACTCACGGTTCTAAATTCCATCGTGAAGCCGGCGGTACTGGCGAATGTACAACTCCAGGACACACATTCAAAAATATCAAAATGCCTGGTCGCATGGGTTTTGAACGTGTTACTGTACAGAACCTTCGTATTGTTAAGGTTGATCCTGAATTGAAGGTTATTTTGGTTCGTGGGGCTGTCCCTGGGAATAAAGACTGCACGCTGATCGTCAAGTCCGCGGTAAAGAAATAACGACAGAGGAAGACAGACATGGAAAAGAAAGTCTATTCAGTCGATGGAAAAGAGCTGCGTACTGTTACACTTGATGACAAGGTATTCGGTCTCCCGGTAAATGAAGATGTCATTTACTATGCCATTATTAATGAATTAGCAAATAAACGTGTTGGAACAGCATGTACAAAGGGCCGTGCTGAAGTTCATGGCAGCAACAAAAAGCCATATAAGCAGAAGGGTACTGGTAATGCACGTCGTGGTGATAAGAAATCTCCAATTAATGTAGGTGGTGGTACAATATTTGGACCAAAGCCGAGAGATTTCAGCTACGCAATTCCAAAAAAGGCAAAGCGCCTTGCAATGAAGTCTATCCTTAGCCTTCAGGCACAGAGTGACAGACTCACTGTAATAGAAGATTTCACTGTAGAAAGCGGAAAGACAAAAGATTTGGTAAAAATCCTTTCTAATTTTGCAAAGGACGAACGCACTGTTATCATTCTTAAAGATGATGATGCAAAGATCAAGCAGGCAGGTCGTAATATTCCTAATTTGTCATTCCTTTCGTTCAATCGTCTTCGCGCTCATGATCTTTATTATGGACGCAAAGTAATTGTACTTGAAAGTGCAGTAAAGAATCTTTCTGAATTCTATGCAAACTTGGAAAAGGAGGCTGAATAATGGTTGATAATGAAATTCTCATTGAGCCTGTTATTTCTGAAAAGGCTACAGCCCTTCGCGAAGAAAACAAATATGTTTTCATCGTGCATCCTGATGCAAACAAGATTCAGATAAAAGAAGCTGTTCGCAGACTTTTTAACGTAAAAGTTATTTCTTGTACAACACTTAATGTTGCTGGAAAAGTTAAGCGCCTTCGTGGTCGCCCTGGAATGACTTCTAGTTATAAGAAAGCCATCGTGCGTGTTGCACCTGGCGAAACAATTAAATTGTTTGAAGGCGTGTAAGCCTGTCTAATTAAGGGGAATCAGATGGCTCTTAAGGTATATAAGCCAATAACAGCAGGTACACGTGGTCGTGTTGACTTGCGTAGAGATGAACTGACAACCGACAGACCCGAAAAAACTCTGGTGTCAGGTAAGAAATCTCACGGTGGTCGCGGTGCTGGTGGACGTATTTCTGTACGTCATCAGGGTGGCGGACACAAACAGAGATATCGTGATATAGATTTTAAGCGTAATAAGCATGGTATTCCAGGAACTGTAAAGTCAATTGAATATGATCCTAACCGCAGTGCTAATATTGCTTTGATTTATTATGCAGATGGTGATAAGCGTTATATCATTGCACCTAAAGGTCTTACTGTAGGACAGAAGATTATGGCTGGTGAAAATGCAACTCCAACAGTTGGAAATGCACTTCCACTTTCTGCAATTCCTGTAGGTTTCACAGTTCATAATATTGAACTTACAATTGGTCGTGGTGGACAGCTTGTTCGTTCTGCAGGTGCTAGTGCTCTTATCGCAGCAAAAGAAGGTGATTATGTTACAATCCGCCTTCCATCAAGTGAACTTCGTCGTGTGAATGCAAAATGTTATGCAACAATTGGTATTGTTGGTAATGAAGAACACATGAATGTTCAGCTTGGTAAAGCTGGTCATAAGCGTTGGTTGGGTATCAGACCTACTGTTCGTGGTATGGCTATGAACCCAGTTGATCATCCGCTTGGTGGTGGTGAAGGCGCAGGTAAGGGACGTAACCCAGTTACTCCTTGGGGTCAGCCTTGTAAAGGTTATAAGACTCGCAATAAGCGGAAGACGTCAAGCAGATTCATTGTTTCACGTCGCAAGAAGTAATTGCATAGGAGATAACGGTGTCAAGATCTGTTAAGAAAGGACCTTTTGTTGAAAAAAGTCTCTTCAAAAAAGTAATTGAAATGAATAAGGTAGAAACATCCGAAAGAAAGATGCTTAAGACATATTCACGTTGTTCTACAATTATTCCTGAAATGGTAGGAAATACTATTTCTGTATACAATGGTAAGGCATGGATTCCAGTTTATGTAACAGAAAACCTTGTTGGACACAAGCTTGGTGAGTTTGCTCCAACACGTACATTCCGTGGTCATGCTGGATCTGATAAAACAGCTTCAAAAGCTGGTAGGTAAAGGTGGATATGATGACTGTAAAAAAAGGTTATGTAGCCACTACTAAATTCCTTATTGCATCTCCTACAAAGGTTCGCCCTGTAGCTCATGTAATTAATCAGAAGTCTTGTTCGGAAGCTATGGCTATTCTTGAGAATATGCCTCAGAAAGGTGCTAGGCTTATTAAGGGTACATTGAAATCTGCTATTGCTAATGCCCTTGTAGCTAACACAAAGCTTGATGAAGATATGTTGTATGTTAAGGAAATTCGTATTGACGAAGGTCCAAGACTTAAGAGAGTATGGTTCCGCGCTCGTGGTAGAGCTGACCAGCTTTTGAAACGTATGTGTCATATTACCGTCGTAGTTGACGAAAAGGCGGGGGAATAAAAAGTGGGACAGAAAGTTAATCCGATCGGTTTGCGTCTTGGAGTTAACAAGACATGGCAGTCTCGCTGGTATGCGGATCCTCGCGAATACGCAGACCTGGTTCTTGAAGATTTCAAAATCAGAAAGTTGGTTTCAAGTCTTCCAGAATGCAAAGGCGCAGATATTGCAGAAATCGAAATTGTTCGTCACCCTCAGCGGGTTACAATTGTAATACACACTGCTCGTCCAGGTGTAATCATTGGCGTTAAAGGTGCTACAATCGAAAAGATTAGCGCTGATATTCAGAAGCAGCTTACAAAGAAAGTTCAGATTAAGATAAAAGAAATTAAGAGAGCTGATGTAAATGCTTCTTTAATTGCACAGAATATCGGACGTCAGTTGATGGGCCGTGGTTCATTCCGTAAAGCTCTTAAACAGGCTTCTGGAAATGCAATGCGTGCAGGTGCTCAGGGTATAAAGATTCGTCTTTCTGGCCGTCTTGGTGGTGCAGAAATGAAACGTTCTGAAGAGCACAAGGAAGGACGTGTTCCTCTTCATACTCTTCGTGCTGATATTGACTATGGTACATTTGAAGCTCTTACTTCATACGGAAAAATTGGTATAAAGGTATGGGTTTTCAATGGAATGAATTATGGTCACGAGCAGAATGAGGATGCAGGTCAGCTTGTTCGCAAACCTCGTCGCGATCGTACACAGCGCACTTCAGAAAAGTCTGACTCTGGTGAAAATCAGGGAAAGGATACTACTGCAAAGGCAAGGAGTTAATCGATGCCGCTTAGCCCTAAAAGAGTAATGCACCGTAAGGTGCAGCGCGGTAGACAGCATGGTTTTGCTACCCGCGATAATCATATTGATTTTGGTGACATTGCACTTGTTGCTATGGAACCAGTTTGGTTAAATGCACGTGTTATCGAAGCTGCCCGTGTTGCAATCAACCGTAAGCTTGAGCGCAAAGGTAATGTTTGGATTCGTGTATTCCCTGATAAGCCTATTTCTAAGAAACCTGCTGAAGTTCGTATGGGTAAGGGAAAAGGTGCTCCAGAATTCTGGGCAGCTAACATAAAACCAGGTATGATTTTGTTTGAAATCGGTGGTGTAGATTTGAAGTTGGCTGAAGAAGCTCTTCGTCTTGCATCAAGTAAGTTGCCAGTAATCACAAAGATTGCATTTAAGCCGACACAGGATTAGGAGGAATAAGATGGCTGATTCAAAGAAAAAGAATGATAAAGAACTGTCTTATGCTGAACTTGTTGCACGCCGTGACGAGCTTAAACAGGAATATATGGAATTACGTTTCAAAATGGTAATTTCCCATGTAGATAACCCAATGCAGAAACGTATTATGCGTCGCGAAATTGCACGCCTTAATACGTTCATCCGGCAGAAAGAACTTGCTGGATTAAACAAGTAGGAGCTGACCCGTGGAAGAGCAGGCAGTTAAGACTAAGATTGGTAAGCGTTCTTATGTTGGAATTGTTACTAGTGATAAGATGGATAAAACTATCGTAGTTTCGATTTCTACAAAAAGAATGGATCCTCTTTACAAGAAATATGTAACTAGGACTAAGAAATGTAAGGCTCATGATGAAAAGAATGAGGCTCATATTGGCGATACAGTAAAGATTGTAGAATGCCGCCCACTCAGCAAAGATAAGTGCTGGCGTCTTGAAACAATCATCGAACGTGCAAAATAAGCGAGGATTTGAGTTATGATTCAGATGCAGTCATGTATGACAGTTGCTGATAACTCTGGAGCCAAAATTGCTCAGTGCATTAAGGTTCTCGGTGGTTCACACCGCCGCTATGCAGGTATCGGTGATATCGTAGTTGTAGCTATAAAAGATGCTATTCCTACCTCTACAATAAAGAAGGGTGCAGTTAAAAAGGCTGTAATTGTTCGTCAGGCAAAAGAATATCGTCGTCCAGATGGAACATATATTCGTTTTGATGACAATGCATGTGTAATTGTTGATGACAACAAGAACCCTGTTGGAAAACGTATTTTTGGCCCAGTTGCACGTGAGCTCCGTGATAAAGATTTCATGAAGATCGTATCATTGGCGCCGGAAGTTCTCTAAGGAGTATTGGATATGAATAAAAAATTCAAGATTCACAAGGACGATACGGTACAGGTGCTTGCAGGCAAGGATAAGGGAAAAACAGGTACAGTTGTACGTGTTATTCCTTCCAAAGATGCAGTAATTGTATCCGGTATAAACATTGTTAAGAAAGCAATGAGAAAACGCAGTCAGCAGGATCAGGGCGGAATCGCTGAGATTGAAGCTCCTCTGCACATCTCTAATGTGGGCATCGTATGTAAAAAGTGCGCTCGCCCTGTTAAGATTGGATATAAGCTTGACGGAGACAAGAAAGTTCGTGTCTGCCGCAAATGTGGAGAAACATTGTAATGGCAAATTACATACCTCGGCTTAAGAAAGTCTATAAAGACACTATCGCTCCTGAACTCTTTAAAGAGTTCGGTTACACAACTCCAATGCAGATTCCTGCAATCAAAAAAATTGTAGTAAGCATGGGTGTTGGCGAAGCTCTCACAAACAAGAAACTCCTTGATGCCGCAGTTACTGACCTGACACAGATTACAGGACAGAAAGCGGTCAAGACAAAGGCAAAGAAAAGCATTGCTAACTTCAAACTTCGTGAGGGTGCAGAAATTGGTGCTATGGTAACACTTCGTGGTTCAATAATGTATGAATTTTTGGACCGTCTGATTAACGTTGCGTTGCCACGTGTAAAGGATTTCCGCGGAATTAAAGCAACTGGTTTTGATGGTCACGGAAACTTCTCTCTTGGTATTACAGAACAGATTATCTTCCCAGAAATTGATTTTGATAAAATCACTAAAATTTCTGGTTTGAATATCACTATCGTAACTAGTGCAAAGACTGATGCAGAAGCTCGTTCTTTGCTTACCAAGTTCAACATGCCTTTCAGGAAGTAAGTGAGGATTTCATGGCTAAGAAATCAATGATTATAAAGGCTGCCCGCACTCAGAAGTATAGCACTCGTCAGTATAACAGGTGCCAGCTTTGCGGTCGTCCTAGAGGATATCTGCGTAAGTTTAAGATGTGTCGTCTTTGCTTCCGTAAGTATGCAAGTGAAGGCTTGTTACCTGGTGTAACAAAATCAAGTTGGTAGTGGTAGGAGATAGAAAATGAGTGCATCAGATCCAGTAGCAGATATGCTCACAAAGATCCGTAATGCGGCACAGGCCCGCCACGAGAAGGTAGATATACCTGCTTCCAAGTTAAAGCTGGAAATCGTGAAAATCCTGAAGACTGAAGGTTATATTAAGAACTTTAAGAAAGTTCAGGAAGAAGGTCACAGCGTAATCCGCATTTTTCTGAAGTATGATGAAGCAAACGCACCTGTTATCCATGGAATTGAAAAGGTTTCAACTCCGGGACGTCGCGTTTATTCTGGTTATAAAGATCTGCCACGTGTTCATAATGGATACGGAACAGTCATTGTATCAACATCTTCTGGTGTAACGACAGGTAAAAAAGCAGCAGAAAAGATGGTTGGTGGCGAATTAGTTTGTACTGTTTGGTAATAGGAGGAATATATGTCTAAAGTTGGTAAACTTCCTATTGCTATTCCAGCAGGAACAACTGTCACAGTTGCTGATTCTGTTGTTACAGTAAAAGGTGCTAAGGGTGAACTTAAACAGGCTTTTTCAAATAAGGTAACTGTTGAAGTTGCAGACGGTCATGTCGTTGTAAAGACAACTGATTCTTCAAAAGAAGCAGGTGCAGCACATGGACTTTATCGTAACCTTATAAACAATATGGTTACGGGTGTTACTTCAGGTTTTTCTAAGACACTTATTATTACTGGTGTTGGTTATCGTGCAGAAGTAAAAGGTAATCAGCTGATTATGAACTTGGGTTATTCAAGTGAATTTATAGCTATCATCCCACAGAGTCTTACTGTTACAGCAGACGCAAGTGGAAAAGTTACAATTGCTGGTATCGATAAACAGCAGGTTGGTGAATTTGCTGCACAGCTTCGTTCATTGCGTAAACCTGAACCTTATAAGGGCAAGGGAATCCGTTATGATAATGAAGTTATCAGACGCAAAGTCGGTAAGACCGGCGTAAAATAAGGTGAAGCTATATGATTAAGAAACTGAATGATAAAGATAGAAAGCGTCTTCATAGAAAGGTTCATATTCGTAAGTCTGTTTATGGAACTGCAGAACGTCCTCGCATGACAGTTACAAGAAGTAATAAGAATCTCTATGTTCAGGTAATTAATGATGACGAGGGAAATACTCTTGCTTCTATTTCAACAATGGAAAAGGATTTTGCAGCTCTCAAACCAACAACAGGTGACGCTGCAAAGTTAGGTGAAGCATTGGGTGCACGCCTTAAAGAAAAAAATATTACATCTGTAGTATTTGACCGTAACGGTTATCTTTATCATGGTGTTGTAAAGGCCCTTGCAGATGGAGCCCGCAAAGCTGGGATTCAATTCTAGGAGAAGCTATGGAACGCCAGAGAAATTTTGATAAGGATCCAAAAGAGAAGGAGTTTGTAGAAAAGCTCGTTACTCTTAATAGAACTGCAAAGACTGTAAAAGGTGGACGCCGTATGTCTTTTGCTGCTCTTAGCGTAGTTGGAGATCAAAAGGGTCGTGTAGGTTATGGATTTGGTAAAGCCAATGACGTAACTGAAGCAATTAAGAAGAGTATTGATAGGGCAAAGAGAAATCTTATTACTGTTCCACTTAAAAACGGAACGATTCCACATGATATTATTGGAAAGTATAAGAGTTCTTCAGTTCTTTTGAAGCCTGCTTGTTCCGGTACTGGTATTATTGCTGGTGGTGCAGTTCGTGCAATTATGGATGCTGCAGGTGCTACTGATGTTCTTTCAAAGTCATTGGGATCAAGTTCTTCTGTAAATGTTGTTCGTGCTACTTTTGATGCAATTGAACATCTTATGGATGCTGCAACAGTGGCAAAGAACAGGGGTAAGACCCTTGATGAGTTGTGGGGTTAAACCATGGCAAAACTTAAGATTACACTTACAAAAAGCGTTATTGGACAGAAACCTGAAAAGAAGGCCACTGTTCGTAGTTTGGGACTTAAGAGAATTAGCTCTTCTGTAGTAAAGGAAGATAATCCTTCTGTTCGTGGAATGATTGCTTCTGTTGCTCACATTGTTAAGGTTGAGGAGATTCAGTAATGGCAGATTTTACTTTGAAAATGCCTGTTGGCAAAGGTCCAGCAAATAAAAAAGTAAGACGCGTTGGTCGTGGATCTTCTTCTGGACGTGGAACAACAGCGGGTCGTGGAAATAAAGGTCAGCAGTCTCGTTCTGGTGGAAAAGTTTATGTAGGATTTGAAGGTGGACAGATGCCTCTTTATCGTCGCATCGCACAGAGAGGATTCTCTAACTATCCATTCAAGAAGGAATATGCATGTATCAATGTTTCTGATATTGAGGCAAAATATTCAGACGGCGAAACTGTAAATAAGGAAACTCTTGTTGCAAAGAATCTTTTGAAGTCAGTAAAGCTTCCTGTAAAGATTCTTGGTGATGGAGATCTTACAAAGAAAGTTACAGTTGCTGTTGATAAGGTTTCAGAATCTGCAAAAGCTAAAATTGAAAAAGCTGGTGGATCTGTAACTACAGACGAAAAAAAAGAATAGGTAGCGGAGTTTTTAGATGGCTAGCAACTCATTAGTTAATATCTTTAAGATAAAAGAGCTTCGCAGCCGCCTACTTTTTACATTGATTGTATTGGCTGTCTATCGCTTTGGTTGTGTTTTAACAATACCTGGCGTAGACGCCTCTGCTTTGTTTGAGTATTTTAATACTTTGGCAAAGCAGAACAATAATGCATTTGCAAGTTATATGGACTTCTTTGTTGGTGGCGCTTTCTCTAATTTTTCTGTATTCATGCTTGGTGTAATGCCATACATTTCTATGCAGATTATTATGCAGCTTTTATTGATTATCTTCCCTTCCCTTAAACGTGCAGTTCAGGAAGATGGTGGTCAACAGAAGGTTGCTGCCTGGACGAGAATAGGTACTGTCTTTGTATGTCTGATACAGTCTTTCGCTGTAACAGTATATGCTAAGAATATTGGTGTTATCTCTCTCAATAATGAAGTTGCATTCAAACTTCTTGCTATGCTCACAGTAACGACAGGTTCTATGATTACTATTTGGCTTGGTGATCAGATTACAGCCCGTGGAATCGGAAATGGTATTTCCATTATGATTTTTGCGGGTATTGTTGCACGTTTGCCAAGTGCTGTAATTGAACTTGTTGATAAAGTAAAAAGCGATTCAGATTTAAATATTGTTTTTGTAATCGTTGCTTTTATACTTTTTGTTGCAATTATTGCGCTTGTTGTATATGAAGAATCTGGTGAGCGCAAAATACCTGTTCATTATGCAAAGCGTGTAGTGGGCAGAAAAATGTATGGTGGCCAGAATACTTATATTCCATTTAAGGTAAATCCATCTAATGTCATTCCTTTGATTTTTGCCAATTCATTTTTGACATTACCATTGCAATTGGTTTCTTCTGTTGCAGAAGGTAATAGTGGTGCGGCAAAATGGATTAGGAATCTCGCGGTATTTTTAAATCCAAATGGTGTATGGTATAATGTTTTGCTGGTAGTACTTATTATTTTCTTTGCATACTTCTACACTCAGGTAACACTGAACCCTACTGAAATAGCAAAGCAGATAAGGGAAAACGGCGGCTCCATTCCTGGAGTACGAACAGACAAAACTGAAGCACATCTGCAGAAAATTTTGAATCGTCTTGTTCTTCCTGGTTCATTATTCTTGGCATTGATTGCTATCTTGCCAACTGCTATCCAGCATATCTTTAAGTTCCCTCAGTCGGTAGCAATGCTGATGGGTGGTACTTCACTGATTATTATGGTTGGTGTAGATTTGGATACAATGAGTCAGATTGAAGCTCTTTTGAAAATGCATCATCAGGATGGATTAATGAAAAAGGGTAAGATTCGTTCACGAAATCTGTAGTTTTTGTGAAATAGCTGTAGAATAAATTTGGGAAAGTGTGATATATTATTCGAACCCGATTGTAGTTCATTGTGAATTGCCATAATCGAGGATAACACATTCCCAGGGGGACTTTTATGAAAGTACGAACCAGCGTAAAGCCTATCTGTGACAAGTGTAAGGTTATTAGGCGTAATGGTATTGTCCGTATCATTTGCGTTAATCCAAAACATAAGCAGAGACAGGGCTGAGGAGTATTAAATGGCTCGAATTGCGGGAGTTGACCTCCCTAATAAACATGTATGCATTGCTTTGACTTATATTTATGGTATTGGTCGTTCAGCAGCAAAAAGAATTTGCGAAGAGACAAAAATCAAGCCTGATACAATGATGAATGATTTGTCTCAGGATGAATTGACAAAAATTCGTGAATTCATTGATGGAGAATACAAGGTAGAAGGACGCCTTCGCTCAGAAATCGGTCTTAACATCAAACGTCTTATGGATATTGGATGCTATCGTGGATTGCGTCACCGTAAGGGACTTCCAGTTCGTGGTCAGCGTACACGTACCAATTCTCGTACTCGCAAGGGTAAGAAGAAGACTGTTGCTAATAAGAAAAAGGCGTAAGGCGGAGGTAAGTTAAGTGGCTACTGTAAAGAAACGAAAGGAAAAGAAAAGTGTCTATGAAGGTAATGTTTACATTCAGGCAACTTTTAATAACACTATCGTAACAATTACTGACTTGAAGGGTAATGCACTTTCTTGGGCCTCTTCAGGTGGTCTCGGATTCCGCGGAGCAAAGAAATCTACTCCGTTTGCCGCTCAGACTGTTGCAGAAACAGCTGTACAGAAGGCAGTAAGCTATGGCTTGCGTGAAGTTCATGTTTATGTAAAAGGACCTGGAGTTGGTAGAGAAAATGCTATCCGTTCTTTGGGTGCTCTTGGGCTTAAGGTTAAATCAATTTCTGATATAACACCGATTCCACATAATGGATGCCGCCCTCGCAAAACACGCCGCATGTAATAACGAAGGAGATAGCGAGTAATGGGAAAAAGCACACAGCCTCTTTTAAAGAGATGCAAAGCTTTAGGTATTAACCCTGTTGTAATGGGTTATACAAAAGTTTCAAAAAGAAATCAGAAAGAAACTAGAAGAAAGAAGTCTGAATACGGTCTTCAGCTTGATGAAAAACAGAAGGTTCGTTTTATTTATGGCGTACTTGAAAAGCAGTTCAGAAGATATTATGTACTTGCTAGCAAGCGTCATGGTGCTACAGGCGAAATGCTTCTCCAGATTTTGGAATCTCGTCTTGATAACGTTGTTTTCAGACTTGGTTTTGCTAAGACCCGTAAAGAAGCTAGACAGATGGTTAGCCATGGACACATTACTGTTAATGGTTCAAAGGTAAATATTCCATCTTACCTTGTAAAAGTAGGTGATGTGGTTTCTGTAAAGGAATCAAGCAAGGCTTCGTCTGGAATCAAAAAGCTTCTTGTTGCTAATGGTGAAAGATCTGCTCCTGCATGGCTTGAACTGGATAAAGATAATTTTACTGGAAAGGTTGTTAATTTAGCTGTTAAGAGTGATATTGATTATGCAGTTAAAGAAAACCTTATTGTTGAGTACTATTCCAAATAAGGAGTTTAGATGGCTCGCAAAAATCTGCTTAAGGGTTTTAAAAGACCTAAAGGCATTACATTTGAGCATCTTGATAACGAACCGAATTACGGAAAGTTTACGGCTTATCCTTTTGAAACGGGATTTGGAACAACGGTTGGAAATACACTTCGTCGTGTTCTTCTTTCCTCAATCCAAGGATATGCCATTACAGCAATCCGCATAATTTCGTTTGATGCTAATGGTGTTGAACATTATATTTCAAGTGAGTTTGAAGCAATTCCAAATGTTGTAGAAGATACACTTGAGATTTTGAACAGCTTAAAACAAATGCGTTTGCGGCTTCCTGATGATGTAGAGCAGGATACTATTGAGTATGAATTCAATGGTCCTGGTACTATAAAAAGTGATGACTTTGCAAAAGAAGGCCATCTTGAAGTAATGACAAAAGATAAGCTGATTTTCACTATGATGGAATCGGCACGTCTTAAAATCGAAATTCAGGTTGATCTTGGAAAAGGTTATGTACCACAGGAAGTGAATGAACAATATGTTGAAGTTGTTAGTTCAATTCCAATGGATGCCATCTTTAGCCCAATCAGTAAGGTTAAATATTCTATTGAACCTTGTCGTGTTGGACAGAGGAACGACTACGATAAACTTGTTCTTGAAATCTGGACAGATGGTAGTATTACTCCAGAAAATGCTTTAGGTGAAGCTGCAAAGATTGCAAAAGAACATTTTTCAATTTTTGTTAACTTCAATGATAATGATGTTTCTGGTGGAGAAGGTCTTGATGAGCAGGCTCAGCAGATTTCGGCTCTTTTAACTACACCTGTTGAGGAACTCGAGTTGTCCGTTCGTTCATCAAACTGTTTGAAAAATGCTAATATTCGCACAATAGGCGAATTAACGAAAAAGACAGAAGATGATATTGCCAAAACAAGGAATTTTGGTAAAAAGAGTTTGACAGAAATCAAAGAGAAACTCCATGAATGGGGGCTCACTCTTGGAATGACAGACTATAGCCATCTTAAGAATGTCAATTTAACAAAGAAAAAGGACGAAACAGATGAATCATAGAATTGGTTTTAATCCGCTTTCACGTACAACTGCACATCGTCGTGCAATGACGCGTAATATGGTTACTTCTCTTTTTAGATTTGAACGTATTACAACAACAAAGGCAAAGGCACTTGAAGTACGCAAGAGCGCTGAAAAGCTTATTACTAGAAGTAAGGTTGACAGCGTACATAACCGCCGTGAAGTTGCTAAGTTTATTCAGGATCAGAAGGTTTTGGCTAAGCTTTTCACTGAAATCGGACCTCGCATGAAGGATCGTAATGGTGGTTACACAAGAGTTCTGAAGTTAGGTTTCCGTCAGGGAGACGCTGCAGATGTTGTTATTCTTGAATTGGTTGATTATAAGCTTGATTCAGAAGAAAGTGACAAGAAAGCCGCTCCTAAAGCAGCTAAAAAAGCTTCAGCTGAAGCAAAATAAGGAGTAGAAAATGTCTAAATCACATCGCGGAACAGGTATCAGAACTACACCTAATCATGGACGTGGTGAATGTCCACGTTGTAAGAACAAGAATATTAAAGTTCTTTATGAAACAGACCTTGATGGAAAGAAAGTAAAGATTTGTAAATACTGTCAGGCTGCATTAAAGAATCAGGCTAAAAAAGCTGCTAAAGTTACAGCTCCTGCAACAGAAGCTGCTGCTGAATAGGACTTAGTTTGATTTGTAAGCCGTCTCCTTTGCGAGGCGGCTTTTTTTATTTTAGGCTCATGAGCCTGTGAAAAAAATGTAAAGCAAAACGAATTGTTTTTTGTAGTAAAACACCTGTTGTACACGAGTTTTTTTTATTCGTGTCGACGGGGTTAATACCCCGACGCTTGCGTCGTACAAATGGTATTAAACACGGAGTGAAATTTCTACTTCGAATGACGGTATCTTGATGCTTGCATCGAGGTCCGTCATTATGTCAACTCTTTTTGCTTTTTTTTTATAAGGCTATGTCCGTAAAAAGTGTTGCTAAAAATCTGAATTTTACTAAAAAAAGCGGGTCCCAGCGACAGTAAAAAAGTCAAGGTATCCCCAGAGGTTCCCCCTTTGCTCTACGACTTCGAAGCATAGCTTCTCGGAGACTCGCTCAAAACTCACCTCGTGAGTTTTGCCGGCTGATGCCGTCGCTCCCTACCTGCGTCCCACTTTTTTTTCACGATTATGCAGTTAATTTCATCATTAATTCTACATAGCCTTCATCAGTATAGAGTAGAAATGCTTTTATCAGAACATCAATACCTCGAAATTCGTTGTCACTCAGCAACACTATAGCTGGACATAGCCTTTTATAAAAAGTTGATGCTGCTTTTACTTCATATAAATGATATATTTTTCAATCAAAATACATAAAAATCAAAAAAAAGATAATTGATTTACATTTTCAAAAATACTATCATAATATGCGAATTAATCATTTCAGAATGATTTGGAGGTTTATATGAAAAAGTTTGCAATTCCTGCAATCTCTGCATTACTTGTATCCCTTTTTATTACAAGTTGTGGCAATAAGAAGAGTGATTCGATTACACTTGGTGGTATTTTCCCTCTTTCAGGTGCTGTTTCTGTTTATGGCGTTGAATGTAAGAATGGTATTGATCTTGCAATTGAAGAAATCAATGCTGCTGGTGGTGTGAACGGAAAAAATATCGTTCTCGTTAGTGAAGATGACGAAGGAAATCCGGATAAAACTGTCAATGCATTCCAAAAGCTGACAACAAAAGATGGTGCTAAGCTTATTATTGGATCTTTGACATCTGGCTGTACAAAAGCTGTGACAAGCCGTGCACAGGCTCAGAAAATTCTTCAGATTGCTCCTGCTGCAACTGCAACCGATATTACAGATGCTGGAGATTACATTTTCAGGACTTGTTTTATTGATCCATTCCAGGGAACTGTTGGTGGAAAATTCTCTGTTGATACATTGGGCGCAAAAAAAGCTGCTATTCTTTATGATATTGGTAATGATTATTCAGTTGGTCTTACAGATAATTTTGTTGCTGCTTTTGAATCGAAAGGTGGTGTAATTGTATCAAAGGAATCTTATGCAACTAATGATAAAGATTTTAATGCTCAGATTACAAAAATTAAATTGTCAAATCCTGATGTTGTATATCTTCCAGATTATTACAACGTCGTATCCCTTATTGCAAAACAGCTTCGTGCGCAGGATGTAAATGTTCCTATCGTTGGTGCTGATGGATGGGATGGACTTACTGAAAATGCTGGTGACGAAGTTTTGAATGGTTTCTATTCAAATCACTATTCTTCTGATTCAACTGTTCCTGAAGTACAGAAATTTGTAAGTTCATTCAATGCAAAGTATGGCAAAGCCCCAAACTCTTTTGCTGCACTTGGATATGATTCAGTTTATCTCTTGAAGGATGCAATCATTGCTGCTGGTTCAGAAGATGCAACAGCTGTGAAGGTTGCCCTTGAAAAGATTGAAGGTGATTATGTTACCGGTCACCTTACATTTGATGCAAAACACAATCCTATAAAAGCTGCTGTAATGCTGGAGCTGGTAAGAGATTCTTCTAACGCTATGACAACGGTATATAAGACAACTGTTAATCCGTAACTTCGTTTTTCCGGTTGTTTGATTTGTGCAAAGGGGCACTTATTCTCAGGAATAGGTGTCCCTTTTTTTATTCGTGCCGTCGGGGTTCGTCATTGATAATTTTTTTTGATTTCAAAAAAAATACTTGAATCCGTTAACTTTACTAAACCTTCTGACTAATGTAATATATAATGATTTTTTGACTAGTCAGATTTATTTGGAGGATGTTGTGAATACCGGTTCTTTATTCCTGCAGCAACTTATAAACGGGTTGTCTCTTGGTAGTATTTACGCACTGATAGCTCTTGGTTATACCATGGTTTATGGCATTGTAAAACTTATTAATTTTGCCCACGGCGATATTATGATGATGGGTGCATATGCCGGCTATTTTGTACTTGTCGCAATGGGGCCTACAGTGCCTGGTTTTACGGTTGCCCTGATTGTGGCGATGGTTTTCTGTGGAATCCTTGGAATTGCTATAGAGAGGGCTGCCTACAGGCCGTTACGTTCAGCTCCAAGGCTGAATTCCCTGATTACAGCAATAGCCGTTGAACTTATCCTTCAGAATATGATGAGGGTTCTGCCTTTTGTTGGACCTGATCCACGTCAGTTTCCTGCACTTACAGTTTCAGCTTTAAATATTGGTCCGGTTTCCATTCCCGGAATTAAGGCACTTGTAATCGTTGGTAGTGTCGTTCTTATGGTCGGATTGAATATTCTTGTCAATTATACAAAAACTGGCAAAGCCATGCGGTCGGTTTCTTACGACATGCAGGCTTCGAGCCTTATGGGTATTAATGTAAACCGGACTATTGCCATAACATTTGCAATCGGTTCTGTACTTGCCGGCGCAGGTGGAATCCTTTATGCAAGTGCATATCCTCAGGTTGATCCAATGATGGGATATATGCCTGGATTAAAAGCTTTTGTTGCTGCCGTTCTTGGTGGAATCGGATCCATTCCTGGGGCAATGATAGGTGGTGTAATCCTTGGAATTGCGGAAACCTTGACAAAGGGATATGGACCGTCACAGTATGCGGATGCCATTTCATTTGCAATTCTGATTATCATACTTCTTGTGCGTCCTACAGGGCTTTTTGGAAAGAAATCAGTGGTAAAAGTCTGATTTTGAACTGATTCCGTATAAGAGTGTATTTATTTGGAGATATGATGAAAAACAATATAAAAAATACTTTAATTCCGGGAATCGTGGCTGTCGGTTGTGTTGTAATTCCTTCACTGCTTATTCAGCTGGGACTCGTAGATGCATATACTGCACAGATTCTCACACTGGCGGGAATCAATGCAATTATGGCATTGAGTGTTAATATTATTTGTGGAATTACCGGACAGCTTTCTTTGGGGCAGGCTGGATTTATGGCAATCGGTGCGTATTCTACTATAATTCTTTGCCAGACTTACCATTTTCCGTTACCAGTTGCAATTATTTTTGCTGGAATCATAACGGCTTTTTTTGGTTTCCTGATTGGTTTCCCGACTTTGAAACTGGAAGGTGACTATCTTGCCATTGTGACTTTGGGATTTGGGGAAATCATCCGTGTTGTTCTTGTAAATCTCAAGCAGTGGACAGGCGGTCCGAACGGAATGCAGTTCAATACTGTGCTTGTATTCTTCCCGACAGTTGCATTCTTTACAATTATTTCCGTGCTGGTAATATTAATCATTCTTATACAGAATTTCATCCGTTCAACGTATGGCCGTGCAATCCTTGCGGTCCGTGAAGATGAAATTGCTGCAAACTCAACTGGAATCGGTATTTTTAAGTACAAAATGGTTGGTTTTGTAATTGCATCTTTTGTAGCTGGAATTGGCGGTGCGCTCTATGTGTGTCTTATCGGTTTCATTAAGCCAGATCAGGCTTCGTTTACAAAGAGCATTGATTATCTGATTTTTGTTGTTCTTGGTGGAATGGGGTCAACTACGGGCAGTATCCTTGCTGCATTTGTCCTGACATACCTTCAGGAATTCCTCAGATTCCTCCAGAATTACAGGCTTCTTTTCTATCCTGTTGTCCTGATTCTTGTAATGCTGTACAAACCTCAGGGACTTCTTGGAACTAAGGAAGTATCGTTTGTCAAGGCTTGGGATGGAATCATTGCATTTTCAAAGCTTTCAAAGGAAGAAAGGCGTAATGTGATTGATGGATGGAAATCAAAATTCTTACGTTCTGGCAATAAAAATAAAGATGTTTCGGAGGCTGAATGATGAGCGGAAATAATGAATTGGTTTTACAGGCTTCCGGCGTTTCAATAGTATTCGGTGGCCTCCGTGCGGTAAGCGGATTTTCATGTGACCTGCATGCCGGCGAACTTATTGGTCTGATTGGACCGAACGGTGCAGGAAAGACAACTGTTTTCAATATGTTGAGCGGAATCTATACTCCGACGGAAGGCCAGATTTCTTTCTGGGATAAGTCGGGCAATGTGAACATCATCAACAAAAAAAGCCCTGCCCAGCATAATAAATTGGGAATTGCCAGGACTTTCCAGAACATCCGTCTTTTCGGCCAGCTTTCCGTGCTTGATAATGTAAGGATTGCCCTTCATTCTTCAAGACAGGTTAATCCTTTTGACGTGCTTTTCAGGACTCCGGCATTCAGACGTGATGAAATCCGTATGACGGAAAAAGCTGTGCAGCTCCTTTCATTGTTTAAGATTGATGGAAAAAAGGATGAACTGGCAAAGAACCTTCCTTATGGTGAACAGCGGAAACTGGAGATTGTACGCGCCCTAGCAGCTAATCCACGGCTTCTGCTTCTGGATGAACCTGCTGCCGGCATGAATCCCCAGGAGACCGAAGATCTTATGAATCTTATTGCGTTTATCAGGAAGGAATTTAATCTGACTATTCTTCTTATTGAACACGATATGCGTCTTGTAATGGGAATCTGTGAGCGAATCATGGTTCTTGATTACGGTAAAATCATTGCTGCAGGAACCCCGGAAGAAATCCGCTCGAATCCACAGGTTATAAAGGCATATCTTGGACAGGAGGCCGTAAATGCTTAAAGTAACTGATCTGTATGTTTCGTATGGCGCAATAAATGCCCTGAAAGGAATCAGTTTTGATGTTCAGGAAGGTGAAATAATAAGCCTTATCGGTTCAAATGGCGCAGGAAAGACTACAACGTTGCATGCTGTTTCCAACATTATAAAAAAACGCAGCGGAAAGATTGAGTTTGAAGGAAAAGACATAACCGGTCTGGCTCCTGATGCAATTGTAAAAAGAAATCTGATTCAGGTTCCGGAAGGCCGCCGTATTTTCCAGAATCTTACCGTAAAGGAAAACCTTGAGATGGGGGCATTTACAAGGAACGATACAGCCGGAATCCGGCAGGATATGGAAATGGTTTATGAACTTTTTCCACGAATGAAGGAACGCCTCCGCCAGATTTCTGGAACATTGAGCGGTGGTGAACTTCAGATGCTGGCAATGGGCCGTGCACTTATGTCAAGACCCCGTCTTCTTCTGCTTGATGAACCGAGTATGGGACTTGCGCCGATTCTTGTTGATGAAATATTTTCAATCATTAAGAAAATCAATGCCGCCGGCACCACGATTCTTCTTGTTGAACAGAATGCGTTTAAGGCTTTGTCTATTTCCAGCCGTGCTTACATTCTTGAAACCGGTAAAATTACGAAGGGTGGGGATGCAAAGGAGCTTATTTCAGATCCTGCTGTAAAAGCAGCTTATCTTGGCGGCTGATAAACTCATCATTTTGGGAATGCATTCCCGGTTATAAGAGAAACGTCTTTAAGGCGTTTCTTTTTTTTTGCCAAATAAAAAAAGCCATGTTATAATTTCCTTACAGATTGATGGAAACTTCATTTTCTGGAGGTACTTATGATTGTAAAAGAAGTAATGCGTACTAATGTAATATCTGTCAGTTCTGATGTGAATGTTACTGAAGCAAAAGATTTGATGAATAAAAATAATATCAGCAAGCTCCCTGTAATTGATCATGGCAAACTTGTAGGAATCATTACAAAAAATGACCTCCTCCAGGCCGGCCCGTCACAGGCAACGACGCTGGATATGTATGAAATAAGTTACTTGCTTTCAAAACTTACGGTAAAAAAAGTAATGTGTGCAAAAGTAATTACTATAAAGCCGGATGAAGTTGTTGAAGAAGCAGCAAGGATTATGGTTGACAATCAGGTTGGATGTCTGCCGGTTGTAAAAGAAAATGCAGTTGTAGGAATCATTACGGAAAGTGATTTGTTCCATCTTTTTACTGACATGTTTGGAGCAAGGGCTAAGGGTGTTCGTGCTGTTGTTGTAATAGATGACACTCCGGGACAGCTTGCAAAACTGGCTCAGAAAATTGCTGATGCAGGTGGAAACATCGTTTCTGCGGTTACTTCCGATCTGAATGAAAACCAGAAACGGCTTTTGACCATAAAAGCCAGTGGAATTGAAATTGATAAGATGAAAGAGATTCTTAATGATATTTCTGCAGTTTCAGAAGATGTCAGAATGCTCTAGTCCTTCTTATTTATAGAGTTAAGTGCTGCAGGCCTTGCTCCAGTGTATTTTTAAGGCGGAAGTCTGGTAACATGCCGGATTCCGTCTTTTTTTTGGATGCAGCCTTGTAAAAAATCTGATTATGCAAATATGTATTTTCTGTTTTTTTAATTCCCTTTTATTAAATTTCATAGTATTCTATAGCTATGCGACGAATGTCAGTTTCAGAATCCTATGAGGTTGAACTTTTTCTCAGATCTTATCTTGAAGAATTTACGGTTGAAGATTTTATAAAATATATGGGTTCAAAAAGAATCCGTATGACTGAAGATAAGGCCATGAGTTATTTTCAGGACAGTCCATACCTGTTCATACTCTCGTCAGGAAAACTTCTTACACGGGCTGGTGCTTTTACTGGAAAATGTTTCAGTTTTACCCTGACTCAACAGGAAATAAAAAACAGGATGTTTGTGCCTGGCCACAGGTTCATGCCTTTTGTTGATTCTGGAATAAATACATCTTCCTTCATATATTTATGTGAAAATGAAATACTGGAGCATTGTGTCGGGGAATTCCGTAAGGAACAGGCACTTGCGCTGTTCAGGCTCTACGGCGAAGAATATGAAACCCAGTATATTGCTTCTGATCCTGCAAATTCGGATATTGATTTTGCAGCGGCAGAATATGAACTTCCCCCTTTTATAAAACTGTCCGGATGTTCAATAGGAAAATTTATTGATGAGATGGAACTGTGTGCAGGTGACAGGATTTATTGCCGTGTATCTGATTGGAATAATTCAGTAATTGAAATTTTTCCTGAACATAAACCTAAGACTGATCCGGACATGCCTGTAATGATTGATTCAATTTCACAGGCCCGGGCTGAATGGAATTCATTTTTGGAAAGTGCGTTTATTGAGTGCTTTGAACATTTGGGCCCTTGTGCATCAATCGAAGAACAGATTGCAAATGTTTTCTTTGAATATGACCGTGAACTTTGTGTTGACTATTGTGATTCTGTTGAAAACTGCCTGAGTAAATCAAAAAAGATAGATTTTGAACTTTTTGGTGTAGAGACACGCCTTTGGAAAAAGGGTGAGGTAATTCCGGCTGTAGGTCCGTGGAACAATATCGGTTCAGTTCCATTGCCGGATGATAAGGCTTCTGGAAAGGATGGCTATGCCGGACGGAGTTTTGAAAAAATTCCGTTTACAGTTCCGGATTATGCGTTGGATTGTTATCTGCGCAATCTGGAGTTCAAAAAGCTTTCAGACGTGGAGCCGCTTATAAATGAAATGTATCCGCAAAATTATATGATGACTCTTGATGAGCGCGAATCTGTTTTATTGCATATCACAAATCAGCATGATATAATTCATTCATCTTATAACTGGTTTGCAGATTTTCCTCTCGGCGAAGTCCGTGACCGGGCACTGAAACTTTATTCTAAGGTTTGTGCACTTGTTTATGATGTGGAATCTTCTTCCGTCGGTTTTGAAAAGTTTCCACAGCAGGAACTTGTCATACTTTCACAGTTATATTCCCATATGAACAGACTGCTTGAGTCAATGTCACTGGATCCGGATTCCATTATTAATGATATCCAGACAATCGGGCTTTCAATGGAGGGAATGGAATATAATTTTGAAGATGTGGACTCAGTGTTACGAAAGGAAATCCTGAAACAGGATAAAAATGATATTACGGTTGTCTGATTTATGCGGAGGATTATGAATGTCGTTTTTTAATGTTGGAGAATTGTTTAAGAGGGGCGGTTCTTTTGAAATTGAAGGTGAAACTCCGGAGGAAATATACAAGAAACTCTGCGAAGTTATGCCACTTCCTTCTTCTGTTACTAAAGAAAGCGTTTTTACAGGGCTTTGCGACCGTGAGCGTGTTATGAGCACGGCTGTAGGGCGGGGGATTGCTCTCCCTCATTGTAGGGGCGCTCTTCTAAAAGATAATGACGAACAGCAGATTACTGTCTGTTACTTGAAAAAGCCTATTGATATGAACGCTCCTGATGGCAGGAAGGTTGCTGTCATGTTTGTCTTGCTTACGAGCAATTCACAGACTCATCTTCAGGTTCTTTCACAATTGGCATCTTTGTTCAAGGACGAAAAATTCAGGCAACTGATTAATCGTCATGCTTCTGCTGCTGAACTGGCAGCGCTCTTTTAATTTTTTTTGTGAGGTATTTTTATGGACAAGAAAGGCGTTGAAGCGGTTGCTCTCTCAATCCGCAGTCTATCTATGGATGCAATTCAGAAGGCTAATTCTGGACACCCAGGTCTTCCACTTGGCGCTGCAGAAGCAGCCGCTGTTCTTTACGGTGAAGTGATGAAGCATAATCCTGCTAATTCAAAGTGGGCTGACCGTGACCGTTTTGTTCTTTCAGCAGGTCACGGATCAATGTTGCTTTACAGCATCCTCCACTTGGCAGGATATGATGTAACAATGGACGATATTAAGAACTTCCGTCAGGTTGGTTCTCGTTGTCCAGGTCACCCAGAATTTGGTGATACAGACGGTGTTGAATGT
>JAZLGS010000073.1:0-28048 GCA_045616425.1 Treponema sp.
CCTGTAAGCCTTGAACCCAGTCTTGAAAGAATTTCTGGCACAGTTGAAGTGGCAGCATCTGTAAGTCGGCTTTTTACAGTGTCCATCAAAACTGCATTCTGTGTCAGACGAAGTTTTGTTGAGAGATTTTTTTTCATCTTCTACCTCCAAATTATTTCGTACCCCGCGGTAGTTACGAGGCATGGAGGTAGTTTAGATTTTTAATTGAGCAAAAAGTATGGCGAAATTATTGTTTTTTTTCTTGCGCTAATAACAGAAAAAACTAATGGGATTCTTGAAAATTTCAGTTATGAGAAGGAAGAATTTGATGCCTCAAAAATTTTCCGTTCCGTGGGAAATCTGATTTGCTATCAAACCCGGATTTCGGAATGAATTCGGGTTAACATTATTTTGGACAGCACCTTAATAGTCTTCCGATACATGCGTGACTTTTAATGGCATTTGTTCTCCGTCCTGGTTGTGCCCGTTGGAAATCAGAACCGCCCTCGTGCCGGCGCCGGTCACATGTGCTTCAACAACTATGGGTTCATTCCTGACAGGAACATCGCTGTCAAAACCTTTGATGATTATGTCCCTGGTTCTCACCAAAGGCTCCGAATAATTCGTGAATCCCAGTTCATAGCTTGTTTTCACGCTTCCATTCGAAATATCCCTGAGAAGTGTTTCGAAAGCCTTGTTCCTCAGATTTTTGTCATCAAAGGAAATCCACGCGCGGGAATCCACCCCCATATAAAAGTTGACAAAGAATTTGTCATCATCAGTGGAACGATTGATGAAAACAATTGAATCAGTATTGATACCGATGGTCTGATCCCCTTTGAGCACCGTAAATCCCATAAATGTCCTCCTTTGATCTGCCGGATCACTGCATCCAGTATAGCACCGAATGCCGGTCAGAACTACTCTTATTTAACAGCAAAGCAACCGGATTTGCAATAAATTATCCATAATTATAGCCGTAAAAATCAATATCATAACTTACCGGGTCAGGCAACTTAGATTTTTCTGAAGATTTTTGTTGTTTAAAATTCCGGTTTCTGCCTTGTAATATAAAAATAAATTGATTATAATCTAAATCTCTAAAACAAAATCTTTCTAAAGGAGGAAACGTCATGGGCGACGGCAGTAGTAGCGGATCGTATCCGGGGAAAAATTCAATGACACTGCCTGTAATCCATAGAGGTTTCCGGCTTTAATTTTTCTTTTCCAGATACGCCGCTTCTGTACAATTCATTTTAAATTTCCACACAAAAATGCACGGGAGCATATTATGGCTGAATTAAATGCTACATTTGAGGATACACTCAACAGACTTCTTGAAGAAAAGAAATATACTTCAATAAAAGACATTCTCATGCTGATGGACTCAACGGATCTGGCAGCAATCTTTGAACTTATTGATGAAAAAAACATTCCATTGGTTTTCAGACTCCTTCCAAAGGCAGTAGCGGCTGATACATTTGTCGAAATGAATCCGGATTATCAGGAATTATTGATAAAAAGTTTTTCTGATGCCGAATTAAAGGACATTCTCGATGAAATGTATGTCAACGAAGCAGTTGACCTTGTTGAAGAAATGCCTGCGATTGTCGTGCAGCGTATCTTGAGTCAGGTTGATGCTGCAAAACGGAAAGACATAAACCAGATTCTGCAATATCCGGAAAATTCAGCAGGCTCCATAATGACGACGGAATATGTTTCCCTGCGTCTTGGCATGACTGTTGGTGAAGCAATAAAGCAGATCAGGAAAACAGGTGTTGAAAAAAAATCATTCTATGCCTGTTACATTACAAAAAACAGAAAACTCATTGGTCGGCTTTCCGTAAAGGACCTGCTCCTTGCAAAAAGTGACGACATCCTGATTGATGACCTGATGAAGACGAATGTACTTTCGGTTCATACTCATGATGATCAGGAAGAAGTGTCAAAGCTTCTGTCAAAATATAACTTTTACGCAATTCCTGTAGTTGATACAGAAGAAAGGATGGTGGGTATCATTGCATTTGATGACGCATTGGATGTAATGGAAGAAGAAGCAACGGAAGATATGGAAATCATGGCCGGTATGGCGCCATCTGATAAGACATACCTGCATTCAAGTCCATTCTATCTTTTTAAACACCGGATTTTCTGGCTCATGCTGCTGATGATTTCTGCAACATTTACAGGAATGATCATCACCAGCTTTGAAAGTGCACTGGCAGTACAGGTTGTGCTGACAGCATTCATTCCGATGCTTATGGACACTGGCGGTAATTCAGGTTCCCAGTCATCAGTAACTGTAATCCGCTCTATTTCGCTCGGAGAACTGGAATTCAGTGATTTACCGAAAGTCATTTTTAAGGAAATACAGACAGCCTTAATGTGCGGACTTGTGCTGGCAGTTGTATGTTTTATAAAGGTAATGCTGGTTGACAGGATGCTTTTAGGAAATACGGATGTAACAGTTGCAGTCGCAGCAGTCGTATGTATAACGATGATGGCGACAGTTCTTGTTGCAAAAGTGATTGGCTGTATTCTGCCGTTATGTGCAAAAAAAATGGGATTCGATCCGGCAGTAATGGCAAGTCCGTTCATTACAACGACGGTAGATGCACTTTCACTTCTGGTATATTTCAGTATTGCAAAAGTGCTGCTGTTTTAGTATATAAAATCTTACATATCGGGCATCTCAGAAAATATTTTTGAGATGCCCGTATTCATCAGTCCTTCTTTTCTGAACCGGTAGCGGCTGCAGCCTTTCCACCAATGAATCCAGAAAGTAAAGTTTTAAGATCAATTCCGAGAGACTGTGTCAATCCTTCACTTACCTGAGTAATGTTGTTCATTATATCACTCTGGAGCTTTGAAGAATCACCACCATACATGTAAATCTTATCAACATTCTGATAAGCCATTCCGGCAGCTTCTGCAATTTTTGGAAGCTGTTCAAAATAAACCCTTAAGGCATCAAGCTGCATCTGCTGTTTTGCCGCATCACCATATTCTTTAAGGGCCTCGGCCTTTTCACGCATACCGTCGGCTTCGGCCACCAGCTTGGCTTTAATTGCAGCAGCTTCTGCTTCACCCTGAGCCTGAACAGCTTCTGCAAGAGATTTTTTACCGGCAGCTTCACTTTCCATTGCAATCTTTTCGGCTTCAGCTTTTTTCTGGCGGGTAAATGCCTCTGCTTCTGCCTGCCGCTGGATTTCAAAAGCCTCTGCTTCTGCCTTTTTCTGGCGTGTATACAAATCTGCTTCTGCTTTCTGCTGCTCTGCATATTTCTGAGCTTCAGCAGTTTTCTTAACATCAGCTTCAAGGGCACGTTCCTTTATGGAAACAGCTTTTTCCTGAAGTTCAATTTCCTTTTCCTGACGTGCAATATTAGCTTCGACTTCTTTTACTTCACGTTCCTTACGCTGGATTTCAGCTTCAATTGCCATTGCAGCTTCTGCCTTTGCCTGTTCCTTATCAGCTATAGCCTTGAGGGAAGCGCGCTTTAATGCAAGGTCATTCTGCTTCTGGGCAATTTCCAGCTGTGAAGCAACTTCTGCATCATTGGCAGCTTTTTTAGCTTCTGCCTGTGCAATCTGGACTTCTGCTTCTGCGGCAGCCTTTGCCTTGGCAGCATCTTTTGAAATTGCAACAGTATTTTCGATACCAAGATTATTGATCACTCCATTATCATCTTTAAAGTTCTGGATATTGAATGTAGTAAGTTCAAGTCCAAGATCAGCAAGATTTGGCTTTACGTTATCTGCTATAGTATCAGCAAGAATCTTTTTATCGCCCTGAATCAAAGCTTTAAGTTCAACCTGGGAAATGATTTCACGGATATTACCTTCAAGAACCGGGGTGACTACAGAAGCAATGGCATCTGTTCCATAACCTGTAAAACGGGAAGCAGCCCGCTTCATGATTTCAGGATCCTGGGAAATTGCAATGTTTGCAACAGCATCGACTTTAATATTGATTGCATCTTTTGTAGGGATTGAACTTTTACTTTCAAAATCCACCTGAATATTTTCAAGTGTCATGTAGTCAATCCTCTGCAGGAATGGAATTACGAAAATTGCTTTTCCAGTTACAGTTTTATTTCCAAAAGGACCGATGCGGATACCAATCCTGTTTTTTGGAACCTTTTTATAGGAACAGAAAAACAAAACCAGAAGTATAATGACCAGCAGAGAAAAAACAGAGCCGAACACCATTAAAACCCTCCATATGGGGCTGTTCCAAAAGTATAGTTCATAGTGTCATTCCGGTCCTGAAACGAATTCAGGATGACTGTTCCGGAATCTCCACACTGCATATAGTGCAGCAGCTGAAACAAATTCAGCATGACAGAACTTATTGAACAGCTCCTTTTAATAAAAATAAGATGAATACAATTATATAGAAAAGAAAAATATTTTTCATCAAAAAAATGGAAAAAAGGCTATGCCCGTAAAGAGTGTTGCAGAAAAAACTTCATTTTGTCGAGCAGACCCTGAAATAAGAATTTAGGGCGACGGATTCAGCACCCATTTCCGGATCCCGAATCTAGTTCGGGATGACGGTTGACAATTTGGGATGACGGATTCGACTTCGGGATGGCAAAACTTCAAACCCCGGTATTCAGGCTGTTACTCACTCAACTTTAAGAACCTTCTCATCCTTAATCTCAATTACCTTTGAAGTTTCAAGGAATAGTAAAGCTTCTTCCATTCTATCCGTGATATTTGCACCAATTCTGCTGAATCCAAAAGCTTTTGAAGTTTCGCGTAATAACTCATCTTTTGTAAGTCCTATATTGCTGTCCATAACTTTCAGCATTCCTTTTGCCAGTTCATCAATTGCAATATATTGGATTTGACGGTTACCAGCCAGACGGACATCGTATTCCACCGGCGGATTCATTAAATACAAGAATTCATCCTTTACTTCAACCTGTCTGTCAGTATAATACATTGCCTTCCTGACCGCATTATGAACCACGGATGTTCCCTTCTGCCTTCCCAATACGCCGCACAGCCTCTGGCAGAGAACATCAAAATGAACCGGCTGTTCTGCTTCTACCACTTTTACCACATACTTAGCCAGAGACATCATATCATACTCTGCAACCTGCCCTTCAGGAACACAGGCAGTATACTCTTTAAAACCGTAACCGGATTCATTTTCAACATCCTTGTCTTCCATAGCCAGAAACTCCGATTCCGCCTCGTCATTTATTATGGGTTTTGCTGACGAAGAAGTATCAAACATTTCCGGCTTAAAAGAAGCAACTGCCTCCTCAACCGCATTTAAAAGACGCTGCTTTTCACCTGCCGTATCTTTTATCCAGTCCGTAGACCATATCCTGTAGAATTTCCAGCCCATCATTTCAAGGACATCCTGCTTCAACCTGTCTCTTTCACGGGCTGTACGGCTTGAACAGTATGTTGCACCATCACATTCAATTCCCAAGACATAAACACCGCTAACTTCCGGATGCTCAATGGCAAGGTCAAGCTTATAACCTGAACAACCTACCTGAACTGCAACTTTATAACCTTTTGATTCCAGGAAACTATATACTGAATTTTCAAAAGGTGAATCAAATTCCAGCTGCTCTGATTCTCCGGTACCGTTCAGCAATACTTCGGGTCCATTCATAGCGAATTCAATATACTTCCGCAATAATTTCGGGCCTTCCTGAGAAACCCTGTCCACATCAATATCAGACGGCAAAATTGATCCGACAAGTTTAATGTTGTACTTTGCACGGGTTACGGCAACATTCAGGCGGCGCTCTCCACCTGCAATGCTTAATGGACCGAACCGCATAGCCATTTTTCCTGACGCATCCTTTGCATATCCAATGCTGAAAATGATGGTATCCCGCTCATCACCCTGCACATTTTCAAGACTTTTGACAAAGAAGGCCTCATGCTTATCTTCTGCAAAGAATTCTTCATATTCAGGGTGCATTTTCCTCATTCTGTTGACTGCTGACTCAATTGCAAGTTCCTGAACGACACCAAAAGTAATGACACCAAGAGTTCTGTCCGGATATTTCTTTATATGATCAAATACTTCTGTGGCAACCCGTTCTGCTTCTACAGGATTTCCGCGGGGATTTCCTTTTCCATTGTAAGAGCCGTTTTCAACATAAATATATTCTACGCCCCATCCGGGAATCCGGTCTGTATTGGATGGGAATGTAACAAGCCGGTTCTTATAAATTTCGGAATTTGAAAAAGCAATCAGATGTTCGTGCCGGCTGCGGTAATGCCACAACAATTCCCTGCTTGGAAGGAACATGGCTTCTTCCAGAATTGATGCATCAATACTTTCGTTTTCTTCTTCTTCTTCAGAATCAAATTCATTATCTGTTGACTGGACATTAAAGAAATTTGCAGGCGGCAGCTGGTGACTGTCTCCGGCAATGACAATCTGCTTTCCACGGAAAATAGCTCCGACGGCATTTTCAGTTTTTACCTGGGAAGCTTCATCAAAAATAACCGTATCAAACTGATAACAATCAGATTCAAGGAACTGGCTTACAGACAATGGCGACATCATCAGACAAGGTTTCAGCGTCATTAACAAGTTTGGTATTTTTGAAAAGAGTTTTCTGATCGGCATTATTTTCCGCTGCTTTGCCAATTCTTTCTTTAAGATGTTCACTTCACCACTTGTAAATGTATCTAAAGGCGGAAGTGAATTTATTATTCCAGCCTTGATTCTGGCCTGGGCAATGGACAATTGCTGGCGGTCCAGATCCCTGAATTCCTTAATTATGTTTTCATGATTTACATGCCTGAAACTGGATACTGCCGGATATTCCGGATATACAGAATCAAGCCAGAGGCGGTAGAATCTCTTTTCAAATGCGGAAACGATTTTAAAACTTTCCACCGGCTTGTTTTCTATTAAATCAAGATATTCTGAAAGTCCAAGTCCTGTTATACGTTTTCTTGCCGAACTGTAGTCAATCCAGTTTTCAAGATTCGTAAAATCATTTGCACAATCAAGAAGCCTTTCCTTGAATACTGTAAAATCAAAATCAAGGATTTCTTCTTTATTTTCAAATTTTTCAGCAAACCAATTAAAGGGTTCAGTATATGCAGAAATATCATCAGATAATTCTGCTACAATTCCTTGCAATCTTGCAACATATTCTGCCTCTGTACAGGTCCTGACGACAAAATTATCGTTTTCCGTTATATCATCACCATAAGTTTCACAAGCGGTCTTAAATGATTCAACCCAATCAAGGGAACTCTGAACCTCGTTCCAGGCGGTTTTTATTCCTGCATATCTGTTTCCAATTAATTCAACTATTTCTGATTCATGTTTTTCCAGATTGCCGAGAATCATTTTCAACTGGGAAAGGCATTCCAATGATTTATTCAATGCCTCGAACTTCTGCAATTCTTTATTGATTAATTCAAAGTCAGTATCCAGACCTTTATACAGCATTGGATAGATTGAAAGCATCTGCTGCTTCTGGTCGTTTATCTGTTCATATAATTCATTACGATGGCGGACATTTTCCAAAACCCGGATTATGTACTTATCAGTTTTGTTTACCTTTGGTTTTAATGACAGCTGGTTCATGAGTTTTTTATCAGCCCAATACCCGGGTTTAAAGATTTTAAACCCAGATGCATAATTGTACTTAAAGCGCATTTCCATTGATTTTACATCAATAGAAAAAATGTCCGCATTAAATTTATCAGTAATCTCACTGTTCAGGGCAATAAATTCTTTTGTGATTGCTTCATTCTTAACAACAAATCCCACTTTGCTGACATCATTCTTTAAGGCTGTGAAACAAGTATTATTTGCCATTACCTCCAGAATATCATCTGAAATCTTTGCAGCTTCCCGGGATTCCTCAATCTTGTCCAATTCAAATGCACAAGTTCCATTTAACTGTCTGTAAGAATCAACAGCAGACACCAGCTGATTTAAGAGTTCTGCATAATCATCACAATGAACGGATTCCCTGTCGATGAACTTCCTGAGAATTGGAATATTTTCTTCATCAAGCCATTTTACAGGTACGCAAGGAGACTTTGCTGCAACTTCCAGAAGCTGGCGTGTTTTCATCATTCCCGGCAGGCTTTCCGTTACTTTTAATTTATCTTCTTCTGACAGGATTTTTATAATCCTTGAAAATTCAGCAATGCCTTCAATAATCTTATCCTTGCGTTCGCTAAAATCATGAAGGAATTCATTTGTCATAACCTGAATTGTCGTATTGCGCCACGGATTTGAATTACAGTCATCATTCATCCTTCCGATATGACCTGCAACCTCATCAAGTGCTGATATGTAATCCCGAAGCTGTTTTTCAGTCGTCTGCCTGACACTTGGAATCTGAAAACTCAAATCTTCAATATCAGAATATTTTGCAACTTCACCGTTTGCATAGAAAACCGATTTATTCAAAGGAGAAACCGGCTCATTTAATTCTTTTGCGTACGCATTTAATTTTTCCCTGTCTTCAACAAGTTTATCTAATTTATATCGGGCAGCATCAGAAACCGTTGCTTTATTTCTGGACAGTGTAAAGACATTTTCAAGCTGTTTGAGAGTCTCTTTCTTATTTGCTTTATTGCTATGCAAAGTCAGACAGAAATCAGAAAGGCCGGAATCTTTCAGCCGTTTATATACAACATCCAGAGCCGCTTTCTTTTCCGAAACAAAAAGGACCTTTTTCCCCTCTGCCAGTTTTGAAGCAATGATATTCGTAATTGTCTGACTTTTTCCAGTTCCCGGAGGTCCCTGCAGGACAAAACTTACACCCCTCGAAGCACATAAAACCGCATCCTGCTGGCTGGAATCTGCATCAACCACATGATATATTTCTTCAGGATTTACAGAATCATGATTGTAGTTTTCAATATCCGAAATATCCTGCTTATCCATTGATTTTGAAAGGAGCCCGGTATTTCCGCCAAGTGCATTTATTACAGAATGTCCAAGAATTGAATCTTTATGTTTTTCCAAATCCTTGTACATGTTGATTTTTAAGAACGAAAGAATGCCCAGACAAACATCATCCCTGAGAATCCATCCATTCTGTACGGCAAATTCTGACAGTTTTGAATAGATGTCATCAAATTCTTCGTCCTGATATTCCGGCGAAGTAACGCCAAAATCATGATTCAATTTATAAGCAAGTGTAGGATTGATGACGATTTCATCTTCGGAAATTTTTAATGTCATCGGGGACTTTATGGATTCCCATTGAAGACTTACAGGAACAAGAATCAAGGGAGAAACCAGAGTCTGCTTTGAAACTTCTTCTGTCCATTCAAGAAAACCAAAGGATAAATAAAGGACATTTACATCCTGCTCTTCACTTATCGTCCTATATTTCTTCCGTAAAGCACGGAGAACGCGCTGTGCATCACGGGGATTTTTATTTGTAAAGACTTCTCCAAACTCAAAATCCTGAGGAACTTCTTCTATTTCTTCAATCACATCGTCAGGCTCGTTTACATATGGAAACTCAAATTCCTTTTCTTCGACGACAACCTTTTCCCACAATTCCTTTATTGAAGGCTGTGTGAATTTCAAAACAGATTTTGAATTGAGCTTAAAATTTATAAGTCCGTTCCGCTTTCCTAAATCAAGAAGCTTCTTTTTCCAATCATTTAACCGGTTTTCCAAATTCATTTTACCGCCACCTTTTTTTGATTTTTTATATTCATAAATGATTTTCATATCTGCAAGGACACGATTCCGATCAGTTACAAGTTTCCGGAAAATACACCGACGGACTTTTTTGGAAAAAAAAATGCTGTCCTTCCAAAAAAGCTATTTTCTTCTATATATTATATTAGCTTTTGGAAAAACAGCAAGCTTGAATTATGGTTTGAAAATGTTACGGTCTGTAGTCGTAATGAACGGTGCACCCTGCAATCCAGTAACGGCAGGAATTACTATGCAGGTTAATGATGTACAGTTTTTAAATGCGCCTCCCCAAATTATAGTGACAGAATCTGGATTAATTACATTTACAAGGGAAGCACATCCCCTGAAAGTATCTTCTTTAATTTCTGTAATCTTATTCGGGATTACAATGGATGTCAGGGATGTACATCCGATAAATGAGTGACCTACAATCTCAGTAATAGAATTTGGAAGCTCAATTTCTACCAGCGTTGAACACTGCATGAAAAGCTGATCAGGAAGGTTTTTTACCCCAAAAGGAATTTTCAAGCTGACATATTTGTTTGTAGCTTTTATGGCTGCACCGGCACTTGCAATATTTGCATCTGTGACATCAGTAAGGTCAATCCCGTAAGGCGAATCAGCAGTATTTGCTGGTAACGAAGTAAGGTAACTGCTCAGCTGTGAAACACTTTTTGCTGAATAAACAGTCGGACTGCAGAAGACGAACCACCCCCGCCGCCACTTACAGGTTGACAGGATGCTAAAATGAGTGCAGTAATTGCAGAAACAAAAACGACTTTAAATCTTTTCATAATTTCCTCCAGAAAATATACTTAAAGCCAATTTTATGACTGCTGTTACTTCAAATAATTATAGAGCAATTTTTTTAAATGTGGATTTTTTCCCGGATCATATCAGCGTAATTGAAACAGGAAATAAATTCGTTACTTACCGGCAGCTGATGAAATCCTGCCTGGAAATGTCATGAACCTTAACAAACAAGGGCTTTCTGTATATAATGGTGCGCAACACAGCAACATATTATGTGGACACAGCAAAAAAACGGAGAAAATTATGAAGACTTTATTTTTTCAGGTTCGGTATTATCTTAAAAAGGGAACCAGGCAGGAATTTTACAGGCGGTTCAGGGACAACAACATCAGGGAATTTTCAAAATCAGAAGAAGGCAATATTGAATATGAACTTTACCTTCCGCTGGACAGTGACGATGACATCTGTCTTCTGGAAAAGTGGGAATCCATCGAAAGCCAGAAACAGCACCTTCAGACTTTGCATTACGCCATCCTCTGCGAACTTAAGGCTAAATATGTCGTAAAGACTGAAATCAAAAAGGGCTGGCTGGAAAGCATAGACTAGCGTAGCACCGCTCATGGGCGTGGGAAGCGTGGCTACGCTTCCCACAAAAACTTACTTCCTGAACAGCACGCTTCCCATATCAAAACGCATTCCCAGTGTAAAATAGAACCGTTTCAGCCCTGTATCTTCTGCGGTCGATTTTAAGATGCTTTCAAAATCAAATCCGCTGCGGAATTCTGCTGCCAGTCCCGTATTGCCGCCAAATTCATATTCTGCTCCGGCTTCCATTCCCATTACAAAAACAGAAGGCTCCAGCTTTGTGCTTTTAGAAAATCCGCCGTTGGAATAATTTACGGAACCGGGAACAAAATTGAATACCGGACCTGCTACTATGGACAGCTTTCCGGAGACTGCCTGCCATCCTGCAAATGTGGCCTTTAACAAAAGCGGGACTTCTACCGTCTGGAAACTGATCCTGTTTCCGTTGCCGCCACTGGTCCAGGCCGCTCCGTTATTGTGATGCCAGAATACTTCCCCGCGGAATCCCAATACCGCCGCAGAATTCCATCCGCAGAAAATACCGAACCGTCCGCCTGGAACTACATTAAAATCCGTGGTTTTTCCACCCATGCTGCCTTCAAGTCCGCTTGTACCGAACTGGGCAGTCATACCAAAATTAAATCCTTCGGCATAAAGTCCGGCACCTGTCATTCCTGAAAATCCCCAGAGAATGAGCACCATGATTAAAACCGGAAATCTTTTCTTTGCTTTCATAAATCCCTCCAAAATCCGTTTTGCGGACACAATTTGAAAACAACTAAAAATAAAAGACTTCTTCAAATTTCCTATCCAGCGCAATGCACAGGACAAGTGCCAGTTTTGCCGTCGGACAGAACTGCCCCGTTTCTATAGAAGAAATCGTATTCCTTGAAACGCCCACCATCTCTGCAAGTTCCGCCTGGGAAATTTTTTTTTCATTCCGTATCTGTTTCAGATTGTTTTTCAATACAAGGCTTTCATCCATAAAAATCCTCCCTCAAAATCAGACTGCGACCCCGCTTAAAAAATGCACGATGGACCAGATGAGTCCGCATGCAAAAAGCGCACCGTAACAGACTGCCACAAATATTTCATGCTTCTTTTTTGCAATCGAAACTTTTACACAGAACATTGTAAAAAGCATCCCGAAAAATACCGTAAGATACCCGGGATTAAATGTCCCAGAAAGGAATTTTTCCATTACCGTCATGCATACGCAGAGAAGCCCTGCAATAAGGTAAGCCACCACTGCACCTTTAGACTGCACTTCCAGATCTGCAATATCCTTGTTTCCGTTTTCCATCTGGCTCTTTTCCAGAATCTCTTCTTTTGTCATGTTTTTCCTCCGAAATGATTTTCTTGTGACAAGTATACTTTGCACATTTCAGAATATATCATTGCCAAGTTTACTTGTCAAGACACCTTTAAATTGATATTTTCAAAAATTCAAGTTATGATTTTACAGAGGTTTTTAATGGAACAGAAAAGGGAAAATCAAATCGTAAGAATCAGCATCCAGGGGATTTTCGTCAACATAATCCTTGTTGCATTTAAGGCAGCCATAGGAATCGGGGCGCACTCAATTGCCATCATTCTGGATGCAGTAAACAACATGACTGATGCTTTTTCGCAGGTCATAACAATCATCGGAACAAAGCTCTCTTTAAAGAAGCCGGACAAAAAGCATCCTTACGGTTACGGCCGCATTGAATACATCAGTTCCACAATCGTAGCCGCCCTGATTCTTGTCACGGGAATCACTTCATTAAAGGAATCAGTTTTAAAAACCATATCACCGGAAAAAAGTGAATATTCATTTGTGTCGCTCATAATCATTTCCGTGGCTGTGGTCGTAAAATTCTTCTTTGGAAATTATGTAAAATCGGCAGGAAGGAAAATTGAATCCGAGGCACTTGTGGCAAGCGGTACGGACGCCGTAATGGATTCTGCACTTTCGCTTTCCACACTTGCAGCGGCACTGGTTTCAAAATTTGCAGGACTCAGCCTTGAAGGAATATTGGGCATAGTGCTTTCGGCATTCATCATCAGGGCAGGTTTTGAAATCATCAGCGAAACTCTGGGAAGCATCATCGGCGGACGGGCAGACAGCGAACTTTCGCAGAACATCAAGGCACGGATCCGTAAATTTGACGGAGTGCTCGGCGCTTACGACCTGATCCTCCATGATTACGGACCATCCCGCTCAATTGCATCAGTCCACATTGAAGTACCGTCAGAAATGACTGCCGACAAAATCCATCTGCTTACAAGAAGGATTACCGCTGCAATATTTGATGAATTCGGAATCGTCATTACGGTGGGAATCTATGCTTCAAATTCCGGCGAAAAAACAGCTGCCATGAAAAAGCGGATTGTGGAACTTGCTTCCCGGAATGAACACTTCATCCAGCTCCACGGATTTTTTGTTGATGAAGAAAATGCCAGAATCATTTTTGATACTGTAATTTCTTATAAAGCAGAGTCACCTGCCGGAGTTGCCGAAAAAATCAGGGAAGCTGCCGGAAACGAATATCCGGAGTATAAAATCACCGTCAACATTGACCACGACTTCAGTGATTAGGAGTTTTGTCAATATGTTTTTTAACAAATTTTAAAAATATAAATTATTTTTAAACTACTTGATTCATTTTTTATTAGTTTCTATCATTTATATATGAATTGCAAAGGCGCAATGGTTTAAAGACCGTTGCGTCTTTTTTTTTGCGGTGCACAAGGAGGCAGAAATTGGAAAACCTTATTTCCAACTCAGAACTTATAAATGAACAGCTGGCCAGATATGGCGTCAAATTCGGAATTTACAAAAATGGAACTTTCAATGAACGCCTTTTTCCATTTGATCCGATTCCAAGGGTCATTACGGCGGAAGATTGGGAAAAACTTTCCACAGGTCTTGTCCAGCGCGTAACTGCATTGAACCTTTTCCTTTCGGATATATATACAAAGAAGCAGATTATTGCAGATGGAATCGTTCCAGAAGATTTTGTATTTTCTTCCAGCGGTTATCTTGCACAGGTCGAAGGAATCACTCCCTCCCACGGAATCTACAGCCATATCTCCGGCATTGACCTTGTTCAGGCAAAGGATGACAGATGGTTCATACTTGAAGACAACCTGCGCATTCCGTCGGGAGCTTCCTATCCGCTGATTGCCCGTGGACTTTCAAGACGCTGTTCCCCTGCAACTTTCGTAAACAATCATGTGGTGGACAACAGGAACTACGGAATCCTTTTAAAGGATGTAATGGACGACATGAACTGCGGCGGAATCAATGTCGTGTTTACGCCGGGACGTTACAATGCCGCATATTTTGAGCACGCATATCTTGCTGAACAGACAGGCAGCGTCCTTGCACAGCCGGAAGACCTTTTTGTAGAAAATAACATGGTTTACTGCAAGACCTTGAACGGAAGGGAAAGGGTCGGTTCAATTTACAGAAGGATTTCAGATGAATACCTTGACCCGCTTACCTTCCTTCCCGAATCCCTCATCGGAATTCCGGGCGTAATGTCGGCTTACCGGGCTGGAAATGTGGCACTAATCAACGCTCCTGGAAACGGCGTGGCTGATGACAAGGGCATTTACTATTTCGTACCAAAGATGATCAGGTACTACCTTAACGAAGAACCGATTCTGGACAATGCGCCTACATACCTTCCTTTCTACGAAGAAGACAGGAAATACGTTCTTGAAAATCTTGAAAAACTCGTAATAAAGGATGTAGCAGAAGCCGGTGGTTATGGAGTCGTATTCGGCAGGGATTTATCATCTGAAAAACTTGCAGAAATGGAAAACCTCATAAAGACGCAGCCTCGCCGCTGGATTGCACAGGAAGTAATTGATTTCCGCGATCTTGAAATAATGGACGAAGGAAAGAAAGTTGAACGCAAGGCTGACCTCCGTGCATTCGTCCTCAGCGGAAGGACATGCCAGGTATGGCCAAGCGGACTCACAAGGTTTTCACGGAACCCTGCAAGCTTCGTAGTAAACTCATCACAGGGAGGAGGATTTAAAGACACATGGATTTTAGCGAAGTAAAGACACCACTCACACTTAAACAGGTAGATTCAATTTACTGGCTTGGCCGTTATACGGAACGGGTATTGACCACATTGCGCATGTTCATGAATGTATATGATTCCCAGCTGGATTCAGAATTTGATTATTCAAAGTACTGCACTGACCTGGACATTTACAATGGTTTCACTTCCATTTCTGATTTCTGCCAGCGTTATGCCTTTGACATGAACTACCCGAGTTCCATAATTTCCAGCATGAACCGGGCATATGACAACGGAATCATGCTGCGGGAAACAATTGGAAGTGACGCCCTGAGTTATATTGAAATGGCACTACGCCGTCTTGGTGACGCACAATACAGCCAGACACCGGTGCTTGTGTTCCAGAAAGTGATTGACTGCATAATGGCATTTAAAGGAACCATCTCCGATACCATTGCCGACAGGAACATAAGGAACATCCTGGTATGCGGACTTACAATTGAACGGCTGGACATGTACCTGAGGCTGAACCTGCATCAGGAAAAGCTTCTTTTTGAATGCAGACGGCTCAGCAATGCACTTGCATATACGGACGTACAATGCGACAGGCTTCAGATGCAGAAAATCTGTGGCGAGCTTTGTGAAAGTGACGAGTTTCAGGATCCGGCTGACAAAATGGTATTGCTCCAGCTTATAGACAGCCTGTTCGTTTCACGCTAGCGGCTCATTGCCACCACGGGGAGAAAGATGAAGGCACTTGAAATTGACTACACGATGACGCTTGAATTCAGCAATCCGGTAAATGACCATTACTTCCTGCTCCGGTGTGTCCCGGTTTCCAGAGGATGCCAGACTGTAACTTCACGGAATCTTGAAATTAATCCTGCAGTTCCTGTCAACTGTTTCTCAGATGTATTCGGAAACATTTCCTATCAGGGATATGCCGGTGAAAATCACAATGTGTTCTCATTCCATTCCACGGCAACCGTCATTACAGACGCTGCTTCAGGCTCAAGGGAACCATGTCCGCCTCTTTACAAATATTCCACAGCCCTTACCAGGTGTACGGAAAATATGAAAGGGTTCATGTACGGAATCTTTGAAGGCACGAAATTCCTTGATTCCATAAAAAGGAAACGGGTCCCGAAAAAGGAAATACGCAGCGTAGTTGAACTGTTAAGGAATGCTGTCCATTCAAGGATTGAATACACTCCAAACAGCACGAATGTAAAGACCTCCGCTGCCGAAGCCTTTGAAGCAGGAAAGGGTGTCTGTCAGGATTATGCCCACATCCTTTGCGCACTATGCCGTGAATGCGGGATTCCTGCCCGCTATGTTGCAGGAACCAGCCGCGGCGAAGGCACCACCCACGCATGGACTGAATTTTTCGTACCAGACGAACAGTTCATAAAAAAAGACGGGACCCCCATCAGTGGAAAATGGTTTGGTGCCGATCCTACACGGAACAAATTTACGGATGACACATATGTCATACTTGCAGCAGGCCGCGACTTCTCGGACTGCCGCGTTGATACGGGAATCTTCCGCGGGACTGCTGACCAGACCATGACAGTTTTCGTAAAGACCACGGAACTTCCGTTACCAGAGGGCAGGAATGCAAAAGCACAGGAAAGGCGGTTCCTGTCCCTGGAAGAATTGAAAAAACAACAGCAACAGTAATTTTTTGAAGGTGTAAAAATGATAAAAACTGTAACATCTGCCGAAATGCCGGTAAACGAAAAATTCATCGTGCAGAAGCAGCGGATAAAAAATGGAAAAAGCAAAAAGCGGATCTGCATAGTTTCAGGAACTCACGGTGACGAACTTGAAGGCCAGTATGTATGCTGGGAATTGATCCGACGCATTAATGAAAACCTTGCATGTCTTGAAGGAATAGTGGATGTATATCCGGCCCTTAATCCTTTAGGCATAAATTCCATGACACGGGGCGTTCCACAGTTTGATCTGGACATGAACAGGATTTTTCCGGGCAATGAAAACGGAACATTCGTTGAATATACAGTGGCAAAAATAATTGACGATATTTCAGGTGCCGACATGGTCATAGACATTCACGCATCAAATATTTTCCTTCGTGAAGTTCCCCAGGTGCGCATAAATGAAATTTCCGCCGACGTTCTTGTGCCATACGCAAAGCATGTAAACACGGATTTCATCTGGGTGCATTCAAACGCAACCGTACTTGCAGGTACTTTGGCCTACGCCCTCAACACGACCGGTACTCCATGTCTTGTAGTTGAAATGGGTGTAGGAATGCGCATTACAGAGGAATACGGACAGCAGCTTACAGACGGAATCATTAAACTCATGAAGGAAATGGGATTATGGAATGGAGAAGCACCGGAGGTACGTGAACCGATAATTGCAAAAGATGAAAAAGTTTCTTTCCTGAACGCCAACGAAAGCGGGGTTTTCCTTCCATCTGCAAAACATTGGACAGAACTCCACCAGGGCGATACCGTGGGAAAAATCATAAATCCGCTGACAGGAACAGTGCTGGAAGAATTAAAATCACCGGTTGACGGACTCCTTTTTACAGTCAGGGAATATCCTGTCGTATACGAAGGTTCACTTATTGCAAGAATCCTTGGAGATAAATAATGCGCGAAGAAACTATTTTTAAATTCAAGACACCATACCGCGAAGAGATAGCCGTAAAGGGATACAGATTCGGACATGGCCAGAAGACGGCTTGTTTTGTGGGGGCACTCCGCGGAAACGAAATACAGCAGATGTACATTGCATCCCAGCTCATCAGGAAATTTACGGAACTGGAAGCAGCAGGAATGATTGCAGAAGACAGCGAATTCCTTGTAATTCCCTGCATCAATCCTTTTTCAATGAACATCGGAAAACGGTTCTGGCCGGTAGATAATACGGACATCAACAGGATGTTTCCTGGATACGATCTGGGTGAAACCACACAAAGGATTGCGGCCGCAGTTTTTGAAAAAGTGCGCGGCTATCATTACGGCATCCAGTTTGCATCATTCTATCTGGCAGGTGACTTTATTCCACATGTCCGGCTTATGAATACAGGATTCCAGTCACCGGAACTTGCAAAAGAATTTGCATTGCCATACGTACTGATGCGTGAACCATCTCCGGTGGACACAACCACATTAAACTACAACTGGCAGGTTTTTGAAACTGATGCATACAGCGTTTATACAAGAGAAACTGACCACATTGATGACAGTTCGGCAGCACTGGCCGTCAATTCGGTATTAAGGTTTTTGAATGCATTCAATTTCGTTAAATATAATCCGCCGGTAGGATTCCAGAGCAAAGCATTAAATGAATCAGAACTTGCTACGGTCCTTTCTCCAGGCGGAGGACTTTTCCGGCGGATTGTAAATCCCGGTGACGAAGTACAGAAAGGCCAGACACTTGCACTGATTACAGATCCGCTGAAAGGTGAAGAAAAATACAAGATTGTTTCTCCGGAAAACGGAATCATTTTCTTTGCCCACAAATCACCAATCATCACAGAACATCAGACCAGTTTCTTTATAGCTGTCTGATTCTTTCCGGCGTACTGCATTCTGATTTACCCCGACAGAGTGCAGTACGCCTTTTTTATCCTTTTCTTGTACCTGACTTTGAAATGACCTTTATCATTTTTATGCCTGCACTTTTAAATATTTCGTTCACAGCCCTCTTTAACCCGCCAGTCTGGCCACACAGCCAGTTAAACGGAAACGGTGTAGTACAGGCTGCAAGAAGGATTCCCTTTTTTCCTTTCATCTTAGGAACCGGTATTCCTGCTCTGTTCTCTCCCATAAAGCGGAACACATTCCTGTCAAAAACAGATTTCAAATGACCGGGCATGTTTCCCCACCATACCGGAGAGGCTACTGCAATTATATCAGCTTCTTCCATTTTCTTTCCAACGGAATCCGCATCATCATTGAATACACATTTACCGCATAAACGGCAACTCATGCATCCGGTGCAGTCATGGAAACTGAGGCCAGCGACATCTACCGTCTCCACTTCATAACCTTTTACCGAATATTCATCTGCGAGGCAGGCCGCCATTTTACTGAGATTTCCATTCTTTCTGGGACTAGCCTGCAATATGACTAACTTTTTCATTACTCCCCTTCCCCCTTCGTGGCATAGCTTCTCGGAGACTCGCTCAAAACTCACCTCGTGAGTTTTGCCGGCTGAAGCCGTCGCTCCCTGGGCCTTCGAAGCACAGCTTCTCGGAGACTCGCTCAAAACTCACCTCGTGAGTTTTGCCGGCTGAAGCCGTCGCTCCCTATCTTACAAGTACAATGATTCTTGAAATAATTTCTTTTGCGGTAGTTATTTTTTTAAGTCCTTCATCGGAAATGAAATTGCCGTTTTCATTCATCTGGCCGGTCCCGCAGGCAGAAAGTTCCAGTTCCTTTTCGCCGCTGCCTGCTGTAAAAGGCGCACTGTAAACTACAGACGGCTGTCCGTCAACGCCGGTTGAAGCCTTTGGAAAACTGTCGTTGTAATCAAAACTCTGGTTGACTTCAGCCATTACCACATATTCTTTTCCAGGCTCCAGTTCCAGGCTTTGGGAAACTGAAATGCTTTTTCTTGGTGTGGCACTTGTAACCGCATCATAATCTGCATTTCCAGAAGCCGCAGGATTGACGCCGCTTTTTCCATACCAGACAGGGAGGGATTCCGGACGGCCTTCCTTTGGTGAAAACTTCCATGCATTTTTTGAAGCCCCCTTTGTTACAAAAAAGGTACCGCAATAATTTCCGTTTCCATCGCATACCCAGACGGCACACTGGGGCGCCCTTTTTTCCCACATTTTCCCCGGAATTATGCTGACTGTAAATTTCTCCGCAAATCCCACAATCGGAACCATAATCAGGAATAATCCTGCCAAAACTGATTTTTTCATATTCTCCCCCTGTAAAAGAAGTATTCAATTCAAACTTGTGCAGTTAAAGATTCCGCATCATCTTAGCGGTAACTTTATCTCACAGTTCATTTATCGTTTCAGTCCCCTTATTGCAATTTCAATAAAGCGGTCTGTATATTCAATTCCTTTTTCCAAAAGCGGAATATCCGCCCGCATTAAAAGCACCGATTCAATGCAACCCCACAATCCGTAGATGAGGACATCCATATCAGTCACAACATCAATGCAAGAAAAGATTTTTTCCTTAACACAGGCTTCAAGAAGCTGCTGTCCCATCCTGTTGCATCCGTAATATTCAGAAAGTGCCTGCATATCCGCTTCCGGGTCAACATTGATTTTTCCCATGAAAAGCATTGCCGTCTTTGCATTTTCAAAGCACCAGTCACGGTATGCCTTCAATGCCACAATGATTTTTTTGACAGGATCAGTCACAGATTCAAGGCATTCCCTCATGTGTCTTTCCAGAATATGCAGGCAGTCCAGCGAAATTTTCCTGAACAGGTCATCCTTGTCTTTATAGTAAAGATAAATCGTCGTAGCACTTACGCCGCACCGTCTTGCAATATCCCGCATCCCGATTTCATAAGGTTCTTTTTCCTGAAGCAGTTCCAACGCCTTTATCCTGATTTCTTTTTCAATATTTTTATTTTCATTACGCATATGCATCTCTCAAATTACTTAACAGTGTTAAGTTAACACCGTTAAGTAATTATGTCAATATACTTTTATCTTGAATGTCGAATTTTGAATTCTGTCATCCCGAACTGGATTCAGGATCTGTTTCTTAGCAGTAAATCAGATGCTGAAATGAATTCTGCATAACAAAATGAAACTGTCACCCTGAATTTATTTCAGGGGCAACATGACAGAATGAACCGTATTTTGATAAAAAAGATACTTTTTATGAATGGCTATGTCCGTAAAAAGTGTTGCAAAAAAAAGCTGCATTACCGTGGAAAATTCGTCTGCGTGTAAAGCACGCTGCCCCTCCGGTGCAACAAGTTGCAATGTCGGAACCTTACGCCTTCGAAGCTCAGCTTCTCGGAGACTCGCTGAAATTGCTTTCGCAATTTTCCGGCTTTGCCGTCGCTCCCTACTCTTTGCACTCCCACACATGAACATACATTGGAACAGTCTTTCCTGATTCAATGATGGCCGAAAGCCGGTGCTGCCCGTTAATCAGGTTTCCTTCCACATCTAGGTCAATGCCATCCTTCCGCAGTTCAAAACTTCCTTCCAGAATCCGCAGGGAGAGTTCATGAACCCACGCAGGATCAAGACGGCGTGTATTCCTGTTCCTTGAAAGAAATTCCTCTGCCTTTTCAGGTGTCATGTCCTGTAAAGTTACTTCAATGCGCCTGATCTTTTTCAAAACATCATCCTCAAAAAAAAACCTTGCAGCCGCCAAAACAACATGCAAGGTTCATAAAAACTGCTGTCTGAAAAGTATCAGACAAGCCTCTTCCTATCAAAAATTAGAAAAGCCAGAAAAGTCCGAGTTTCGGAAGGAACGAAACATCGCCACCCTTCAATTTAACAGTTCCTTCTGACTTTGACACACCAGGAAGGTCAGGTGTCATTTCAATCTTACAGATACCGCCCATGTTGACTGTAACAAGGCACGAAGCTTCCAGGCCGAAATGATTTCCCACACGATAGATTGCTGCAACGTCACCGCCAAGGACAAAAGCACCGGCAGCAGTCACTACTTCCAGATTAGTTTCCTGATCTCCGTTTTTTACTTTTACAGTCTTTCCACCACCAGTGTAGTTATAGCCCATTATAAAACTTGGAATAAGGTGAAGGTTCCCAAGCTTGATCCGGTAACCGGCACCGAGCCATGTTCCCAATGTAATACCCAATCCGGCATCATCGCCATTGAATATTTCCTTAGTCTGAAGTCCGCCAAGTCCGAATGAAAAGCGTCCCATAAGTGCAATGTTGACGCTGTTGAAAATAAGGCGGCCTTCAAGGTCAATAAAATCAAAAGTAGTTGCATTGTACGAAGTATCTTTCCTAAGGTTTATATCGCCATCCTTTCCGGAACCAACGGTATTGTTAAAGAAAGCACCGCCAAAACCGACACCAAATCCACCTGTAAGTGCATCATCATCCAATGCAAAAACTGATGCTGCCATTGCAGCGACAAGTCCAACAGCCAGAATAAATTTCTTCATAAATCACTCCTATAAAAAGTTAATGAGGAAACATCAGTTTCCGATTTAACTTTTTAGCGTTCGCGTGAGCGAACAGTTCAATAGGCAATATCCGCAATGCGGATTTGCAAAGATAAAAGTGCCGCGCCATTTGAGCGGTGCTTTTATCTTACACTCCTATAAAAAGTTAATGAGGAAACATCAGTTTCCAATTTGACTTTTTACGCACATTCGTAATGCAATGAAAATGTGCAGTTGATATAAAGTTTGCAACGCAAACTCGGAACATATGAAAACTCCGCTATTCCAGCAGTGTTTAAGTCCCTACTGTCCGTATGAACGGACAATTTAAAAAACAGTATCACAGTTAATTGAATATGTCAACATTCATAAAAGATTATCTACCATATATTATGGGTAAGCCCAAAAATGGTAACAGTTTATATACGCTGTTCCTGCAGCATCATTATGATGGGGAACCGCACTCCGGGGATACGCACTCCGGGCCGATATTGACACATCCTGAATCATGGGGTATTTTGAATGTGCAGCGTATGCTGTATCAATCACACATTCTGGAGGACAGCCATGACACACATCACATTTACATTCACAAGCGCAATTGCATCAAAAAAATCAAATGGAACAAATCTGTCCTCAGGAAACTGATCCTTTCATTTTAAATTCTGTTTTTCCCTGAAGGACAAAGTTCCATAATTCAATCAATTCAAAGGAATTATATGGAAATTTTAAAGGGAAAATATTCCTTAGCAAAAGTGTATGCATCTTCAATTGAAGATTATGCCCGCACACAGATAATCAACATTCTTGAAAATCCTGCTGCAGAAAACAGCAGTGTCTGCCTTATGCCAGACTGCCATCCCGGAAAGGTGGCTCCAATCGGCCTCACCATGACAGTGGGAAAATCAATCCTGCCCTCACTCGTTGGAATTGATGCCGGCTGCGGAGTGACTGCAGCGTTAATAACACGGCACCGGGGACTTGAATTCCGGCAGCTGGACAGCGTAATACGGGAAAGGATTCCCGCCGGTTATGGAAACAGGCAGAAGCCCCACAGGTTTGCACAGGATTTTGATTTTGAACGTCTGAACTGCCACAGGCACATCAACCTGCTACGGAACAAACTCTGCCTTGGCACTTTGGGCGGAGGAAATCATTTTATTGAAATCGATTCAGACGGAAGCGGAAACATTTTCCTTACCGTCCATTCCGGAAGCCGCCACCTTGGTAAAGAAATGACGGACCACTACATGAATTCTGCCAGCCGCATCCTCAGGGAACAAGGCATTCCATATGAATGGACTTTCCTTGAGGGTCAGGCAATGCAGGAATACCTGCAGGATTTGAACACCGTACAGGAATTCGCGCGGCTCAACAGGCTTGCCATAATCGATGACATATGCAAGGGAATGAAATGGAAATACGAAATCCACACCGACTGTCCCCACAATTTTGTGGAATATTCCGGTGACCACATCATGCTCAGGAAAGGCTCAATCCGTGCAATGAAAGATGAAAACGTCATCATTCCCATTAACATGAAGGACGGAATCATCCTGGGCAAAGGAAAAGGAAACCCGGACTGGAATTTTTCAGCTCCTCACGGTTCCGGACGCATAATGAAGCGTGAAGATGTAAAGAAAAAATTCACAGTCAGCGCATTTAAGAAAAGCATGACAGGAATTTACTCATCATGCATAGCCGACGGCACCCTTGATGAAGCTCCGTTTGCTTACCGCAGTCTGGAAGAAATAAAGGATGCGGTTGAGCCATCAGTTGAAATCACTTCAATCTTGAAGCCGCTTTATAATTTCAAGGCAGGAGGCGAATGATGCTGATCCAGATAAGTTCAGGACAGGGACCATGCGAATGCGAAATTGCGGTAAAAGGTATTTTTGATTCACTTTCAAAGGAATTCGCAGAATTCAATATAAATATAGAAGAAATACACTCCTGCAGATTCTGTGGCGGTTTTTCTTCTATATTATTCCGCTGCAATGACGGAATTCCGCTTCAGGAAGGGACAATGGAATGGAAATGCAAAAGTCCGCTGCGTCCAATGCACAAAAGGAAGAACTGGTTTGTTGACATCAGCATCATTAATGAGGGAAAGATGTCTGTCGATTCCGGGAAAATAATTCAAAACTGCAGCATTCAGTTTTTCCATTGCGGTGGAAATGGTGGACAGAATGTAAACAAAGTCGCAACCGGTGTCCGGCTGACCCATAAAGAAAGCGGAATCACTGTGACTGCGACGGAAGAAAGGACTCAGGGTGCAAACCGCCGCATTGCGGAAAAAAAGATGATGGAAGAATTCAACAGACAGCAGGAAATGCTTGAATGCAGGAAAAATTCTGATGCATGGTTGGAAAATAAACGCATTGTCCGTGGAAATCCATCCCGCATTTACGAAGGCCCAAATTTTAAACTAAAATGACAGGCTCCGGCGTACAGCATCCGCGCAATCCAATCCTTCATCACGGATAAAAGTAGTAACAGTTTATATACGGCGTATATTCCGGGTTGCATTAATGGTAACAGTTTATATACGCCATCATTATATAATGGTAACAGTTTATATACGATTCCGGGGATACTTAACGTTCCGCACATTTCCTGCCGATAATCAAAAAATTACAGGAATTCAAACCTGCATGGTTATCCACAGAAAACACCGTTTCAACCGGATGAAAAAAAATACTGACCACACTTCAATGAAATTCTTCTTTCACTTTCATAAAATCCGGCCAACAGTAACAGAATATATACACATAAAAATAATGGTAACAGTTTATATACGAACTGTTCCAGGTTTCGTAAAATCAAAGAAAGTGCTGCTAAAAAACCTGCCCCTTTTTTGACGAAAAAAAAATGGGTTCCCATACGTGAAAAGGTAGCTTCCAAAGGTTCCAACTTAATACCTGCGCCTTCAAAGCACAGCTTCTCGGAGACTTGGCTGAAGCCGTCGCCCGCTATTTGAATTACGGAGAAAACATATATTTTCACATCACAGGAAAAGAGGGAAAATTTAAAAAAAGGCCGTAGAAGGGCTCCGTTGCCTCCGGTTGATAAAATTGTCGACCGGAGGCAAAACGGCCCCTCTACGGCCTTCCTCGACGGTCTAATTTTTTCTAACACATTTTCTAATATTACTAATATTCTTTCTATTATTACTAACATCAATTCTAATACATATTCTAATTCTTGCACTAATAAATTTTCTAATATTGCTAATTATTTTATTAATGTTTATAATATTTCTAACGATAATCATAACATAATTATTAATATACGATATTAGAAATATTAGATTGCCATGAAACGGCATTTTCAGGGAGGATGAAAATGAAAAAAATAACACTGGCCTTGCAGAAAGGTGGAGTCGGAAAAAGTTCATGCAGTGTTTCACTTGCTGCCGAACTTGCAAAAACATCAAAGGTACTGCTTATTGACGGTGACCCGCAGGGAAATTCCACAAGCTGCCTTCTTGACGAATTTGATTATGAACTGGCGGACGTCCTCAACGGCAATGCAGTTTTTGACCAGGCCATCAAACAGACATCTGTAGAAAACCTTTTCATAATTCCTACAGCTGCAATTGATGACAAAGACCAGAATCAGCTGAAACTTTACAGGGCGACTACTGCAATAAAGGAACCGTTCATTTTCGTAGACCTTGCCGAAGAAATTGAAAAACTCGGTTTTGATTACTGCATTTTTGACACTTCACCGAATTTTGATACATTCGAAGAAAATATTTTTACAGCCACAGATGAAGCAGTTGCCGTAATCAAGGCAGACGGCTTTTCTCAGGACGGACTGGAAATATTCCGTTCAAACCTCAAGGACTTTAAGAAACGCAAACGCTGCAAGAATCCGGAACTGAAAACCGTAATCCTCAACGAAGTAAACCACAGCTACAAGCTGGCAAATGATATTCTGAATGCACTCCAGTCAGCGGAACTTAATATTGTAGAAATTCCCCAGGACCAGAATGTAAAGATGTCACAAATCAACAGAAAGACGATTTTCCAGCAGGGCGCAAAACCTGAAACAATCGAAGCTTTCAAAAAACTTGCAGATTTTGTGAGGTAAACCATGCCATTAGCAAAGAAAGTAACACCGGCACAGGGAAATTCAACATTGCCGGAAAACCTGCTCAACCAGATGCAGAATAATTTCAGTGCCCAGGAAGATGAACTTCCGGAACCTGTGCAGGAAACTCCGGCAGCTCCGGTTCATCAGGAAGAAGAGCCTAAAGTACGGAAAAACCGTTATTCTGATGCAGTGAATATCAGCCTGTCACAAGGTAAAAGGACGAAATTCAAGACATTTTTTTCAAAATACGAACTGAACATGACATCAGGTTTTGAAATGGCTGTCGATTACATAATGCGTGAAGTAAATGCAGGCCGCCTTACACTCAGCAAAAGCGGCATAGAAAAAGCAGGGGAAGCAGATGAATGAAAATGAGGGCCTTTTTCCTGAAGAAGTAAACAGCGAAGAAAAACAGCTCCGGTCCTACATACCAAGCCCGTTCATCGTTGCATCCCTTCCGTTGCGCGATGTAAAGAAAAACGTATTTGAAAGGAAGTACAACAACATTACGTTAAGGCTTACCGGTGGTTTGAAAGTTCCGTTTGGAAAATATGGACGCCTGCTTTTGTCTGTCCTTACGACTCATGCGGTGCTTGCAAAAAATAATTCTGACGGAAAACCCGTGACGCTTTATTACAAGTCCTTGCAGAGCCTGCTTACCGAATTGCAGCTTCCAAAACAGCGTGGAAAGGACATAAAAGAACAGCTTGAGTGTTTTGCAAATGCATCCTTCATTTTTGAAGAGCGGAAAACAAAAACGGTGCAGAAAGTCCTCTTTAAAGAGTTCTATGATGAAGTGAAAGACCTGGCAGAAACAGTAAAGGCAACAAAGGTTTCAACAGGTATGATTCCTTTTTTTGATGCCTTCCAGTATATAGACCTGGAAAGCGGAAGTGGTGATAAAAAGAGTGTTGGGATTACAATCCTGCTTTCTGACAAGTTTACAAAACTTTCGCAGACTCATTCCGTACCTATTGATTATTCAGTATATAAGAAAATTTCCAGTGTCGTAGGAAAAGACCTTTATGCATGGTTCGTATACAGGAACAACAGTCTGAATGCTGATGAACCGCTTTTCATTCCAAGGGCGCTTCTTGTTGACCAGTTCATGCCTGTAAGGGAAGGGGCTGATGAAGCTCAGGAACGTGTAAATTATGATTACATAAAAGGTCAGATTGAAAACATAAAGAAAAATTATTATCCTGACCTTAATGTTTCATTTGCTGCAGATAATTCGGGCATTACATTTGCAAAAAGCAAGCCTGTCATTACGGAAGGTGACAGCAGGTATATCCTAGTTTCATCTACTTTATAAAATGATAACAGAATATATACGGAAGGCTGTATTCGTAAAAAGTGGTGCAAAAATTTTTGCATTTTACTAAAAAAACTGGGGTCCGGTGACGGAAAAAAAGCCGGCTCCTTCAGGAACCTTGTATTTCCTATAGGTAACGTGCGCAGTACAGCTGCTTCGAGAGTCACTAAAATTGCTTCCGCAATTTTCCGGCTCTGCCGTCGTTCCCTACCATTGCTTTTTTCATAATTGTGTAACTAATTTTACTACTAATGCTACATAACCATACGGAAAATGATAGTAACAGTTTGTATACGTTTATGCACATATTACATGCTGTTACTATTTGTATTTTAAAACTATTTGTTTAAACTATTTGTTTATATAGAAGGAATTAGTAAAACTGTTACCACATGGAGTGGAAAACTGCATTAAATGCTTTCAGCATAAGGAAATGCATTCCGTATATAAAATGTGACGAAAATCCTGCGTTTTCAACAGGAAATTTGTGGAAAAGCGTATATAAAATGTTACTTTTTCT
>JAZLGS010000074.1:0-2755 GCA_045616425.1 Treponema sp.
TGGCTTGAAATTGAATTGCCGTCAGATATTGCAGAAAAGAAAAAAGTAAAAAGCGGATGGGTCTTTGGCGGCTACATGGAAAGAAATCTGGGGGAAAACATTTCGTCCGATTACTATCATTATGGCATGCTTGATCAGCCAAGAATGGCATCGATAGGCAGCTACATAATGTCTCATGAAAATCGAACCCTTGTCATGTATAGTGCACCGTCAGAAAAATCCAAAAAGATTTCTAGCTTTGGCGGAAAGGATTCCGGAATAATCATCAGGGTTGCTGGAGTAAGCCGCTATCTTGATGATGGCGCCTGGTATTATATTTTGAATCAGTCCACTGGAAAAAAAGGATGGGTATTTGGAAGGACACCAGGATATTCCACGGCCGACGGTTTTAAAGTTTCCAAAAACAAAACCCATTATGTAAGAAAAAATGCTGATGTGCTTGTTGAAAAAAACGACTATAAGGCATCCTTAGGGTATATACCAAGAATTGTCCTTTGCTCCGACAACATCCATTATGTTGCCAGGGTCAATGAGTCAAAAAACCTGAAGATATACAACCGGAACAACGATGAAGTAAAGAATGTCTATCTGTCAGCTTATCTAAATGATTACAATGATAGAGAATCCGATGCAATTTTCTACAGTGCAAAAAGCAACGCAGTTTATTTTGGCTGGGGAAAATCAGTATGCCTATATTCCATGGATGAAGGCAGCATTTCAACGGTTTTTGAAATCGACACGGACGCACCGGAAGCCTTGAGTGGTTCTGTAGTAATTGAGAGTATAAGCGTAAGTAAGGATGAAAGATATTTTTATCTTGTGGGAGAATTCTTTACGGGCAAAAGATACATTTCCAGAATGATAGCATTTGATGCTGAAACTAAGGTTCAGAAAATTCTGGATGTTGAAACTCCAAACTGTGATTCAGACCATCACTTGGAATATGACTATGATGTGGATTTTGATGAGAACAACAATGCTGTTTATCACATTTGTAATTCCAGATGGACTTCTTCAACTCATATTGTTGAGAACGCCCTGGTTTATGTAAGCTCAAATTCAGAAAACTGGCCTGATCCTGTTGTTCACATGCTCCCGGAAACTCAGTTCTCAAATAGAACTATCTTTATTCCAGACTCAGAGGATGTGCTATGCTGCGATTCAAGATTCTGTGTATATGATTCTGATGCAAACCTAAAGGCTTCCTACAGATTTGCAAACAATGAAATTTATGAAGGTAGACGCTCGTATAATAATTTCCAGATGAATGAAGATAAATCCATCTGTGCCGTACTGGAAGGAACGTTGGACAAATACATTACATTCTATTCGACAAGGACATTCAACCTTTTGTTTGCCATGAAATTAGAATCAGTTCCAGGCTCTGATATGAAATTCTGGTGGAATGGAAAAATGCTTCTTGTGGGTGAAAAAGTAAAGGAGAATCATTTCTATTCATCATATGATATTATGATTACGGAAAAGGAAAACCAGATAAGTGATACTGATCCTTTGGTCAAGGAACAGGTAGGTCTTTGCGCAGAAACTTTTAACTGCGAGGATGATGGTGAAGTAGGTTATAGCTTCAACTTTTCGCCTGATGGAATCTACATGTGCTATGATTTTGATACAAGGGCTGAAAATGCAGAACTGGTAAGGGCAATTATCGGAGGCTATGAAATTACGGGGAACAATGAAGTTCATCTCTATCCGTATTTTTCCGAATTCAGACTTCCTTACTATAGCTGGATAAGCGAAGATTTTTCGAATTTCAGAAGATTCAATTTGCTTCCAGAACAGAAGGGGCTTGATGTATCCATAAAGCTTGGAACTCCAAAAAACAACAGGTTCGGTGAAATCTATCTTTATGATAAGAATAAAAACTTCATCGGTTCAACCTACGACTGGGATATAGGAAGTGGCGGCTATGGTGTTGAAAATGAGGCGGCAGCTTCCGTTTACCAGGTACATGAAAAATAAAAATGTAGAAACTGCAAAGTAAAAATCACCTCAATTGATTTAATCTTCCATATTGGATAAATTCTTTTCTATGAAAACAGTTTCTGATTTTACGGAAGGTTCAATCCTTGGGCCACTTTTGAAATTTGCATTTCCAATCCTTTTTGCAATGCTCCTGCAGACAATGTATGGAGCCGTGGATTTAATAATAATCGGTCAGTTCTGTGATGCGGCAGCCGTTTCTGCAGTTTCAAACGGAAGCCACATCATGATGACCATTTCCAATGTGATTACTGGAATTTCCCTTGGCATGACAATTCTTCTTGGTCAGAGAATAGGCGAAAAAAAACTTGAAGAAGCGGGTATAATCATCGGCAGCGGCATCGTGCTTTTTTTCATCATTGCAATGATTACTTCTGTCCTGATGATTTTTACAACACCTTCCTGGATCAGCATGCTTAGGGTTCCTGAAGAAGCTGTCGCTTATTGCAAAAGTTATATGATCATCTGCAGTGCGGGAATTCTTTTTATCGTTGCATATAATCTTTTAGGAGCAATTTTCCGAGGACTTGGTAACAGCCGACTTCCTTTGATCATTGTTGCCATTGCAAGTGTATTCAATGTTTTTGGCGATTTGTTTTTTGTTGCGGTTCTTAAAATGGGTTCTGCAGGTGCTGCCATTGCAACAGTTCTTGCCCAGGCTTTGAGCGTTATAATTTCCCTTTTTATCATTGTAAGGATGGACTTGCCTTTTACTTTCAACTTGAAGATGATTAAATTCAATTCTTCATTGAAC